>JAQBNI010000142.1 GCA_028288625.1 Bacteroidota bacterium | reverse complement strand
ACCTGGTAGAGTTTACTTATTAATTCGCCACTTCACTTAAAAATTTCAGACGCACTAATTGTATCTCGCGAAGCTCAATGTCTTCTGCTTTTAGTTTTTTGAAAGCGATATTTACATCGTCGGTTTCCGCCTGCATAAAGTAATCGTGAATTTCTTCCTGGATATCTTCATCCACTGCGTCTTGCAAATAATAATTGATATTTACCTTCGTACCAGAGCTTACAATAGTTTCCAGCTCTGTGATCAGGTCATCCATCTGCAAACCGAAAGAACTTGCGATGTGCTCGAGCGGCATTTTTTTATCAATGGATTTAATGATATTCACCTTCGTGCTCGAATTCTTGTGTGCCGATTTAATATTGTCGAAATCCGCGAAGCGCTCAATATTATTATCCTCTACATACTTTGCGATTGCTGCACAGAATTCTTTACCAAAGCGTTGTGCCTTACCGTTGCTCACGCCTGTGATATTGCTCAGTTCCTCCAGCGTGATCGGGAACAGCGTCGCCATTTCTTCTAAAGAAGGATCCTGGAAAACGACATACGTAGGAACGCTCATTTTTTTCGCGACAGATTTCCTGATGTCTTTTAAAAGCGCAAACAATTGTGGCTCGATAGCATTCGCTTTTCCATTCAATTGCACATCATCATCATCCTCGCCGTCTTCAAATTTATGATTCAATACGATCTTTGCGGATACAGGTTTCTTAATGAATTTTTTTCCTTCTTCCGTTAATTTTAAAACGCCGTATTGCTCAATATCTTTTTCCAGTAAATTCCCGAGTATCGCTTTTCTAACTACAGAATTCCAGAACAACATATCGCGTTCTGCACCCTTGCCGAAAATCTTTATTTTGTCGTAATTATTCGTGGTAATGTCTGCGGATTTTCTACCCGTTAAAATATTTATAACGCTTGGAATATTCACACGCTCGTTTGTTTCCGCTACCACCTGCAATGCAAGCTTGATCTCTTCTTTCGCTTCTATTTGTTCCTTCGGATGCAGGCAATTATCACAGCTTCCGCAGTTATTCATTTCTTCACCGAAATAATGCAATACCAATTTCTTCCTGCACTCACCGCTTTCAGCATAAGCCTCCACTTCACTCAGCTGCATCACTGCGATCTCTTTTTCCGCAACAGATTTTTCCTTATTCGATAAAATAAATTTCTCGAACTTATGAATTTCTTTAGGAGAAAAATATGCAATGCAATTTCCTTCCAATCCATCTCTGCCTGCACGACCGGTTTCCTGGTAATAATTTTCCAGTGATTTTGGAATATCAAAGTGAATCACAAAACGCACATCCGGCTTATCTATTCCCATTCCGAATGCGATCGTCGCTACGATCACTTCAACATCTTCCATTAAGAATTGATCTTGTCGCTCACTGCGAACATGTGGATCCAAGCCTGCATGATAAGCCGCTGCATTAATTCCATTCACCTGTAATACTTCTGCAAGCTCTTCCGTAGAATTTCTGCTCAAACAATAAATGATACCGGATTTATGTCCGTCTTTTTTAATGTACTTAATAATATCCTTTATCGCATCCTGCTTGCTGGTTTTACTTTTTATTTCGTAATATAAATTCTCGCGTAAGAAAGATGAGATATAGATATGCGGATCTTTCATTCCGAGCGTTTTCACAATATCGGATTGCACTTTAGGCGTTGCAGTTGCTGTCAATGCAACGAGTGGAATATTGTCTTCAATTTCTCCAAGCATGCTTTTTATCTTGCGATATTCAGGACGAAAATCATGACCCCATTCAGAAATGCAATGCGCTTCGTCTACGGCAACAAAAGAAATTTTTATGGTTTTAAGGAAGTCAATATTTTCCTGTTTCACTAAAGATTCAGGAGCCACATATAACAACTTGCATTTGCCTGTTGTAATGTCTTTTTTTACCTGTGTGATCTGCGCCTTGTTCAACTGCGAATTAATAAAATGCGCAATGCTATCCGTACTGCTGTAACCCCGGATCAAATCCACCTGGTTTTTCATTAATGCAATAAGAGGAGAAACAATGATCGCGGTGCCTTCAGAAATAATTGCGGGTAACTGGTAGCACAATGACTTGCCGCCACCGGTTGGCATGATTACAAATGTATCTTTACCTGCTAATATGCTTTCTATAATAGTTTGCTGGTTGCCTTTAAATTTTTCAAATCCGAAATACTCTTTTAGCGCGCTTGTAATTGAAATTGGTTGAACACTCATATATAATTTGTTACAATAAAAACGCCATCACAACAGGATGGACGAAATTATCACTTTAATATACTCAAAATTACCGAAACGCCTTGATTCCGACTGTTAAAATTGATTATGTAACTTTTAATTAATTGTATAATTTAGATGCTCACTAATTACCGTTATTCCATGTCATTGGTGATTCAATTTGTTACCTTTGTGAACCAACTATGAACAAGAATACGTATGCAGCAATCATGGCAGGAGGGATCGGGAGCCGCTTTTGGCCTGCAAGCAGAACAGCCGGTCCTAAGCAATTCCTTGATATACTCGGAACAGGCAGAACACTTATACAATCCACCTACGATCGCTTCCTGAAAATATGTCCGAAAGAAAATATTTTCATTCTCACACATACAGACTATATAAGTCATGTTAAGCAACAATTACCTGATATTACAGATCAGCAAATTCTCACGGAACCTGCAAGAAAAAATACCGCGCCGTGTATCGCCTACAGTGCTTTTAAGATCAACAAGCTTAATCCCGACGCGAATATTATTGTAGCACCATCAGATCATATTATTCTGGATGAAGAAGAGTTTGTGCGGATCGCGGAACTTGCACTGGATTTTGTTTCCAAAAATAATGCATTAGCTACTTTAGGCATTCGTCCAACAAGACCGGATACCGGTTATGGTTATATCCAGTATTACGAAGAAGAAGCCAGTCCAGGAATTCACAAAGTAAAAACGTTTACGGAGAAGCCGCAAAAAGATGTTGCTGAACAATTTCTTGCAAGTGGTGATTTTCTGTGGAATGGCGGAATATTTATCTGGAACGTAAAAAGTATTTTAAGTGCGCTTGAAAAAAATTTAATTGAAGTGTATGATGCGTTTGTGGAAGTGGAAGATAAAATATTTACTCCCGGAGAAAGAGCAGCCGTTGAAAAAGCTTTTATTACCTGCCCGAGTATTTCCATTGATTATGGTGTGATGGAAATTGCAGACAATGTATATACGCTGCCCTCAAGCTTTGGCTGGAGTGATCTTGGAACGTGGGCTTCTTTGTATGCAGAGAAAGATAAGGATTACTTACAGAATGCGGTGAATGGAAAAAATGTTGTGGTATATGATTCCAACAACAACATCATCAATGTACCTCATGAAAAGCTAGTTGTTATACAAGGTCTTGAAAATTTTATCGTTGTAGATACCGAAGATGTACTGCTGATCTGCAGCAAGGATGAAGAGCAGCGCATCAAGGAATTTACGCATGATATCAAAATGAAGAAAGGAGATAAGTTCTTGTAATGCCACGGAAAGGAACCCGGATACATGATTCTTGCTTCCTGATTCTTGGTTCTGATTATTTTTCAATATATTCATTCACAAATTCAGAAATTCCATTAACTATAATTCTTCCTATGGCAAATTTATTCGCTAGAAAACCCTTAAATCAATTAATATTAGAAGCCGATGAATCTGAAAAAGGTTTAAAGAAAACACTCACCGCACGCGGGCTGATCGCTTTAGGGATTGGTGCCATCATCGGCGCAGGATTATTTTCTATTACGGGAGTTGCTGCTGCGAATAATGCCGGTCCTGCGATCACATTATCTTTTATTATTGCCGGTATAGGCTGTGCATTTGCCGGTTTATGCTATGCAGAATTTGCCTCGATGATCCCAATCGCGGGAAGCGCGTATACTTATTCATATGCTACAATGGGTGAACTCGTTGCATGGATCATTGGCTGGGACCTTGTATTGGAATATGCCGTGGGAGCTGCCACGGTTTCTATAAGCTGGAGCCGTTACCTTGTAAAGTTATTTTCAAATTTCGGAATTGATCTTCCACCGCAATTGGTGATGTCGCCTTTTGATTCGGCAACATTAGCCAATGGTACAGTGGTCCATGGTATGGTGAATTTGCCTGCTGTATTTATTGTTGTAACCGTTTCACTAATTCTTGCAAGAGGCATTAAAGAATCCACTGCATTTACCACCTTCATCGTAATCCTTAAATTAATTGTTGTTTTTGCTTTTATTATTTTAGGATGGAAATACATGAATCCTGCTAACCACGTTCCTTACATTATTCAGAACACGGGGAAATTCGGAGAGTATGGCTGGAGCGGAATTGTGAGAGCTGCTGCAATCGTATTTTTTGCATACATAGGATTTGATGCCGTGAGCACTGCAGCACAGGAAACAAAAAATCCGAAACGCAATATGCCGATCGGTATCCTGGGTTCGTTAGCGATCTGCACAGTCTTGTATATTTTGTTTGCATACGTGATGACGGGGTTAGCAAACTATACTGAATTTAAAGGACAGGACGGCATAGCACCGGTTGCAGTGGCAATTGACCACACACCATTTGTATGGTTAAAGCAAGGAGTTATAGTTGCTATCCTTGCAGGATACTCTTCAGTAATATTGGTGTTATTGTTAGGACAATCAAGAGTTTTTTATTCTATGTCGAGAGATGGATTGATTCCTAAGGTTTTTTCTGATGTCCATCCTAAATTCCACACTCCTTTTAAATCTAACATGCTGTTTGCTTTATTTGTGAGTCTATTTGCTGCATTTGTTCCTGGAAGAGTGGTAGGTGAAATGACGAGCATCGGAACACTATTTGCATTTATATTAGTTTGCTTCGGGGTAATGATCCTGCGCCACAAAATGCCGAATGCACCAAGAGCATTCAGAACGCCGCTGGTTCCGCTTATTCCGATACTTGGAATTGCCGTATGTTTATTTATGATGGTCTTCTTACCTATAGATACATGGATAAGATTAGTTGTGTGGCTGGTAATTGGCTTTGTAGTGTATTTCGGATATAGCAAAAAACGTAGTCATATTACAGGTGCTGCACCAGATACGTCTTTTGAAGAATATGGGAAGAAATAAATTTTCAGAATTACGTTTAGATTTTATTCTTCGCTGAACGGCAACGCACCTTTTAGTTTCGCGTGCAATTTCTCGTTATAATTTTCCAGGAGATAATTGAAATAATTTCTTGTTGCCTTGCTTAAGCAGCTGATATAAACATTCAGCCTGTATTGTATCTCATCCTGTAATGAACTGATCAGCGGCAGCGTATCAAGGTAGTTTGTGGAATTTTCTTTTACACGCTGAAAATGATTTTCGATCGAAATATCCAGCGACTCCAGTGTTTTCTTTCCCTTGTTATACAAAGAGTAATACACTTTCTCCATGTCGAAATCGAAATCTGCTGTATTCGGAAAAAGCTCTTTTACAGTATCAGGAAGATCGTATATCAAACCTTTTTCCATTTGCAATTCGCGTTCGTATAAATGCTCGAGGAATTTTTCAGGATTGACGAATACATCTCTCCAATCGATAAAATCCTGCCATAAGCCTAAACGTCTCGCATTATTTCCAAGATCAATAACAGTGAAATGATTTTTAGTTGGCAATACCCGGCTGCCTCGACCGATCATCTGGTGATATAAAGTCAGGGAACGTGTTGCACGATTTAAAATGATACATTCAACAGTAGGCTCATCAAAACCTGTAGTCAGAATTCCAACACTCGTTACAATTGCATCGGGTGTTTCCTTAAGCCATTGCAATACATCTTTTCTATCCTGCTTGTTGCTTGTACTGTCAAGGTGACGAATAGAAACGCCCTGATCCGATAAAAATTTCTCTACCGATTTTGAAGTGGCGACAGAGCTGTTAAAGATCAGCGTCTTCTTTCCTTTTGCTTTTTCCTGGTATGCGCGCAGTAATTTTTCATGCATGTCAAAATGCATATAGATACGATCAAGAGAACTTACGGTATAATCACCATCGATACCTACTTTTAATCCTCCAAGATGAACATCATACGTATAAGTTGTTGCATCACTCAAATATCCTTTCGATACTAATTCTTTTATAGAATCCCCGATGATCAGCTTTTTATAGTTTTGCTGCAGCGGTAAGTTCTGGTTAGAACTTAAAGGTGTTGCGGTTACACCAAGAATGATCGCATTTCTGAAATAATGAAAAATTTTACGGAAGGAATTGTAATGCGCTTCATCGACGATCACTAAATCAATATCCTGCAAATATTCTTCATCATCTTTCAAACGATTGTTCAGCGTTTCCACCATTGCTAGAAAACACAAATATTCCTCTTGATCCGGAATATCTTCCACTTCACTCGTAATTAATTTGCAATGGATGCCCGCTTCTTCCAAAGCGTTGGAAGTCTGTTTAAGCAATTCTATTCTATGGGTGAGAATAAGAATTTTTTTCTGGTATTGTTCGATGTATTTGCGCGAGATCTCAGAGAAGATGACTGTTTTTCCGCCGCCTGTTGGCAATTGGAAAACGATATTTTCACGTTTTTCATTTTCCAGTAAATGCTGAAAAATTCTTTCTATATATTCTGCTTGGTAAGGATATAGCTGCTTTGCAGTTTCCGCGCGGTTTTTTATGCCTGTTATCTTCATAGAGTCTCTTCTGTTATGCAAAAATTATACCAATTTATAATGACGAAGGATGGCTGATATAATTTTAATAGCTGTTTTTTGGTAACCGCCCAATATACAAAATTAATTGTGTGCAGGAAAGAAAGTAAGGTTATAAAATCATTGCGTCGTAAGATAAAATAGTATCGAAGCCTTTCTCCTTAAAATACCGCTCGATCAATTCAGGAGATTCATCGCTGGCTACCATAACAAAATCACCGCCCCATGCGCCCAGTGATTTTACGGTACCTGGAAAATCATCAAAATATTTATCCTTTACTTTTGGAAGATTTAAAATGCGTGAGACCAAATTTTCATGCACATCGAGATAATAACAAAACTCATCCAGTTCTTTTGCGATGGTTAATTTATTCGTGATGTCAGTGACCTGTTCGATCGCATCAGATTTGTTTTCAGAAATATTTTTATAATGCTCAATTCCTTCTCTTGAATTTTGTTTTTTTCCGAGATAGACAAAATAAAGATGAGATGAAAAGGAAGGATGAAAATCAACAGGCGTAATGATTGGGGGACCTTCATTTAATTGGTAAGTAAGCGGACTGCCGGAAGTGGCGCAAGCGATATCATAACCACTGCCGCCGAAAGTTTTTGCCAATAATTCATATGGATCAACCTTAAAGTACTGGGCTAATAAGCTTATTAAAGTTGAACTGCTGCCCAAGCCCCATTCGCGGGGAAAGTTGAGTGTAGTCGTAAGTCGTAAGTTGTAAGTTGTAAGTGGCAGATGAGATAAAATATTTTTTAGTTTCTCCCCGATAATTTTATCCGTACTGTGGATGATATTTAGTTTCTCATCAAACTTCACTTCAAACCATACTTTGTTTTCATGATCTATACTCTTCCATGAGATTCCTTTTTGGTCAGATAGTTCAACCGTTAGCGTTTGGTTGAACTTAGTGGGCAGGGCAAAACCTTTTGCACCAGCGAGAATAAAATATTCACCGGTTAATAAGAGCTTGCCGTTTGCTTTGAGAAGTTGATTGGTCATTAGAAATTAGTCATTAGGAGAAAAAAGACTCCACCTAAATTACTTTGCAGTTTTTTTCGCACTGCGAAGTTGCTCTAATAAAACACGAGTGGTTGTAAATGAAACTACTTTGTCTTTAAAGTATTCAAGTGCGTGGTTTTTTTCTTCTTCCGTTGCTTCAAGGTAATTTAAAATATTCAGCAAATGCATTTTCATATGTCCCTGCTGTATGCCCACAGTTGTAAGTGCGCGAAGCGCTCCAAAGTTTTGTGCCAATCCCGCTACCGCGCAAAATTGCATGAGTTGTTTTGCATCCGGGTTCCCTAAGATCTGCAAACTTCTTTTCACCAGCGGATGCAATTGCGTTAAGCCACCCACCGTTCCAACAGCCAGCGGAAGATCTATCCAGAATTTAAACATGCCGTTATCTAAACTGCAATGTGTAAGGCTCGCATATCTTCCGTTGCGCGAGGCGTATGTATGTCCGCATGCCTCCACTGCGCGGAAATCATTTCCTGTAGCAATGATGAGGGAATCGACGCCGTTAAAAATTCCTTTATTATGAGTGGTTGCACGATGTGGATCTACTTCCGCAATTTTTACTGCCATCGAGAATTTCTCTGCAAATTCCTGCGGCGGTAAACCACCTACAATTCCGAGATCTTCGATCTTACATTCTACGGAAGCACGAACTAAACAATCCGGCGTATAATTGGAAACAATTGAAAGGATAATTTTCAGCTCTCCATCTAAATTTTTTCTCACTACAAATTCCTTCAGTAGATTTGCATATTCTTCCAGCACAGAATTTATAAAATTCGCGCCCATAGAATCGCAGGTTTCGAGACTTACTTTTAACTGATAATAATCTTCGAGATATTGTGTCATATCGACAAGCTCCACATCAAGTACACCTCCGCCGCGCGCATCCATATTTACGGTAAGGTATTTTGAACCTTCCAGCAATTCTATTTTTAAATCCGAGAAATTATTTTTTAATTTTTCTTTATCGCCTTTAAAAGTGAAGTGCACTTGCCCGATCTTTGTGGTTCCTAAAATTTCTGCATGAAATCCGCCGCGCTCGCTCCAGAATTTTCCTGCATTCGACATAGCCGCCACAACTGAACTTTCTTCAATTGCCATCGGCAAACAATACCATTCATCGTTGATCAAAAAGTTTGGCGCAACTCCATAAGGCATGTACATATTTGTGAGTGTGTTCTCACTGAAATCATCGAATATTTTTTGCACACGAACATCTTCATGCCAGTAACTCATCAATTCATTCTTTACGCATGCATCGCCTTTAAAATAATTAGCAACGAGCCAATCGATCTTTTGTTCTTTAGTAAGCTTTGAGTAACCGTTGATCTGTTTCATAAATTATCTCACTTTAAAAAATGCGTTTAATCTTACCACCCCTAACCCCTCCTAAGAAAGGAGGGGAATCAGTGTGCAATTTCAACTTTCGTTTTTCAAAAAAACTAATTTCAATTCACCACGTCTGCATCCCTCCTGATTCAGGAGGGAATAAAAGGGTGGTTATAGACTCTGTTCAATTTTCAATAACACTTTTTCAATATCATCTAAAACTTCCTCGTTTGTAAATCTTAGCAACCGAATATTATAGAAGTCCAAAATTCCTTCTTTCTCCTTGTCATTTAATTGAACTTCTCTTAGTTTATGTATCCCGCCATCTATTTCAATAGCTAACCGTAAATCTGCACAATAAAAATCTACGATAAAATGATCTATACTATGTTGTCTGCGGAATTTTTTTCCCTTGAGCTGCCTGTCTCTTAGAAACATCCAAAGAAGTCTTTCTGATGCCGTAGCACCATTTCTCAACTCTTTTCGAACATCTTTTAAATACTTTAAATTATGTATTTGATTATTGATCTCCATTCAATAAACTATTATCTCACTTTAAAAAATGCATCCACCAATTTCAATCCTTCCACCTGGTAATATAAGAATTGCTCTAGGTCTTCATAAGATTTTTCTGCATACTGCAATAATGTTGATGCTTGTCCGTACACAGCAGTTGCATTTAATTTTTTCATTAAATAATATCCGTCAAGGAAATCTTTTACGCCTCCGGAAATTATAAACTGTTTACATAAAACCGCATTACCTTCTTCTTCATTTATTTCATTAACAAATGCAGTCATCTCTTCTGCGCTATGCCCGATGCGTGAAATTTCCTTAAAGACTTCCAGCTTTTGTTTATCACCGCGCAATAATTCAAGCTTGGAAAAATTTGTTCCGCCGTGTGCTGCAAACTCTATCACTTCAACAGGCAATTTCATTAAAGCCCGCAAGCTTTCTTTTCCAATTCCTTGTCCCACTTCTTTAACGATGACTTTTTGTTTTGTTTTATCTAAAAATTTCTGAAGCGTTATAATGGGCGCTACAGTTATTTTATCACCTTCCGGTTGCAGCCATTCCTGCAACGGATTAACATGTATAATAATACCGTCAGCCTGTAATTTATCTATTAGCTGATCTAATTTGAAAAGCTCATTATCTTTCAGCAACATCTCTAACTGCGCTATACCGATGTTTGCATAAAACGGCAGATCATCGCCGATGATCTTTCTGAAATCAAAATCTTTCAGGCGATCATCGCTTTCCAAAAGCGCCCTGCACGAACCCAATCCCATGCCCATGCCAAATGCCTTGCACGCTCTTGCAAGATTTGAATTTATTGTAAATGCTTTTTCAGTTCCGCCTGTCATGCTCGATACCCAAACCGGAATCTTCAACGATCTATTCAAAAAAGAAACCGGTTTTAAATTTTTATCCGGATGTGCGGAAAGTAAGGGTTCGTAAGAAAATCTTTTATCGAGATGCAGACTTTCCACCTGCGAATCAAAAGCAAGCTGAATGTGATCCTGCTTGCGTTCTGCAGCTGTCGGATCAGTAGAAGATATTTTTTCTAGTTTGTCCAAAATATATACAAAGTTACGTATATAAACGCTGAAAAAGGTTAAATCTTAATGCGGAAATGGTTATAAAAAGTAAAACAAAACCACTATGGTCTTAGTTTAAATTTTTGTTTTTAGGGAGTATGCCGACTTCTGAAGATCTTTCAACCATAGCTGCTGTTTATGACGGAGCAGCCAGCCGGCAGTCTGGTAAATATGACCCTCCGGCGTTTCAAAAACATCTATCACGAATAAAAAACGGTGATCCTGCTGTTTGGAAGACATTACACCGGAGATCTGCATCTCACGGCATTTTAAATTATTGACAGTTGTAAAATCGGAATCGTGTTTTTCGATATTGGGTTCTTTTATATTTCTTTTGAGCTGGCTGATCGCAGAATCACACATGATCTCAAATCCATTGTTACCCGGTTTCATTCCGTGATCAACTAAAATAAAATAAACCGACCGGTAATTATTTTTAAGCTGCAGCAATGTATTTTTTTCAGGATAAACATCATCCGTTTTAAAAAGCCATGCCGGGTATTGTATGGATACACCGGCATTGGAAAATGTCTCCGGAGTCTTGCTGTAACGGCAGGAAATAAAAATGCATAACGGTAAAAAATAAAACAGCGCTTTTTTCATATTGCAAAGATAAATTAAAAGTGTGGAAATAATTAACCACATAGGACACATAGATTTTTTTACCTAACGGTTGCGACTAGTCGCTGTTTTTATTGAGATTTTTTTTAGTATTTATACGCTCTTGTACTTCTTTTACTAAGTCATCCATATTTCCATATTCGCCCAGTTTAGCAGCTTTCATGATCATTTCAGTTCTTAATATTTTGTCTTCTTCTTTTTTAAGATATGCTTCGACTTTGCTTTTTTCAGTTCCGATTACCCAAGAAATTGTTGTTGTTAAAAAAATTGATATAAATAGAAATGCCGTAATTATTTCTGTTGATACAATAAATCTAGCAATTCCTAATTTCGGAACAATATCTCCATATCCCACTGTCGCAAAAGTAACTATCGAGAAATACATTGAATTGAAACCATATAAAGTTTCCGAAAAATATTTACTATTATATGTACTTAACGAGGAAAATATAAATGCATAACCTAAAAAGATTGATAAAAATGAGATAAAAAGAATATTCATTAGCTTATAAATACTCGATATAGAGTATTTGTAATTAAATTTTCTTTTATATCCCGTCTGAATTTTAAATTGTTTCGTGTGAATTGTGCCTGCTGCGCTTATTATTTCCGAAAATAACATTATAGATAAAGCGATGCCCGCAAATACTAAAATTACTGCCAAACTGAAAGACACAGCCCAGTGTATCTTAATTAACTGTAAAAATATAGATAGTGTAATTAAAACAATATTTAGAATATATAGATACTTCCTTTTTTTTGTTATTTCTTCTTTTATCGAGTTTCGGGTTTCGGATAATAAGAGAGATAATTTTGTTTCATCAAAAATATCTTTAGTATTAAGAAATTTTTCGGTTGTAATTATTGAGAATTCCGTGGCAAATTCATGATCTAAAAATAACTCATCGTAATTGTTTTTTATTGTACTCATGCGAAAAAGTTGTTAATTAAAAATCGATCTTGTTGCCATGCTGCTGCAGCCACTTCCTGTGTACTTTATAATCCGGCATTACATCTTCTACATGCTTCCAGAATTTCGGCGAGTGATTCATTTCCTTTAAATGTGCCAACTCGTGGATGATCACATAGTCGATCACTTCCTGAGGCATGAGCAATAGTTTTGTAGAAAGCATCACCCGCCGCTCAATCGTACAACTTCCCCAGCATGAAATCGTATGTTTTAAAACCACCTTGCCAATCTTTTCTTTAAAATGATTGTCGTTCCAGTAAAGCGTCCTCTTCTGCACTTCAGGCAAAAAATATTTTTCTGTAAACCGTAACAGGAAACGCTGAATTTCCTGCACCTGTTTCTTTTCCGGCAGGCTTTGTAGAAGATATATTTTTAAACTATTGTCACCACGATAACTTAACCTGCACTTCCCTTCCACGATATACTCTATTTCAATTTTAAATTCCGTGTTATAAATTTTTAGGATGCGGTCTTTATAATAATCTGTGGAATGCAGAGCAGACTTGTAATAATCCTTTTCTTGTATTTGCTTTTTTGCCCAACCTAAAAATTGCTTCAGCGTTTTTTCTTTATCCGCAACGGAAAAATGTTTTGGCAACCGCACAATTATTTCCTGCTTACCCAGCGATACGCGCGAGGATCTCCGGGACTCCACAATTATCTTTACCGGCACCGGCAAGCTATCCGTATTATATAGACTTACACTCATTTTAAATTTCCTTTACAGAGCGCACCCACATATTATGTGCCGCGTCGTTGCTGATGGTTAATTGTTTTTTATCGTTGATTAAAAGCTGGATCGTTTCATCAAACTCTTCTTTATCCAGAATTTTTACTTTATCATTTAATTTCAATTGAATTTTATTCAGATACTTCAGAAATGCTGCAGAATCATCATTCACATTTGCCAGCTGGTATTGCTTTTTTAATTTCGCATCCGCAAGGCAAACCACATTCGGCAAGGAAATATTCCCCGCTTTATCCGGAATGGGATCTCCGTGCGGATCAAATTTCGGAAAACCTAAATACTGGTCCATCCTGTCAATCAATTCATCAGATTGTATGTGTTCCAGCTGTTCAGCGATCTCATGGATCTTATCCCATGTAAATTTTAAATTCTTTACCAGGAAAGTTTCCCAAAGCCTGTGTTTGCGCAAGACCTGTACGGCAATGGTTAAGCCATTTCTTGTCAATGAAACACCGTAATATTTTTTATACGCCACCAGTTTTTTCTCCGATAGCTTTTTAAGCATATCCGTCACCGATGCTGCAGAATGATCGAGTTTATATGCAAGATCATTCGTCTTCACAATACCATTCTCAAATATTTCACTTAGCTGAAATATATATTTGAGATAATTTTCTTCTACTGCGCTGAGTGTACTCATGGAGAAATGTTTAGGCTAATCTAAAAATTATATTCGTATCCTAAAGAAATATCTTTTAACATTGTGCAAATTATCCCGCGAACCCTATGTTTGATCAGCAAAAAAATTGGCGCCTTAACCGGACTGTTTCTTCTTTACCGGAAGCATTTGCCAGTATTGCTGTGCCAAAGACAGGTTCCAAATGGCGCAAGCTCGCTGCGTTTACCGGTCCCGGCTTAATGGTTGCTGTAGGGTATATGGATCCCGGAAACTGGGCAACCGACCTCGAAGGAGGATCGCGATTTGGCTATACTTTACTAACCGTTATTTTAGTTTCTAATTTATTTGCAATAGTGCTTCAGCATCTTGCATTAAAATTAGGTATCGCAACAGGAAGAGATCTCGCGCAGGCATGCAAGGATTCCTATTCAAGAGCAACCAGTTTTATTTTATGGGTATTGTGTGAGATCGCCATTGCTGCATGTGATCTGGCAGAAGTCATTGGTTCTGCCATCGCCATAAATTTATTGTTTGGCATTCCAATAACGATTGGTATTGTTATTACGATACTGGATGTGCTGGTTTTATTGTTATTGCAAAACAGGGGCTTCCGGTACCTGGAAGCATTTGTTGCAGGGTTGATCTTTATTATCTTTTGCTGCTTTGCATATGAGTTACTAATGTCGCGCCCGGAATTTTCTTCCTTGATGTACGGGCTCTTGCCGAAAACAGAGATTCTCACACATTCCGACATGTTGTATATTGCTATTGGAATACTTGGCGCAACAGTGATGCCTCATAATTTATATTTGCATTCAAGCATCGTACAGACACGCAATTATGATAAAACCGGTGAAGGCAGAAAACAGGCGGTTAAATATGCTACTATAGATTCGACAGTTGCTTTGTTACTCGCTTTTTTTATAAACGCAGCGATACTTATTTTAGCTGCCTCTGCATTTCATTACAAAGGACATAGAGAAGTAGCGGATATTACAGATGCTTATAAATTACTGGAGCCTGTTTTAGGAGCAAGCCTCGCTCCAACATTTTTTGCAATTGCGTTATTGGCAAGCGGACAAAATTCTACATTAACAGGAACACTAGCCGGACAAATTGTGATGGAAGGATTCCTGGATATCAGATTAAAACCCTGGATGCGAAGGCTGTTAACGCGTTTAATTGCTGTTGTTCCCGCATTGATTGTCTCCATAATATACGGAACACACGGAACCGGCAGGCTGCTGATATTTAGCCAGGTGATCTTATCTGTACAATTGAGTTTTGCAGTAGTGCCGCTGATACAGTTCACAAGCAATAAAACCAAGATGAAGGAATTCGTGAACAGTAAATTGCTGCAGGTAATTGTATGGCTGATCGCTGTAATTATTATCTGCCTGAACGGAGTAATGCTGATCAACTTATTGAGATAGTGAAAATATTCGCGCTATTTCTTTCTCATCCTCTTATATAAATTTATTCCCAGCATCAATAAAATTATTAAAATAACCAACCCGGTTAAACCTGATAACCAGCTCAGGCTTGTTTTTACCACTGCTAAAAAAACGATGGCAAATAAAAATATCGTGGCGACTTCGTTCCACATGCGGAGTTTATTGGAAGAATACTTAAAAATATTTTTTTGCTGTTGGCGGAATAATTGATGACACAATAAAAAATAAATATACAGTCCGATCACGAAGCCGATCTTGATGATAAGCCAATCCGGCAACGAGCCATAAAGAACTCCGATCCAGCAACCGATGATCAAAGTAATTACAGCGGACGGCCACGCGATGATATACCACAGCCTTCGCTGCATCAGCTGCAGCTGTGTGATCAGGAAAGATCTTTCAGGTTCAATCTTTTCGTTAGCTTCAGCGGCATAAATAAATAACCGCGGCATATAGAATAATGCAGCAAACCAGTTTACAACAAAAATAATATGGATCGCTTTTACGTAAGAATATAGCACGCAGTAAAATTACAAATTACGAAGTATGAATTGCGATTTAATCAAATAAAAAAATCCGGAAGTATGCTTCCGGATTCGTGGGGAAATTATTTTATTTTTTTGATTTTGCTTTTTGAGGTGCTTTTTTTACCTGTGTTAATTTTTTTTTTGAGGTGTCGAACCGCCTGCTTTGATCTGTACCGTGGTGCTTTCATTGATCCAGCATTTTACGGTATAAGATTCGCCAACGCTTAATTTTTTCGCGGTTATCTCTGACTTTGTAGGTAAATACTGCGTATAGGTAGAGATCATTTTTCTCGCTTCTTCTTTTACATCATCCGTCCCAACTTCAATTGCCTTTTTAAAATTATCGAATGCAGGCCATAAGACGATCTGGCTTTGGAAGCCGGTTCCCGGTCCACATAATTTTCCGCTTGCTGCATACAATGTTCCGATCAGCAAATAAGCCTTTCCAAGATTTGGATTATACTGCAATGCTTGTCTTGCAAATTCACGGGATGCCGGATAGTCATTCTTATCCGCCCTTATACTCGCCATGATATAATACAGGTCAGCCTTCTTACTTGAATCTGCTTCCTTACCCACAGCATTTTCATATAATGTATATGCCGCATCAAACTGGTTATTCTTCATGTAAATACTTCCCAGGCGAATGGCATAGCTGTAACCCGGATCCATCGCATTTAATTTTTTCAGTAACTCAATATTCAGCAAGCTATCCGCACAGCCCTTTGTTTTCACATACACCAGTCTTACCGTTTCAAGATCATTCGGTTTTTCATCATATTTCTTTTTGTAGATCTCCAGTAGTTTTGCGCAATCCGTTGGATCACTTTTATCCGCAAAATTTTGTGTGAACATATCATCCAATACTGTCTTCACATCTTTAAATGCCTGCAGCTGTTTGTTGTCCGGCTTTGCAATATTCTTATCGACCAGCGCAGACAATTCCGTATATTTTTGTTTTACAAGATCCGCAGTGATACCTTCTCTTCCCACCTGGTTGATGAGTAATTTAAAATACGTTTGTATATAGTAAGGATATACATTATCACCGCTTAACTGGATTGTTCTTTCAAGATATTTTCGTGCTTGTGGTATATCCGCATCCTTTCCATATTTTAAAAGATCGATCGCCTTTCTTCCTAACACATATTCATCTTCACCGTGACATTGTATCTGCTTGTCATAGATCATAAACAACGTATCTACGTATTTCTGGCGCTGCGCATCATCCTTTGCTTTCTGGATCATATCCGTATACATCACTTCGCCATCAAGGAATGTTTGCTTTCTGAAACCGGGAGCGTTGGCATAAATATTTTTCCATTGCGGAAGTGCATCGGTGAATAAATTCTTCTTAAAAAATTCGCGGTAAATAGAATAGGGCGCAGTGGTTTTGCTGCTGTCTCCACCGATGTAACGCGCACAGCTTTGTGCGTGAGCCATTCCTGTAAACATAAGCCATACACTTATGAATAATAAAATATTTTTAGTCATCCTCTTCATAATGCTGTTATTAAAACCTCAGTTACGATAATAAATCAATAGTATTTTCTTCTTACAAACCACCGGTCATTTAATGAGATGCCGAATTTAAGACGATAGAAGCTTTCCTGCACAAGGTTGTGTTGAACAGTTCCCCTGATTCCGGCTTCCAGTCCGATGTTGAAAGCATAAGTATAAACTTTCTGTAATAATCCTAGTTCATTAGCCGTCGTGATGAGTAACGGGATACCTAATCCAAAGTTTATGCCAAACTCATTTATAGATTGGTTATTGATATTTATATTGGTGCGGGTATAATTAAAACCTGCACGGTATTTCATCCTTGAAAAGAACTTGGAAAAGTTTTTATCGTTTGGTAAAAATTCTCCGCCTAATGCTACTCTCCAGCTATTGCTCAGGCGCGAAGCCGCATTGTCTTCATAACCTTTGTATTTACTCCAGGGTTGAAATTTAAAATCAAATCCGGCTTTCCATTTAATTCCTTGTGATGCAACTAACCCAAACTCTAACGTGGCAGGTATCCGAATGTTTACACTTTGATGGTTGTTTTGATAAAGCGTATCTAAAATATTTGATAATACAGTTCGCGGTTTTATATAATCCGTGATAAAATCATTAATTCCGCCATCCGGCGTGCGATAGCCTAAATAACCGGATTGAAATGTAAATATGCCGTTGTCGTTGTAACTGGTTTTAGCAAATTTTACAGGAGCTGAGCCGGATAACCCGAAAACAATATTATATGTCTTGTTGCTGTCTCTTTTGCTTTTGATGCTTAAATTATATTGTGCTCCCGCATTCCAGATAAAACTGCTGACCTTGGTGCTGGTGTATGACCATGTTGTGTAAGCGGCATTATCATAAGTGCCGTCTTTATTTGTCGGATAAGTAAGTGTATTGTTATTGAGTTTGCCAAAGAGGTAGCCCATATTAAAGCCAACGTAGAAACCTTTGTACTTAAAGCCATTTCCCCAGGAAAGATTATACAATGTTCCCGATCCTTCATATTCGAATTTTACTGAGTTCGCGGTATCATAAGTTTGTGATTGCGAAACGAGGTAATCCTTTGCAGAGAACGGAAGCAAGCTGGCTCCGGTTGTCCAGTATTTATTTGCGGGGAAAAATAATGACAAATAATTGAGGCTGAAACTGCTTTGTTTCGCCTTTAAGCTCTGCGTTTTAATTTTTCCGAAATTGCCGGAAAATCCTGCGTCCAGGGTAGTGAAACGCAAAGCGGCATAAGATGCGGGGTTCAGGTAGTTTACCGTTTCAAATGATTGAAATGCAGCGCCTAATCCACCCATTTGTGCCGATTGGGCAGTGTTGTTGTCTGCCGGAAATCCCAACCCGTAACGCGAGTATGGAGTGTGTTCCTGGGCTTTAATTTGTTGTATTACAACCGCTAAAAATACAAGTAAGAAGATATTACGCATTATATTCCAGTATATGGTTCAGCCCGATCAGTGTAAAATTGGGAATTGCAAATATCTTATTTTTAAGCCTATAAACCAACAGGTCGGCATCACCCCCCGTTATTATTATGTTCATTTGAGGAAATTTAACTAAATATTCATCTATCATTCCGTCAATTTCTTTTGCTGCAGCAAATAAAACACCGCTAAGCATATTAGAACTTGTATTTGTGCCAATCAGCTCCGCCTTATCTTCAAGCGTTACATCCGGTAGTTTACCTGTAAAAGTATGCATTGCTTTTAAGCGCATTTTTAAGCCCGGGTGAATGCTTCCGCCGATAAATTCATTGTTGCTGTTGACGAAATTGAATGTGATACACGTTCCGCATCCAATAACAAGATTGTTCTGATCGGGATAGTTTGCGTGCGCTGCGGCAATTAATGCGATCCTGTCGCGACCGAGGGTTTCTTTTGAGTGATATAAATTTGTAAATGGAAGTTTTGACTGAGCATCCAGAACAATGTTCGGTTTTAGGTTACTTAATCCGGATAAAAGAGAAGATGGAATTTCTTTTGTTGCTGAAATGATGGACTTCGATATAGCCTGCATGGAAATAATTTCTTCCGGGTCGATTTCCTGCGGATCATCCAGCGTGATTGCTTTCAATAAATTATGCTGATCGAAGATGCCAATCTTAGTTCGTGAATTGCCGATATCTATGACTAAACTTTTCATCTCTAAATAATTCTTTTAGCAACGGATTGATTTGTCAGATTCCCGTTCCCCATGTTTTCAATTAATACCAAACCGGGTTGCTTCCCAATTTCTATACTTCCCAATTCATCTTCAAATCCCAAAGCTCTTGCGCCATTGATCGTTGCCCATTTTAAAACAGTTTTAAAGTCCAGATAAGATTGATACTTCAATATCGTTTTCATTTCCTCTAAAATATTTGATTGCCAGTTAGATGCAAGGCTGTCTGTTCCGATGGTTACATCAGCATTTGTATCTATAAAATTCTGATAGTTTGGCAAGCGGTTCTCAATATACAAATTTGCATTCGGACAAGTTGCCCAGAAAAGTTTTGAACTTTTTAATTTTTCTTTCGCGTTTTGAATATCTTCTTTTGTTGTCAAAGTATTATGCACGAACAAATTTCTTTTATTGTTTGACATAAATTCCAGTGAATAATGAATAGCGGATTTATTCAGATGTGGAATTGATTTTGTATCCATATTTAATCGTTCGTAAAAAGAAATAAAATCACCCTGCTTATTTTGAAAGAGTTCGTTCTCCGGCAGTGTTTCCTGGTTATGAATGGAGATCGTTACCGCTCCTGAATCTATTGCGGCGTGATGATCGCTTAATAATTTAAATAATTTTTTTGAAACAGAATATGGCGCATGCGGGACTTTAGATCTTTTATTTTTATTTGTTTCTGCCAGCTGTTCATAAACAGCATTATACTTTTCAAATTCAATCTCTGAATTCTCTTCCTGGAAGAGATCGAAATATTCCACGAACGTATAGTAGTGTAAATTATTTTTTTGTTTTTGCGGGAAAGAATCTGTTGTGTTTGAAATATCGCCGACTGCAACAATTCCACATGCGAGCATTTCACTTTCTGCTGTTGCAATTGCATCGGAAATAATTTCAGCAGCAACATTCCTGTTTTTTATCACATGGCTGATAAAGGGAATTAAGCCAACACCGGTCGGGCATTTTCCGCGTAGATGCGACAGTTCCAAATGGCAATGTGTATTGATAAAACCGGGAACGATCGTGCCGTTTAGAATCTTCAATTCCACCGCATCAAATTTTTCACGTGTGGAGATCTCCATGATCTTTCCTTTCTCATCCGTAACAATTACGCCACTCTGCACCGGTTCTGATGCAACGGGGTAAATATAATCCGCGGAGATTTTATGATACATTAACCAAAGATATAAAAGTGATTATCAAACTCCGTACGAAATGGATTATCTTTGCAGTTCATGCAAAAGAAGACGGATATACGAACTTTATCTAAGGAACAATTGATTGAGCAGCTTGCGCAATCAGGCGAAAAACCGTTTCGTGCAAAACAAATTTACGAATGGCTCTGGCAAAAATCTGCAGTGGATTTTGATGAAATGACAAACCTTTCCAAAGAGCTGCGAGAAAAATTAAAAGAGCATTTCGTTATTCTTCCCATCACTGCATACAAAGTTCAGCATTCGTCCGATGGCACAGTAAAGTCTGCATTTCAACTGCACGATAAGCACCTCGTTGAAGGCGTAATGATCCCTACGGAAGATCGTGCCACCGCTTGCGTTTCTTCGCAGGTAGGCTGCAGTCTCACTTGTTCATTTTGCGCAACAGGATTTTTGAAGAGAGAAAGAAATCTCACTGCTGCAGAAATTTACGACCAGGTTGTTTTGCTCAACAAACAGGCAAATGAAAGTACCGGAAAAAATTTATCGAACATCGTGTTTATGGGAATGGGAGAGCCGCTGTTGAATTACAATAATGTATTATCTGCCATTGAAAAAATAACTTCGGAAGAAGGATTGAACATGTCTGCAAAACGCATTACCGTTTCCACTGCCGGCATCGCGAAGATGATCAAAAAATTAGCGGATGATAAAGTAAAATTTAATCTCGCGCTGTCGCTGCACGCGCCTGATGATGCGAAGCGAAACACCATCATGCCCATCAACGAACAAAACAATATTGAAGCATTGATCGAAGCGCTGCAGTATTTTCAAGAGCATTGCAAGGGTGAAATTACATTCGAATATATTTTGCTCAATGGCGTAAATGATTCTTTGGAAGATGCGAAAAATTTAGTCGCGCTTTGCAAGCGGATTGAAGACATAAAAGTGAATGTGATCGAGTACAATAAAATTGAAAATGCGGATTTTCATAAATCAAATATTGCGACACGCGAAGCTTTTATTGCATACCTCGAGAAAAACCGCGTGGTTGCCAACGTACGCCGCAGTCGCGGAAAGGATATCGATGCCGCGTGCGGACAGTTGGCAAATAAGAATTGACCGCTGATCTCCCTGATTTAATCTGATTTTCTTTAATGTAGTATTTAATTAAGCATTCTTAAGCGTCTGATGCCGCATCCAAAAAAAAATTCATATATTACTGTTACAAACTCTTCGTGAAAAAGTACCGGTATATATTTCTCTACATTGTTATTCTATTCGGATGCACGAGCTGTTCGCATAAGAACAGTACTTCTCCATCCGCCATCTTACCTAACTGCGGAACAGATGCCGCATTGGCAGAATGTCTTTCACCAAAATTTTCTAATGATTATTATGCGGAACAAGGTGTAAAATATTTTCAGACCATGCAGTCTGATATTCCAAACGATGTTGTACCTAATTATTCAGAGCTCGTCATACGGTGGGAATGGCGCCCATGGCTTTTATTGACAGGCTATACAAAAGATGGGTTGATCTCTTCAGACATTCTATTGAAATTAAATCCGACGAGTTATGATAAGATCGATTGTCGCGCATTTGAAACACAGCCGTTTTGCCGGTGTCATGTCATTTTTAATTATAGCGGAAAAACTTGCCCCATCTACGAAGAGTTTACTTTTAATAACCAGGGCGAGATCACTTTTATCGAAGCATGGTCGGATTATGAAAGCCTGCTGCCGATGAATTCCGGTGCGGATGAAATTTGGGATGAGCAGGAATATTGGGGAATGAAGGATGTATATAGATTATCTGCTAAAGTGCCGGGGCTCGGAAACGATTCCGGAAAAATAGATATTCAAGCAGCGTATATGGAAAATGCCGCTCTATTAGATAATGATGTGGCAGACTTAGTGAAGAGAATTAAGGACCCGTTTCATACCTACCTCGAGCAACTGCTCACACACCAGGAAGAGGTGGCACACGGCTGTGAAGTACCCGCAGGAGATCGGTTTCCATATTATCCTTAAACATTTTTCCGCTCATTTTTATCGCTTTATAATGTAATATATTTGCACTTTCGCACACTTATTATATAATCGTATTCGTTTTGATTTGGAACAGCTTTTTTTACAAACCATAAATGCACACCAGGGCATCTTACATAAGGTGTGCAGAATATATTGTTCCAACCAGGAAGACCATAACGACCTGTTCCAGGAAACCGTATTGCAATTATGGAAAGTATTTCCTTCTTTCAGGAATGAATCGAAGATCACTACATGGATGTACAGGATCGCGCTGAATACGGCGATCTCCGGTTTGCGCAAGAAGAAAATTGTGGTAACTGAATTAGAGAAAATTAATTTTCAACTGGAAGATGCGGCGCCTGACAATACGGATGAGGAGTTGAAAAATTTATATAAAGCGATTGAACATTTGTCTGACGTTGAAAAATCCATTGTATTGTTATACCTTGAAGACAAGCCCTACGATGAGATCGCTGAGATAACAGGAATTACCGCAAATTATGTTGCAGTAAAAATGAACAGGATAAAAGAAAAATTAAAAAACCTTATAAAAGTATATCAATGATTGAATTAGATGAGCTGAAACATATATGGAAGGATAAGATCGATTCCAGTATTGACAACCAGCATATGGAACAGGAGAAGATACGCGAATTACTTACACGCCGGTCTTCAAATATTATTGACAAATTAAGAAGGAATCTCCGAATAGAGATCTGCATGTTTTTTGCTTGCCTCCTGTTGATCGCATGTGTACCCTTTTATTTTCACTCGATGCAGGTAACTATATTATGTATTGTTGTATCCACTGTAATATTCTTTCCGTATCTCGTTTACTACATAAAAAAATACAGCGAATTGAAAAAATTCTTTTCCTACAACTCCTCCATCAAAGTAAGCCTGCAGGCGCTTGTCTTGCAGTTGGAAAAATATCTTGATTTTTATTTCTGGGGAAGCCTGTTGCTTACACCAGTATCCGTATTCCTTTCCGGCTTTGCAATTTTGTATGAGATGAAGGCGCTTGGTTTTTTATTGTATTTCAATATTTTTAATTCTGCAATACTCGCTACGCTTTTATCCTTTGCGCTTTTACTGACGCTGATCTCTTATCCTCTGATGAAATGGTACATCCGGAAGCTATATGGACAGCATCTTGAAAAACTTAAGGATTGTTTAAAAGAATTGCAAGAGGCAGATTCAATTGCTTAAATTAATAGATGCCATCGCTTAAAGCGATGGCATCTATTAACAGTTATTTCCACTCTACAACTGCGCCGCGTTTCTTATTCAATAATTCTTCGGGCATACTTTTAATAATTTGTTTTTTCAGTACATCTATAAATTTCTTTTTAGCTACACTTCGCGCATACACAAGACTAACTTCACGCAAAGGCTTTGGTTTTTTAAATTCGGCAACCTGGTTTATTTTCTTTGCAGGCAATTCCAGTACGGCAAGTTCGGGCAGTAAGGTAAAGCCTCCTTCCATTTCCACCATTTTTTTGAGTGTTTCAATAGAGCCGCTTTCATATTTCAGCTGATCGTTCATCTTTATGGGGTTCGTGCAGATATTGATCACCTGGTTCCTGAAACAATTTCCTTTCGACAACATCCAGATGTCATTGCGCATAATATCTGTGTGATCGAGATTTTTCTTCTTTGTTAAAGGATGATCGTAATGCGCAAATACTTTTATCTCTTCATAAAACAAAGGTTCTTCAATAAGATTGTTTTCATGCAGTGGCGTCGCGAGGATACCCACATCGATCTCATCCTTATTTAATTTCATGATGATCTCTTCGGTCTTTAATTCCTGGATGATCAGTTTTATTTTGGCGAACTTCTTCAAAAAATCTCCTAAGAAATAAGGCAATAAATATGGCGCTATAGTTGGAATAATTCCAATCGACAAACTTCCTTCAAAAGTATCATCGTGGTGCTTTGCAATTAACTCCAGCTTCTTCGCTTCTCTTAAAATGATGCGCGCCTGTTCAATAATATCTTTGCCTGCTTCTGTAGGAATGATCGGCTGCTTGCTCCGGTCGAAAATATCCACCTTTAATTCTTCCTCCAGTTTTTTTAATTGCATGCTTAATGTAGGCTGCGTTACAAGGCATGCATCGGCAGCCTTCGCAAAATGACGGTAAGTATCAATTGCCAGTAAATATTCCAGTTGAGTAAGACTTAAGTTCATAAAAACTTCAATTTTTGTTATAGTTTTTTCCTATCAATTTATAAAATTAATTGATTTTTTTTATTAAACAAACTTTCTCATCTTTGTTTTATTATTTACGATTATTAAACATTTTTAAAAAACAAACAAATGGGATTAGCAACAGTAGGACAAAAATTTCCTCACTTCGACAAAAAATCTGTAGTAGGAATTGAAAAAGGAAAGGAGTTTCAAAACATCTCTAACGATATTCATCTTGGCAGCAATAAATGGATGGTTATTTTCTTTTGGCCAAAGGATTTTACATTCGTTTGCCCGACGGAAATTGCAGAATTTAATAAAGCGTACGGCGAGTTTAACGATAGGGATGCAGTATTGATTGGCGCCTCCACAGATTCTGAATTTGTACACCATGCATGGCGCATGCACCACGATGATCTCCGTGATCTGAAATTCCCAATGCTCGCTGATACTTCTAAATCGCTATCGCGTGAATTGGGTATTCTAACTGAAGGTGAAGAAGTATGCTACCGCGCAACCTATATCGTTGATCCATTGGGCATCATCCGATGGGTAAATGTAAACGATCTTTCTGTAGGAAGAAATGTGAAAGAAGTGATACGGGTTTTAGACGCTTTGCAAACAGATGAGCTTTGTCCTTGCAACTGGGAAAAAGGACAAGCCACGTTGAATTAAGAAAATAGTATAGCGTATTGCGTACATCGTATTGCGATCGGGCATTTTAATTCAATTCATATACTATACTAATATTTATATAGATACTAAGTACGCAATACGCATTACTCAATACTAAATCATGAACGAAACTATAAAAGAGCTTCTCGAAGAACTCGGCATCCAGCCGGAATATACGAACAGTGTACTGCAACAGCTTGCCGCAGGCGAATCAAAATATTTGCGCGACCTGAAGATGAATGTGAAGTCTGTGCTTGCTTCTGAACAGCTCTCTCCGAAAGAAACTTATCTTGTGGCTTTAGCAATTGCGACAAATAATAACAACGTGATACTTTGTAATTCATTTTCATACAAAGCGAAAGAAAATGGTGCAACAGATGCAGAAATTGCAGAAGCGCAAGCGTGCGCGTCTTTACTTTCCGCAAACAATATATTATATCGTTTCAGGCATTTCGTAGAAAAAGAACCTTACAATAATGCACCTGCGAGATTGCGAATGAATATTATGATGTCGCCGGTTTTAGGAAAGGAATTTTTTGAATTGATCAGCTTAGCAGTTTCTGCAGTGAACGGCTGCGAGATGTGTGTGAAGAGTCATGAAGCCTCAGTGATACAAGCAGGAAGTGATGTGAGCAGAGTCTGGGACTCCATAAGAATTGCAAGTGTGATCACAAGTCTTGGAAAGATCATTTTTTAATCTCACACAAATTGAAAAAGAAAAAGCGAAGAAATTTCTTCGCTTTTTTTACTTATTTGCACGGGAGTTTATCTCAATAAGATCACAGAACCCATCGTTGCTTTCTTGCCTGATTTCGGATCCTTCATTCCTTCCCATGCTTTCCCGGTAATAAATATCGCGCGGATCTTCCACACATAAACATCCTGTGGCATTATCGTGCCCTTAAATCTTCCGTCCCAGCCTTCTACGGGCTGACCGTTTTCCAGTTTATCGGTTTCCCAAAGCAATTGACCGTAAGTAGAAAATATTTCGAGATGATATTCTTTCAGGCTTAATCCTTTCGGTTTAAATATGGCGGATTCTCCATTACCTATTTCCGGCGCTAATACATTCGGCACATATAGCGTTCCATCGTAATCAACGCCCAATGCTTTCGTTACCGTATCCTTGCAATCATGGCTGCTCACCGCATACAGCGTTACGCGATAAGGACCTTCGCCCAAATACTGGTGTGTAGGATCTTTCTCAACAGATGTATCGCCGTCTCCAAAAGTCCAGAAATAACTCACTCCGTTTAAAGTGATGTTGGTGAATTCTACAGGCGAATGAAAACCGTTCGATGCGATATCATAAATAAAATCTGCGAGTGGTTTAGGATAGATCTGCACTGCGGCAATCTTATAGGAGCTATCCCTGCACTGCCCATTTATCGCCACGAGAGAAACGTTATAGTTTCCCGAATTCGGATAGGTATATACCAGCGCGCCATCAGTTGAAGTTTCGCCATTTCCCAGGTACCACAAATAAGTATTGGCATTTACGGAGTTGTTATTAAAAATTGTTGGCTCTTGCTGGCAAACATCCGGATTGGTTACGGTAAATGAAGATGTAGGCTGCTGAAATACACCAATATCTTTTTCGATGGAATCAACACAAGGTCTGCTGTTCGCAACAATTAATTTCACTCTATAAACTCCGACAGCTGCATATGTGTGTATAGGATTTGGAGTGGTGGATTGAGTGCCATCACCGAAATACCAGGTGTTGCTGTTCCCGTTAGTGGTTTTATTAATGAACTGAGTAGCATGTCCTGCACATGGATTGATCACATCAAAATCTACCTTTGGTGTTGCATACACAGTTACCGTTCCGAATGCAGAATCTCTTCCACATGATCCCAATGCCAGTAATTTTACCCTGAAAATTCCTGCTGTATCATAGGTATGCACAACGTTATCCGCATAGGAAGTTGTGCCATCTCCAAAGTCCCAGATAATCTGTGCGCCGGGTGAAGAGATGTTATAAAAATCTACGTCTATAGGCTGGCAGCCCTGGTTAATACCGGTAAAGAATTTTGCAAATACGTCATTTGCTTTTACTGTAATATTTTTTTTGATGCTATCCGATCCGCATGCATTTGAAACTTTCAAACTAATGGTATACACAGAATCGCGTCGCGTCATGTTTGTATAAGTAGGCGCTGCAGGATTCTGGAGAGTGGTTGTTTGTCCATTCCCAAAATTCCAGAAAAACGAAGTCGGCGAACCATACGAAGTGCTTGCAAGCGTTGGTGTAAACGGCGAGCATCCTGTAGGCTGCACACCGAAATCTGCTTTTGGATTTGCTTTCACTTTTACAGTATCCGTAAAATAGGAAGGTCCGCAAAAATAATCCGCACGCAGCGTAACCAGGTAAAGCGTATCATTTAATATCGGCTTCGGAAAAGAATAGGTTTGTGAAACCGGTTGGTTACTCTGGACAGTTGAAAGTCCGAAATCCCAGAAATAATTTGTTGCAGTATCATGTCCGGCAGGAAAACTGAACAAGATATTATTTCCCGTACACGAACTGTCGGGTGTTACAATAAATGACAGTGGAGGATTCTTAATTACATCTACAGGAATTTTTATAGTGTCCTTACATCTATCCGGCGTTTCGGCAATCAGTGTCACAATGTAATGTCCGGGGTTTGCAAAAATATGTGATGGATTTACAATGATCGCATCAGGTGTACCATCTCCGAATTTCCAGGTGGCGCTCGACAAATTTCCTGTGATCGATCCAAAATCAAAAGATTGACCGGCGCACAAAATAGGAGCGGGTACAGTTACATGCACACTGTCGAATACAGTTATTCTTTTATATGCCGTATCAAGGCATGCACCGGTGGTATCCGAAAAAATATATCCTACCTGGTAGTTTCCGGGAACTAATCCTTTCGGATCGAATATGCCCGGGATGCTACTGGTTACACCAATCCCTATCCAGTTCCCGTTCGGAAATGCCGGATCGTTGACCAGGCTTAAAGTGCCGCTCGATTTGCAAATGCTCTGGTCCGGTCCTGCAGTTAATCCAATGATCTCCACTATCCTGATATTGATCGTATCATATGTCGGACAGCCGGCATTTGGGTTTAATATATAGATGATCTGCTCTGTTCCTGAAGGAACTCTTGAAGGATCAAAAATTCCCCGGATAGAATCTATAATACCTCTTCCGTGCCAAACTCCACCTGCGGGATTTGCTACGAGTGTTACAGGATTTGCCGATTTACAAAGTGTCTGATCCGATCCTGCATCAGGTTTTATATTATTGAATACGGTGAATGGTTGCGCTAATGTACTGTCGCCGCAGATGTTGCTTACTTTTAAAGTTATCGTATAAAAACCGGCGCCTGCATATGTTACATTTCCAGGATCTCTTTGTGTAGACGATGCAGGATTTCCTCCCGGTAAACTCCAGGCATATGTTGCATTGTTATCTCCCCCGTTATCAAAAATAAAATACGTGGAGGGATTAAAAGTATAAGGTGCGGAACAGCCCGGTGGAATTTTAGTGGTGTCGATATTTGGCTTGCCCTTAATAAGCACATTCCCATTCCAGGTATCTGTATTACACGAACCTGTTACTGCCATTGAAACAGTATAGCTTCCGGATCTTGTAAACCGAATGGTTACATCTTTTGTAGTTGCATTTCCAACTATAAATGATGTTCCGGTGGTAGGACTAACCGTCCATGAATAAGTTTGTATTGTTCCCGTGGAAGTATTTGTAAAAGGAATATCAACATAACCTATAGGCGGAATACACGACGGCTGCGTAAACGTTGCGCCTGCTTTTACCGGATCAACTACTGTTATTTTAAAAACCGTATCGTCTGTGTTGCAATCTCCGAATACTTTCATTGTCAAAAAATAAGTGCCGTATTGGGTAAAAGTTACCTGGAAATCTTTTATCGTTTGTACGCCGTTATTATAAGGAACGCCGTTAGTTACATTAAAACCTGTGCCCGGAGAAATATCCCATGTGACAGGTGCATTCTGGCAGTTGCCCTGGTCCTGGTATATTTTTCCTAATTCGGAATTGATATAAGTAGTATTTTGATTGATACAGACGGTATCTTTTCCCTCGATCCTTGCAACAACACTGTCTTTCACCGGCACACAAGTAGAAGCATCTGTTGTTCCGCACTCGTTGGTTGCCCTGAAAATTACACTGTATTTATTAAAGCCATTGCATTTGGATTGGCAGCTTCCTAACTGAAAATCTGCCGACAATGTAGCCGGTAAATTGGTCTGCGTGTAAGTGCTGACCACCTGGTTGTTTACCAGCAAACTATATCTTGTAGAGGCAAAGTTGGTTTTCATGCTGTCAAGATTCAGGTTAAATGTGTATTTCGTAGGCGCACAAATAATGCCCTGTGAAAATGTAGCATCTATCCTTGGCGACTGTCCTATGATGATCACGAAATCACGTGTTACCGTGTTACATGGCGGGGTGCCGGAACCTGTAACAGTGTAGTTGATCACATATCTCCCGGGAGGATAATTATGCGTTAAGGTTGTAGAAAAAGTTGGGGAATTGAACACCGCACTTCCATCACCCCAATTGATCTGGTATGATGTATTTGTTCCCGTGGTAGAAGATGTATTTGTAAATTGCGCATCGACATTTTGATTTGTCCCTGTACAATATTTAAAATTATTTCTTTCCGAAATACTTGGGTCCGGAGATGCAAGAACATGAAGTTTCGGATATGGAAAATTACAAGGAAGTGTAACACCGTTCTTTGTTTGATTCACCACGACATCGTAATCTCTTGTAGTGCCTCCACCGGGCATAACAAACACACCAAAAGTATCATTCACTGTTTGCGATCCGACTTGTATCCGGTAAGTAGAACCCACTTGAACATTCTGCACGCGTATAGTTACCGCCTCTCCCCCGCAATAGCTCGCTTTATTAGGCACGATGGATACCTGGCATTGAGAAAATCCAAGGTTCCAGCCCAATAAAATAATTAGTATCGATAATACTTTCCGCATCTATATAAAGTTAAAACAATTTAACTGCATTCCTTCCCGGGAAGTCATAGCAATCAATCTTTTTCCCTCTTTTCTTTTTAGGTGAAAAAATGGCGACGTTATTAAAATTCATTCTCAGTGTTACTTCATGTTGTCCATGGCTTTTAGAAGTGACGCCGGTGAAATCCATCTGGTAGCTGTAGCCCACATTTAATGTCATAAAATCATCCTTCCCCATATCCCAATCAATTCCGCCTACAAATATTAATCCGTGTGTACTGTTGTCACTGAATTTATTCAATTGGTACATCACGCCTGCATATACAGGCTTGAAAGTAACAAAGCTGCCTACGTTGTACACTCTCAGTTTTTCCATAAAATCAAACTTAAATACCGGTGATAAATAAAAGTCGATGTTCCTTTTATTTCTTCCTCTCGAGATAGGAAACATGGAGCCGTAATGAACGGTAAACCGCATGGGTATTTTTGTAGAAATATTTTCAAAAGATTCATCAGGTCGCGTAAGGTGATGAACAGCGAAGCCAATTGCATTGTGAACGGGATGATCGTGAATATCATACCTGAACCGCAGTAAAATGCCTGCATCAAGATCAAAAAAATTCACCTTCCTCAGGGCTATATTCGTACTTGATCCGCCGGGAACTACACCAACTTCAGGATCTAACTGATCAGTAAAGATCAGCCTGCTTTTATCCAGAGATTTATTGACGAATGCAGCATTGACGCCAATGTGTAAATTGATATTCTTTGTGATCTTTGCGATGTAAGCATACGAAGCGGAAACATAATTAGTTTGCAATGCACGCGCTTCCACATCGCGGTAAGCAGTAACGCCAACACCGGAAGATATTCTTGCGGATTGTACATCTACAGAAATGCCATATGTATTAAAACCACCCGGCACATAGCTCCACTCATTTTTGTAGATCATGGCAACATTTAATCCTCTCTCGGAACCGGTAGCAGCGGGATTTAAAAAAGTTCTGAATTGATAAAATTGTGCAAATGCAGGGTCTTGTGCTTTTGTGTTAATAGCAACCAATGTAAGCAAAACGCTTATAAGAATTTTAGGTAATAAATATTTCATTCTACAGTTGTAACGGCTAAATTCTATACGGCTTACACAGCTTGGTTCTAGTTGCAAAATACGAAATAGTTTATATTAATCTGTTTTTTATCGTTGAAAGTTTCAAAGTGCTTACATTTGCATAAAATCATTAATATGGACTATCAAACACTACTGCATTGGCACTTATGGCTCGCGGTATTATTCCTGATCTCTTACACTATAAAATCCGTATTATTTCTATCAGGAAAAACAGAAGCATTCTTGATTTATAAAAAGAAAACGCTCCTCATAGAAACATTATTTTCTGTTGGATTCTTGGCACTCGGATTCTGGATGCTTTTCTTCCGTATTAAAACACATTCTTATCCGCACTGGCTCGATCCTAAGATCACTCTTGCTATAGTCGCAATTCCTCTGGGAATAGTTGGCTTTAAAAAGGAGAATAAAGTTTTGGTCATCTTGTCTTGCTTATTCTTTATAACTGCATTGATCATTGGGCTCGCCCACTATCATTAATAGCTGACTTTACTGTACAACATTCCTTTTTTGTGTTTTGGTTAACATTTTCCCCGACTGTTAATTATTCTAAAGTTTGTTGTACTTTTGCACCGCTTTAAAAATCAAAAAATTATGGATAATTTAGTTTATGTAGTACCATTTTTAGGATTGTTTGGATTGGTGATAACGGCAATCAGGTATTCGTGGGTGTCGAAACAGGATGCCGGTGACAAGAACATGCAGGAGCTTGCAGGCTATATTGCTGATGGGGCAATTGCCTTCCTGAAAGCAGAATGGAAGATACTTTCTTACTTCGCAGTGGTTGCGGCAATTCTATTGGCTATATTAGGATCGCAAAGCGGTTCAGCTGCTCACCCTACAAACTCAAGTCCCCTGATAGCATTATCATTTATTATCGGTGCGGTATTTTCTGCCACCGCGGGATACATAGGCATGCGCGTTGCAACATTAGCAAACGTCCGCACAACACAAGCGGCGCGTACGAGCCTTTCAAAAGCGCTGAAGGTTTCCTTTACCGGAGGCTCAGTAATGGGATTAGGCGTAGCCGGGTTGGCGGTTTTCGGATTAGGAGGCTTGTTCATCACATTCTATTTCATTTTTGTAAATGGAGCCCCGGTGAATGGTCACGAAATGCGAACTGCGATTGAAGTATTAACAGGATTTTCCTTAGGCGCTGAATCCATCGCATTGTTTGCGCGTGTGGGCGGCGGAATTTATACAAAGGCTGCTGATGTGGGCGCCGACCTCGTAGGAAAAGTGGAGGCTGGTATCCCTGAAGATGATGTACGAAATCCTGCGACGATAGCAGATAACGTGGGTGATAATGTTGGAGATGTTGCCGGTATGGGCGCAGATTTATTCGGTTCTTATGTTGCTACGGTTTTAGCAACGATGGTACTGGGACAGGAAACCATTTCAAAAGATAATTTTGGTGGAATGGCGCCGATTTTGTTGCCTATGGCAATCGCCGGAACCGGCATTGTTTTCTCGTGGATCGGAACATTCTTTGTAAAAATAAAAGACGATAATGGAAACGTACAACAAGCGCTGAACTTAGGAAACTGGTCATCGATCATTCTAACGGCTATTTCATCTTTCTTTCTCGTAAAATATATTCTTCCTGAAAACATGATGCTTCGCGGACATGCATTCACTTCTATGAATGTGTTTTCTGCTATCATGGTAGGCTTAGTGGTTGGAACTTTAATGTCGATGATCACAGAATACTATACTTCTATGGGAAAAAGACCGGTGCAATCTATTGTGCGCCAGTCTTCCACAGGACATGCTACTAATATTATTGCGGGTTTAGCGGTAGGTATGGAAAGTACGGTGTTGCCGATCCTAGTATTGGCTGCGGGAATTTTCGGTTCTTATTATTTCGCGGGATTATATGGCGTATCCATTGCAGCTGCAGGCATGATGGCAACAACAGCGATGCAATTATCCATAGATGCTTTCGGTCCGATCGCGGATAACGCAGGAGGAATTGCAGAAATGAGCCAGTTGCCCGAAGAAGTTCGCGGACGTACGGACATCCTCGACGCAGTTGGAAATACAACCGCAGCAACGGGAAAAGGATTTGCAATCGCTTCAGCGGCATTAACCTCATTGGCATTATTTGCAGCCTTTGTGGGGGTTTCAGGGATTTCCAGAATTGATATTTATAAGGCGGATGTGCTGGCAGGTTTATTTGTCGGCGGCATGATCCCATACATTTTTTCAGCACTTGCAATTTCTGCAGTTGGAAGAGCGGCAATGGCAATGGTAGAAGAAGTTCGCCGCCAGTTCCGGGAAATTCCGGGCATTATGGAATACAAGGCAAAACCGGAATATGAAAAATGCGTGGCAATCTCCACACAGGCTTCCCTTCGTGAAATGGTTGCTCCGGGTTTGATCGCATTGATCACACCTGTTGTCGTGGGATTTATTTTTGGTCCTGAAGTATTAGGCGGATTATTAGCTGGTGTTACGGTTTCCGGGGTGTTAATGGGAATGTTCCAGTCGAACGCGGGTGGCGCATGGGATAACGCAAAGAAATCTTTTGAAAAAGGCGCAGTGATCAACGGCGAAACTTTCTATAAAAAATCAGAGCCGCATAAAGCTGCGGTGACAGGCGATACCGTGGGCGATCCGTTCAAAGACACTTCCGGTCCTTCTATGAATATCCTTATCAAGCTGATGTCTATCGTTTCTCTCGTGATCGCGCCATACATTGCAGGAAAGGGATTCCAGATGGATGCCATGAAATCTTCAGGAATAGAGAATAATGGAGGAATGAATGGAATGGGTGGAATGGAAAACTGCGCTGCAGGAAAAAATTGCACGTATCTTTTGGATACTACGTATACAGATGCTGAAGGTCATACCATCGTAGAAAAAAAATGTATAATGACTAATGATTCTGCAATGTCATGCTGTATGGACAAAGGAATGGGCAGAAAAGAAGCGATGATCAAGAAAGAATGCTGCATCAAAAAGGAAGAAAAGAAATAAGTGAGTCCGGACATTATAATCCAAAAAGCTCCTTTATGGAGCTTTTTTTAATAAATAACATAATAATTGAACATTTTAAGCGTTTTTAACATTTAGTAGGTAAGGATAGAGAGATGGAGAGAGCTGTATTGTGTATTTATAAAATGTGAAAGTATGCGATGGATGATTGGAATAATGTTGTTGAGTTTGTATGCAGATAGCTTTGCAATACAATCGCTCAAGGGATTGGAAAAATACAATCAGAAATATAGTGGCGCCCCCTGCGTACAGGCTTTTCTGAATTCCGATGTGCTGAATTGCGGTTCATTTCTTTCAAAAAAATCAAAAGGCATTTTAACTGTTTCAAAAGACAATATCAGCAAGATTTATTTTAACGTGACATTAAAATCCAACATCGGAAAAAAAGACGAACCGCCTATTTATCTCCGGTTCATCAAGCAAAAACAATTAGATATTAACGAGCTCCTGGAATATGCCGGAGACGGAGATGAAATTTATATCGAAGAATTTGTTTCCTCTTTAAATAAAATTGACCTGAATTGCGTTCCCGCAAATTTCACTGTCAGCATCAATTTGTAATCTCTATTTCTTTTCAAACTATTATCTTTGTTTTCAGTTTTAGTGAAGCATGGATTTGCAGCAACTTCTTTTCCTGTTCCGCGATGATCAGCGGACACAGGAACTCTTACATCAATTACAAACTTCGCAGTCCGGTGTATTGCTTCGTGGAGCTATTGGCTCTTCCGTAAATTTTACAATCGCATCTCTTTTCCTGCAATCGGATCTTACACATATTATTGTCGGCAACGATGCCGATGATGCGCAGTACATTCAAAACGATCTTCAAAATCTTTTGGAGAAAAAACAAGTGCTGTACCTTCCTTCTTCTTACAAGAAACCTTACAGCTTTTCCGAGCAGAGCAACAACAATATTTTATTGCGCGCGCAAACATTGAATACCTTGATCAATGCAAAAAAAGGTGGTGAGCTGGTTGTTACTTTTCCGGATGCATTGCAGGAGTTACTGGTGAGAAAAGAAAAGCTGCAGGAAAATACTTTGTTTTTAAAAACGGGAGAAAAGATAGATATCGATTTCATGCTCGATCTGTTGCTGGAATATGGTTTTAACCGCACTGATTTTGTATATGAGCCAGGTGAATTTTCTATTCGTGGAGGAATCATCGATGTTTTTTCTTTTGGAAATAATCTGCCTTACCGGATTGAATTATTTGATGACCGGGTAGAAAGCATGCGAACGTTTGACGCAGAGTCGCAGTTGTCGGATCGCAAGATATCAGAGCTCACTATCATTCCAAATATCAATACACATTTCACACAGGAAACTATTGCAACTCTTTTCGAATTCCTGCCGGAAAATACGGTTATCTGGTTTCGCGATCATAAATTATTTAAAGAGCTGATTGAAAAGCAATACGAAAAAGCAGAAGAAGAATTTGCAAAAATAAAATCATCGAAAATAAAAGAACATCCGTTCCTCGATAAAACTATCGAACAGGTTTTTACATCCTCCGATAATCTTGAAAGAGAAATTGAAAAATATTCTATTGTTGAGATAGGAAATAAATCAAACCGGAAAAAGGAAGCAGCTATCATTCAATATCATCAATCGCCGCAACCCTCTTTCAATCGCAATTTTGATTTATTGATTGAAGATCTTCAGCTGCACCAGAAAGCTCATTTCGAAAACTTTATTTTTTCTGAGAACGCGAGGCAGGTTGAACGCTTCCGTCATATTTTTGAAGATAAAAAAGCGGGAATAAAATTCAACCCGGTTTACTGCGATCTCGCGCAAGGCTTTATAGATAGGGACATGCAGATCGTTTGCTATACCGATCACCAGATATTCGACCGTTATCACAAATACAAAACAACGCCGGGATACACGCGAACAAAGGCGCTCACGATCCGCCAACTAAAAGACCTTAACCCGGGAGATTATGTAACGCATATCGATCACGGCGTCGGAACATTTTCGGGATTGGAAAAAATTACGGTGAATGGTCAGGCTCAGGAAATGGTACGGTTGGTTTATAAGGACAATGATCTATTGTACGTCAACATCAATTCACTTCATAAAATTTCTAAATACACCGGCAAGGAAGGTCACGTTCCCAAAATAAATAAACTGGGCAGCGATGCATGGGCGAACCTGAAAAATAAAACCAAGAAAAAGGTTAAAGACATTGCGGCGGAGTTGATAAAGCTATATGCGAACCGGAAAGTACAACCCGGTTTTGCATTCAGCAAGGATACTTATTTACAGGATGAGCTCGAAGCGAGTTTTATTTATGAGGATACGCCTGACCAGGTAAAGGCGACGCAGGATGTAAAGAACGATATGGAAAAACCGCACCCGATGGACCGATTGATCTGCGGAGATGTAGGTTTTGGAAAAACAGAGATCGCCATTCGTGCAGCATATAAAGCAGTTGTGGACAGGAAGCAAGTGGCTATATTGGTACCGACAACTATTCTTGCATGGCAGCATTTTAAAACTTTTTCTTCACGACTCGAAGGCATGGGATGCACGGTAGATTTTCTGAATCGCTTTAAATCCGCGAAAGAAAAAAAAGAAACGCTTGAAAAAACCAACGAAGGAAAAATAGATATTTTGATCGGCACGCATGCGCTCCTCAACAAAGAATTAAAATTCAAAGATCTCGGTTTGTTAGTGATTGATGAAGAGCAAAAGTTCGGCGTTTCTGCAAAAGAAAAACTTCGACAGATCTCAGCGAATGTGGATACGCTTACGTTAACCGCAACGCCGATTCCGCGTACCTTAAAATTTTCTTTGATGGGCGCGCGCGATTTGTCGAATATTATGACGCCGCCGAGCAATAGAATTCCTATCACGACAGAAGTTCATTTGTTCGATGAAAAATTTATTAAGGAGGCGATAGAGTTTGAAGTGTATCGCGGCGGACAGGTTTTCTTCGTGCACAACCGTGTAAAAGACCTGGAAGTATTGCAAACGGTGCTGCGAAAATTAGTGCCGGACATCAGCGTTCAAATGGCGCACGGACAACTGGAAGGAGATCAGCTCGAAGATATTATGTTGAAATTTATCAACGGCGAATTCGATGTTTTACTGAGTACAAATATTGTGGAAAGCGGTTTGGATATCCCGAATGCAAATACGATCCTCATTAACAATGCGCATCATTTCGGCTTAAGCGATCTGCATCAACTGAGAGGTCGTGTCGGTCGTTCAAATAAAAAAGCATTTTGTTATCTGTTATGCCCTCCAAGATCTACACTGACCGATGAAGCGCGAAAAAGATTGCAGACACTCGAAGAATTTTCCGATCTCGGATCGGGTTTTCAAATTGCGTTGCGCGATATGGATATTCGCGGCGCGGGAAATTTATTAGGCGGCGAGCAAAGCGGGTTCATTGCAGATATCGGTTTTGAAATGTATCATAAAATTTTAGATGAAGCCATACAGGAATTAAAATACACAGATTTCAAAGATGTATTTAAAGAGCAGATCGAAGAGCAGAAACAATTTGTTTATGATTGCACGATAGACACGGATTGCGAAATGCTGATACCGTTAGAATATGTACAGAATACGGATGAGCGCCTGCGTTTATATACCGAATTAGATGATGTAGAGAACGAAGGAAAGCTTCAAGCGTTTGCAAAAAAAATAGAAGACCGTTTTGGAAAATTACCGAAACAGGTAAACGAATTATTTGACGGATTACGGATAAGATGGGTGGCAAAAAAAATCGGTTTCGAAAGAATTATTCTGAAGAACAATAAACTGCGTTGTTACTTTTTGGACAACCCCGCATCGCCGTATTATGAAAGCCCGTATTTCCCAAGAGTGATGGAATACATTCAAAGTTCAAAGAAGAAATGTAATTTAAAACAAAGTGGAAGCAGCTTGATCCTTGTCTACGACAACATCAATACCTTGCACCAGGCGCAGGCGATCTTTAATGATATTGATGTGCATGTGTTTGAAACCGCCGCGTCATCCTGAACGTGTTTCAGGATCTTTTCCTTATGCGTATA
>JAQBNI010000131.1 GCA_028288625.1 Bacteroidota bacterium | reverse complement strand
TTATGCAATGTTTCAAACATTTCCTGCGTAATAAGTGTGCCAAGTGATTTATGCTGTTTTTTTAAGTTTAATTCATTTGCCTTCACGCGCCCGATGCCGTTATCTTCTATCTCGCAAATACAATATTTGTCTTTCATGTAAAAACGGACATGAATATTTTTTTCACCTTCCTTCTTTAATAAGCCGTGCCATATCGAATTTTCTACATAAGGCTGTATCAGCATCGAAGGCATTTCAACTGTATACACATCAACATTCTCAATAGTGAAATCGTAATTAAACTGCTGGTCAAAACGCAGTGATTCGAGTTCGAGGTAAAGTTTTAAATTATCGATCACATCCTGCAGTGGAATAAATGTCTTTACCGAATTTTCCAGAACAGACCTTACCAGTCGCGACAGTTTTGTAAGGTAAGTTGATGCCTGCATATTCTGATCGGATAAGATCATCGCCTGGATAGAATTCATGCAGTTAAAAATAAAATGCGGGTTCATTTGTGCCACCAGCGCTTTTAATTTGATCTCCGCGAGCTGTTTTTCGTATTCTGTTTTTTGCCGCGCAAGCTGCATTTTCTCTTTTTCTTTTCGCTGTGCAGATTGTATCCTGTTTGTAATTGCGCGGTAACTCATGACCACGATAAACACGCCTGCTATTATTCTGAACCACCACGTTTGCCATATCATGGGACGTATACGGAAATCAAAAGAAGCAACCTGGTCCGACCAGACGCCATCGTTGTTACTCGCCCTTACATTAAAAATATAATTTCCGGGCGGAAGCTTTGTGTATGATACAAAATTCCGGTTCGTTCTTGTCCAGTTTTTATCGTAGCCTTCCAGCTTATATTCAAAAGCATTTTTTGGAATATTCGAATAATCGCTTGAAGCAAATTCAAAAGAAACATTATTCTCACTATTGGAAAGCTTCATGCGCTTCGTTTGCTTCGTGTACGGAAATAAATTGTACGATTTATCATCTGTTTTAATTTCTGTAATATTTACAAGAGGTTTAAAAGAATTATACGGGATCATGTCGGGATCAATAATATTAAAGCCGTTGATACCGCCGAATAATAATTCGTTATTTTTTGTTTTTAAATAAGCGCCGCTGTTAAACTCATTGCTTTGCAAACCATCGTTGATATCATAATTCCGGAACTGCTTTATAGTTGGCGTAAACACAGAAATTCCGCGATTCGTGCTCATCCATAACTTACCACTGTTATCCTTCAAGATACCATAAACGAAATTATTACTTAAGCCGTTTTTTTCCGTGTAGTTAGCTTCGATCTTCATTTGCCGCTTATCGAAAAAATATAAGCCGCTGTTCCCGGATCCGATCCACAAATGCTCATCATCTTCATTAAGGATACAATACAACTGGTCAGTTTTAAAATATTTTTTATTGATTGCCGCCAGCCTGTCCTCATCCAACACGCCCTTGTTTATATCTATATGGAATAACCCGGACGCGGATGCGATCCACCACGTGCTGTCTTTATCTTCGTAAATACTTCGGGGAATAATATTTGCCGTTTTAAAATCAAAGAAAAGATTCTCGAATTTATTTTTGAGCGGATTAAAAAGGTAAATGAAATTTTCATCCATCGCATATAATTTTCCTGCCTTGCTCTCAAACAATCGTATCATTGAATACGCAGGAATTTTTAAGTTGTCGGATGATGTATGAGTTGTGAGGAAATATCTTTTGAAAGAATTGGTTGAAGGATTGAATTTGCATATGCCGTTCAGTGTTCCTGCCCATAGATTGCGGTATGAATCGATCAGCAGCGACTGAACAATATCATTTGATAAAGAGTTGGAAGAAAAATTATTTCTCCAGTTCGAAAAAATATTTTCCTTCGTTTTAAACTGGTACAAGCCCCCACCTTCAGTACCGATCCATATATTATCATTGTTATCTGCCTCAAAACATAAGATATACTTATTTGTCAGCCATGTTGTTTTAAAGGGCTCCTGCGTAATATGCTCAAATTTAAATTTATAGCGCGATGAAACTGCAACACCTGAACCCTTAGTTCCCACCCACAAAGTGCTGCTGTTATCAATTAACAAGCTTAAAATTTTATTATCGGGAATGCTCGTTAAGTTATACGGATCGCTTTCAACTTCTATAAATTTATTTCGCGCTACATCAAATACCACCAGTCCATGCTGGTAAGTAGCAATATAGATATTGCCCAATTTTCCAAACGATACACCCGTGATCTTATCCTGCAAACCGGAAATGGTTTTTCTTTGAAGAGGGAAAGAATCAATAGTGGTAAAATCTTCGTCTACCTTGTAAAGTCCTGTATTTGTTCCTATCCAGTAGAATTTATGCTTATCATTTACAATGCCGTTTATTTTCTGCGGGATAAGCATTCTGCAAATTGGAGATGTGCTTTTCAGGCTGATGAGCTTCGTATTGAAATCATACACATACACATTGTTGTCCCTGCCTGCGATGTAAAAGTGGTTGCGGTCGGGTTTACATAAAATTTCCTTATATGCATTCATGGGCTCTATAGACACATTAAAATCCGCATCCTTTTTTTCATTTTCTGTTAGACGGAGTTTATACAAACTGTATTGTGTCTGAACCCACACGGTAACACTGTCTTCAGCGGTTACCTTTTTGATCTGTGCCGGGTTGTCAATATTCAGGAATTTTTTGGATTCAAAGAAATAAATGCTTAGTCCCTTTGCTGTACCGATCCAGAAGACACCGGGAGAAGATTCTGTAATACATGAAGTAAAATTGGATATGAGTGAGTTTTTATTATCGATTTGCTTATCAAACTTTATAAAATTGTAACCATCATACCGGTTCAATCCTTCATCGGTGCAAAACCAGATAAAACCCTTGCTGTCCTGGAAAATATTGGAAACACTATTTTGGGAAAGCCCATTCTTGATGTCGAGGACATCAAATTTCAGCTGTGTAAAATCAAGCGCGGACAATTGCTTTTCACAGATAAACTGCAGGCAAATGGAGGAAAGAAGAAGTGATATGAGCTGTTTGTACATCGAACGAAATACAAAATATCGAAAATTATACAGATATGATAGATTTTCGACAAAAAAAAGGGATGCAAATGCATCCCAACGTTCATAGAAGTTCCCCACTTCTCATATGCAATCCCAAGCCAGTTATTTCCTGTGGTTGCATAATATATTTTTTACATTATAAAATTACGTTTTGTCTTTACGCCTTTAAATAAGATTGGTATTCGGTATGTTTTGATTTACAGGTGGTATACCCCGCTTAGTATTTGGTAGGCAGCCTTTCCAGAGTTTTGTGATTTCGAAGTTGTTATCAAATTATTACATCACCAAACAAACGTTTGATATAACACCTGCATTTGATTATTTTTAATCCCTCAACGAATAAAGGTGCCGAAGCAAAAAGCAAGTGTAGAAGATATTTTAAAACAATCCCTCAAGCTGTTTCGCCAGAAAAGTTACCACAATACATCCATTGCCGATATTGCCTCAGCATGCGGCTTGCTCAAAGGCAGTCTTTACCATTATTTTCCAAGCAAGGAAGCATTGATGAGCGCGGTGATACAGTATGCACACGAATTTTTTCAGAAGGAGGTTTTTTCTATCGCTTACGACAGTACTTTATCTCCCCAGCAACGCATGGAAAAGATGTTTAAAAAATCCGAAAGAGCATTATTGTCTGACGGGAATATTATGGGAAACATCGGTGTGGAAACGGCGCGTGTAATTCCCGAATTTTCAGAACATATCCGCGTATTTTATAAGGAATGGATGAGCGCCGTGGAATATGTTTTTAAAGAGATCACCAACGAAGAAGATGCAAAAAAACTGGCGGAACAAACAGTAGCGGAATTTGAAGGCGCAGTAATGATGACGCGAATTTTTAAAGATACACGCTATATAAAAAATGCATACGACCGGCTGATGAGCAGGTTTGCGGCATTCACCTTGGCGGATATGAAATAATCAGACAAATAAATTTTAGAATAGTAAATGAATATGGAATCAAAAACACAAAACAGGGCTATTAAAAAAGTAGCCGTATTGGGTTCAGGTGTTATGGGCTCCGGTATCGCATTGCACTTTGCCAATATTGGTTTGGAAGTGCTGTTGCTCGATATCGTACCGTTTGACCTGAAGGAAGAAGAAAAAGCAAATCCGAAAGCGCGAAACAGGATCGTAAATGATTCGTTAACCTTCGCACTGAAATCAAAACCCGCGCAGGCATATACGCCGGCTGCAGCGAGCCGTGTAACTACCGGAAATTTTGATGATGATATGCAAAAGATCAAGGATTGCGACTGGATCATCGAAGTGGTTATAGAAAGACTCGATATTAAACAGCAGGTATTTGAAAAAGTAGATAAGCTGAGAAAACCGGGAACAATAGTCACTTCCAACACTTCCGGAATTCCCATTCACTTGATGGCAGAAGGAAGAAGTGAAGATTTTCAAAAGCATTTCTGCGGTACGCATTTCTTCAATCCTCCGCGTTACCTGAGGTTAATGGAAATTATCCCGACACCAAAAACAGATAAAAGTGTTGTCGATTTTTTAATGCATTATGGCGATGTCTTTTTAGGAAAAGAAACAGTGTTGTGCAAGGATACGCCAGCATTCATTGCGAACCGCGTGGGTGTTTATGCGATGACGAAAGTAATGGAGCTTACAGTTGAACTAGGGTTGAAAATTGAAGAAACAGATAAGCTGAACGGTCCGGTTATTGGTCGCCCGAAGACAGGTGTTTTTAAGCTTGGCGATTTAGTCGGAAACGATACCGGCACTAAAGTAATGGCAGGGATCAAAGAAAATTGTCCGGATGATGAGCAGGCAAAAACTTTTGTAGTGGCGCCATTCGTCCAGTTTTTATTGGATAACAAATTCTACGGTAACAAAACAAAAAAAGGATATTACTATAAAGCAAAGGGAGAAGATGGCAAGGATGTGATCTATGCTTTGCGTTTGGATTCATTGCAATATGAGCCTGTTGGAAAAGTAAAATTCCCGTCGCTCGATGAAGCTAATAAGAAAGATGATTTAAAAGACAGGCTGAATATTTTTGTAAATGCAGATGATAAAGGCGCACAATTGATAAAGCGATCCTTAGCAAGCTTATTTGCATACGTTTCCAATCGCGTTCCTGAAATATCCGATACATTATATGCTATTGATGATGCGTTGCGTGCAGGTTTTGCATGGGATCTCGGACCCTTTGAATATTGGGATCTTGTAGGTATTCAGAAGGGAATTGATCTGGCAACGGTAGATAGCCTTGAAGTTTCTTCATGGGTGAAAGAAATGCTTGCCGCAGGAAATACTTCATTTTATAAAGTGGAGAATGGCGTCAAAAAATATTACGATCAACAATCGAAATCATATAAAGCAGTTCCGGGTGCAGAAAGCTTTATCATTTTAGAAAATCTTCGCGGCAATAAACCGGTATGGAAAAACAGCGGTGGTACGTTGCATGATATCGGTGATGGTGTATTAAATCTTGAATTCACTTCAAAGATGAATTCATTAGGTGGCGATGTATTGCAGGCGATCAACAAATCGATAGAAATTGCGGAAAGCGGATATAAAGGATTGGTGATCGGGAATGATGCGCCCAATTTTTCTGTTGGCGCTAATTTAATGATGATCGCTATGCTGGCAATGGACCAGGAATTTGATGAACTGGATATTGCAATTCGCCAGTTTCAGCAAACTACTATGCGTTGCCGTTACTCAGCTGTTCCTGTAGTGTCTGCGCCGCATGGCATGACACTTGGCGGCGGCTGCGAAGTCGTCATGCACTCAGATGCAGCGGTAGCTTCAGCAGAAACATATATAGGATTGGTAGAAGTTGGCGTGGGATTAATTCCTGCAGGCGGCGGAACAAAGGAATTGGCACTGAGAACATCTGACGGGTTTAAAAATGGCGATCCGATGATCCAGTCTTTACAGGATAATTTTTTAAGTATTGCAATGGCGAAAGTTGCAACCTCTGCGGCTGAAGGATTCGATTTAAATTTATTGAGAAAAAATAAAGACAGGATCGTGATGAATTCCAAACGCGTAATTGCAGAAGCAAAACGTGAAGTGCTCGAGTTAAGTGCGGAAGGTTATCATCAACCGGCACACCGAAATGATATTACCGTTTTAGGACGTGCAGGCTTGGGAACTTTGACTGTTGGTGTAGAATCTTTTGTTGCAGGTGGCTATATTTCACAGCACGATGCAAA
>JAQBNI010000099.1 GCA_028288625.1 Bacteroidota bacterium | reverse complement strand
TCAACTGCAATACCCTCGTTTTAGGAATTGAATCCGATTACTTATATCCGTTGGGAGAGCAGCGTTTACTGGCTTCCCTGATCCCTCACAGTAAATTTGTTGTGATCGATTCTGAATATGGTCACGATGGATTTTTGATTGAGGATGCAAAGATCACAAAAGTACTGGAAGAATTTTTACACGTTTGATCTCACGCTCTGTTCATACCTGAAGATATTATGCGGATCATATTTTGTTTTGATTTGCTGTAGCCTTTCATAACTTTTTCCGTAATAACTTTTTTCCCAGTCGTTGAATTGTATGTCGGGATAATTCCTGTATTGTGCTGTAATATTATTCGCTTTAAAAATAGATTGGACTTCTTCAAACTTTGTTTCGTAATATTTACTTCTTGAAGCTACTTCCCAATAAGTTTGCAGTTCAGATAAATAGGGTAATGCTCTGTGCGGATAAGCTGAAGTTTTTTCAAATTCCGGCTGCTGAATATTTCCTCCAAGTGTATTAATTTGATAGATCATACCGGGCGTTTCAATCACCTTGCTGATCACTTCTTTGATAAACGGGCGGATGGTTTCGTAATTTTCATATAAGCCTGCGGAAGAATTTTTGAAAAAGAGCGGCGCACTTTTCCCGCGAAATACTTTTAGCGCCTGTTCCAATGGCTGCGGCTTTCCAATTTGTATAGTATCTGTAAGTGGACCTAAAGAAGTTTTGAATGCTTCAACAGTTTCTTCGTGATGCTCGAAATCCGTCAGCAAAATATAAACTGTTTTATTGTTTAATACAAAGGCGGAAAAGCAGGATAAGGGCAATTCCGCCGTAACCTCAAACCATTTTTCCAGCATTTTTTCTACATGCGCTGCATCTGCTTTATGAGATTTGAAACGGTGGCTGCGAAATGCCGCAGGTGTATCATAAGTTTTAAAGATCATTTCAGAAACTATGCCGAAGTTTCCGTTTTCGCCGCCCCTGCACGCCCATAACAGATCTTTCTCCTGGCTTCCTGTAAGAATATTTCCATTGCCATCGATGAATGTGATATCCAGCAAGCTATCGCATGTCAACCCATACTTCCTGCTGAATAATCCATATCCTCCGCCTAATGTTAGTCCGCCGATGCCCACACCGCCGCATGAACCCGCAGGAATAATTTTATTTTGTGGAAGAAGATGATCATTCAATTGAGCAAGGGTGCAGCCGGGACCTACCTTTACTGTATGTTCATCTATCGATTCAATGGTATTCATTAAGGACAGATCAATAACAAGTCCATCGTTGTTAGAGGAGAATCCTTCAAAACAATGTCCACCGCTTTTCACGGATACAGCAAGATTATTTTTTTGCGCATATTTTACAGCAACGGAAATATCTTGCGAAGATTTGCATTGAGCAATGATCAAAGGAAATTTCTGAATCCGCTTGTTAAATCCTGTTCTTAATTTTTCATACTCCGGATCGCTTCTTTTATAAAAAGTAACGTCGGGTGATAAATCCGTAGAGCGTTGGGAAGTATCATTTATAATAACATTTTCCGACTGAATATTTTCTTTTGTTGGTTTAGTGTGGCAGGAATTCAAATACAATCCGACAGAGCCCATCACGCTCCATCTCAGGAAATCCTTACGTGTTACGTAGTTCATATGGGTTATGCTTTTTGGATCTCCAGTTCATTTAAGAATTTATACCATAAAGTTTTTTCTGCGGCTGGGTGAAAGAAACCGCGGTGACCGAATTTTTTTAATCCGTGATCTTCCGCGCGTAAGGTTTCAAATTTCCGTGGTGCATTTGCGTATAGATCGTAAATGTATTCGCAGCTTTTTTTATTCGCGATCACGTCATCAGCTAAATGATATGCTACAACCGGTTTCAGGATCTTATGATAATGCTGTTGGATATTTTTTGAATTAAAGAAAGGAAGAAAAAAATCTTTTTCAAAACACCAGCTGCGTAATTCCAGGATAATGTTTTTTGGAAAGCCGCCATTCTTGCCGAACAGCTTGTTATTCATATATCCATATGCACGTACGGAAAAGGGGACGATCACACACCAGAACATACGCATAAGAAATTGCATTGTCTTGTTTAAGTTCTTAATGTAACCGTTCGCACTTGCCACCAGGAAAATTTTATCTATCTGGTCGCAGTTGTTCATGTAACCGATCAGTTGCCCTCCCGAACTATGCCCAACCACATATTTTTGCAGTGACGGATAAGTTTGTAAAACATAATCAAAAACAGATTCCATGTCCTTTATCCATGCCGTATGCGAAACATCCGATGTGTATTTTTCTGCGTCACTGTAATCATAAGTAATAGTGATGTAACCATTCTGTGCGAGAAACTCGGCGTAACTCCAGTAAACTTTTTGAGGGATGCAGGTGCCCGTATTAATTTGAATAACTCCCTTTGGTGCTGATAAAGGTTCACGTATCCAAAGTAAAATATTGTTGTCTGATTTTGAAAGTATACTGTGCAGCCTTGAAGTCATCTTCTAAAATTAGATTTCTATTTCCAAATCCTCTTAAATATTGCTACATTTAATCGGATAATTTTCCCGATATGGATTTTCAACATAACCCGCGCACGCAGGAGTACATCAAAAAAGTTAAACAGTTTATTGATGAAAAGGTTCGACCTGTCGAACAGTCCTATTTTATGGATCTTCACAAGCGAAATTATGGCGGCGACTGGAAGAAATGGAAAATTTCTCCGTTGATAGAAGACCTGAAAAAACAAGCGAAAGAAGCCGGGTTATGGAATTTATTTTTACCCGATCCGGAACATGGCGCAGGTTTGAGTACCATAGAATATGCACCTTTAGCTGAAGAGATGGGAAAAAGTTTTCTCGCTCCTGAAATATTTAATTGCAATGCTCCCGATACGGGAAATATGGAAGTGCTGCACAAATATGGAACTACAGAACAAAAAGAAGAATGGCTGAACCCTTTATTAAATGGCGAGATACGATCTGCATTTTGCATGACAGAGCCCGATGTTGCTTCTTCAGATGCAACAAATATGCAGGCAACTGCACTGATCGAAGGTGATGAGATCGTGATCAACGGAAAAAAATGGTGGTCTTCCGGCATCGGGCATCCGAATTGCAAGGTGATCATTTTCATGGGGCTTTCAGATCCTACAGCACATCGCCATACGCAACACAGCATGGTTATAGTTCCTGTAGATGCAAAGGGTGTAACCATTGAACGCATGCTTCCTGTTTTCGGAGAATACGATGAGCCTTTTGGTCACGGGGAAGTATCATTTAATAATGTGCGTGTTCCTGTTGCAAATATGATCCTTGGCAAAGGTCGTGGTTTTGAAATTGCGCAGGGACGTTTAGGTCCGGGCAGAATTCATCATTGCATGCGATGCATTGGTGCATCCGAATATGTTTTAAAATTGATGATTGAAAGAGGATTGTCGCGTGTTGCATTTGGCAAGCCGATCATTAATCTCGGCGGCAACCGGGAACGCATTGCAGATTTCAGGATTGCGATCGACCAGGCTAGATTGTTAACATTGTATGCTGCGTGGAAACTGGATACCGTTGGAGCGTTGGGAGCAATGACGGAAATTTCTGCGATCAAAGTAGTTGCGCCAAATGTATTGCAGCATGTAGTGGATGAAGCGATTCAAATGCATGGCGGCGCCGGCGTTTCCAATGATTTTCCCTTCACCGGGTTTTTCAGTATCGCCAGGTGTATAAGAATTGCTGATGGTCCCGATGCGGTACACCGCGGGTTAATCGCACGAATGGAATTAATGAAATATCCGAATAGTAAATAAAGAAGATGAGTTTTCCCCTTTCAGGGGTTGGGGGTAAAGATCTTAAACTATGAATTCAGATTTAGTCGATAAAGCAAAAGAAGTACGCAATAACGAAAATCTTCCGTTAGAAAAAATTGATGCATGGCTAAAAGAAAATATCCCCGGTCTAATCGGTTCTCCTGAAATCACACAATACACCGGCGGCGCCTCCAACTGGACCTATCGCTTAAAATATGATTCACACGATCTAATCCTGCGCCGTCCACCGGCAGGAACCAAAGCTGCTTCAGCGCATGACATGAGCCGCGAATACAATATTCAGAAAGCTTTGATGCCGTATTATCCCGTTCCTGAAATGCTTGCGTTTTGTAGTAATCACAATGTGATGGATTGCGATTTTTATATCATGCGCAGGGTTGAAGGAATTATTCCGAGATCTAATTTGCCGAAAGGATTAAATCTTTCAAAAGAACAAACACGTGAATTATGTCTGAATGTAGTAGACAAACTGATCGATCTTCATAAAATTGATATTGATGCAAGCGGATTAAATAAATTCGGCAAAGGAACAGGTTATTGCAAACGTCAAATTGACGGCTGGACGGAGCGCTACAAAAAAGCAAGGACATGGAATGTTCCAAAATTTTCTTTTGTGACGGATTGGCTGAAAGCAAATATTCCTGCAGAAGAAAGAAGCTGTTTGATACATAATGATTTCCGGTTTGATAACGTGATCCTCGATGCGAATGATCCGTTGAAAATTATCGGCGTGCTCGATTGGGAAATGGCAAC
>JAQBNI010000074.1 GCA_028288625.1 Bacteroidota bacterium | reverse complement strand
TCATCTTTATCAGCAACGCCGTCGCTATCTCTATCCGGACAACCTTTTAATGCTGCGTAACCGAATTGATCAGGGCACTCGTCTTCCATATCAATAATACCATCGCCATCCTTATCAGGACAACCCTGCAATTCTTTTAAACCAGGTGTGTCAGGACATTTATCTTCTGCATCCAATACTCCGTCTCCATCTCTGTCAGGACAACCGTTTGGACAAACTCCTTTCTGGTTAGGACAAAGATCTTTCTTGTTAGAAACTCCGTCCTTGTCCTTATCTTTTGCAGTTCTGTTAGGAATAGAAATTTTCAATGCCGCCTGGATATTGATATCTCTTGCATTACCTTTTTTCATTTTAATTAATGTAGAGAAAATATCCTGTGAAGCAATATATAGCGGTCCCGCTCTAAAGCCTACACCCCATTGTACATTAGCAAGCTGATCAACAGCCACCGGCATATAAACACCCGCCCATTTGTAATCATATCTTGGTGTAACAGCGACCATACTTAAATGATGTACATTCTGTTTTTTCATTGGGATAGGATTGATCTGTGCAGCAACATTTACGCCAAATCCTTTGATAATATTCACGTCAACCCAAAGGTTGATCGTTGTAGGCAACCACATTTTAAATGTTCTGTTGCTGGAATCGATTATATTTCCAGGTTCATTCTTCCAATCATTCAGCAATGTGTTTTGGTCAAAATTATCTCCTGTTCTAAAATCTTTAATTTGATAATCGTTTACCTGGTCAGCTTTTTTGAATTTAATTCGTCCAATATTTATAACCGAAAAACCAACCTGTATAAAATGCTTGTCCCTGTCATTATAATACTGGTCCATACAATCCATTTGATATTTATACTTGTCTTTATCTTTTCTGAATTCATATACCACCGCTATATCTGCAGCAGCTGACCAGTTCGAGATCCTGCTTCCCAAAATATCTTTCTGGAAAAAATTAGATACGCTGAAACTTGCGGAAGAATCATAAAAATATTCCATGTTTTGTGTGGCTCCTGCATGAACGTATGAATCTTGAAGATGTATAGTATCCAGCGCATCGAACTTATATTTAAAATTGTCCGAATACGCGTATGCCGCTGCAAGTCCCTTAACCACTTTAATAGTAGCACCTACCTTTAAAAAATGCTTGTCTTTATCCATCACCACACGCGAATAGGTAACACCCGCATCTGCCCATGTCATTGATTTAACACCGATATTATTTACCTCGTGAAAATCAGTTGTAACAAAATTACCAATGTGGTTAAATGCATTTTGTCCCCAACCCCATCTAAGATTACGTGCCAACGCTTCTTCGAGATGATCCACGTTCGTAACGGAATTAATATGGCTGGAAAAAGCAAATGCCTGGTTATTGCTCCTGTTCTTTCCAAAGGCTACGAGGAACGATAACGGGAGCTGCAGAGTTGTACTTTGGTAGCCAAACTTGGCTTTCCCATTGATATGTTCTGACAGGTTATCATCGCCAAAAGAATTTTTGAAATCTAAAAGCTTGCCTTTCAGACCTATGTAGTTATTACTTGTAGTCATATCAATCGCAAACAAGTTAATATCTACTTTGTAGCGGTTGTCTGCAATGGCAGGGTTATAGTTTACATTGGTGATCCCACCGAAATTACTTGCACGGATGCCTAAAAATTGAGCCTTAGAAGGCATAAAAAAGGCAATTGAGATGAGAAAAAATAATAGTTTAGTGTTGAGTTGTTTCATATTTTAATGATTTTAGTTATTAATGTTGTGATTTTCGGTTTTGGAATGTTTAAGAACCAAACACAGCTATTTCATAAAGGTTCAACAAAAATAAGTGAATTTGTATAAAATTCCTGTTAAATTCAGAATATTTCGTTTATATTTGTATTCTACGTAAACACTTATAAGCTATATATTTTCTTGAAATTAACCTGGTAGATAGCACATCGAGTTTACAATACTGATAACATGATCCATCAAATTACTTAAGGATAAGAAATTATGCTGATCGCACTTGCTTGATCACTATAATCTCAATTAAAACCTCTTGCATTAAAATAAAAGTGAAAAATAAAATTACATGAATTACAACACGGACAGGAACGACATAGAGATGCGTGAATACGGACGCCATTTGCAAAAAATGGTCGATTACGCCATCACTATAAAAGATAAAAAAGAACGCCAGAAAGTATCGGAGAATATCATACAATTAATGGGCATACTGAACCCTCAGCTGCGCAACGCTGCCGATTACAAACACAAGCTCTGGGATCATATTTTTATTATCTCGAAATTTAAACTGGATGTAGATTCACCGTATCCAAAACCAACTGAAGATACTGCACGTATCAAGCCGGCAGATTTGCCGTATCCGCAGCAAAGAATTAAATTAAAACACTACGGAAAAAATGTGGAGTCGCTCGTAAAAAAAGCAATTCAAATGGAAGATGAAGATAAGAAGGCGGTCTTTACAGAGATCATCGGCAACTTCATGAAGATGGCTTATAAGAACTGGAGCAACGAAGAAGTAAGCAACGAGCTGATCAAGGAAGATATGAAATCTATTTCCGGCGGAGAACTGGAGATCAGCGAGGAGATGAATATTGAGAGCATGGCGCGCAACCAACAGAAGCAACGCAAGTTCTCGCAGAACAAACCAAATTACCAGAACCGTGGGGGCAATCCAAACAACAGGAATAACAATAACAGAAATCCCAACAACAGGAATAATAACAACAGGAATTTTGGGCAAAACAATAACAACCCCAATCGTAACCGCTACAAATAAAACCAGGAATGACGTCAGATGCTTTTGAAGTAAGAGGTGGAAAATCATTAAGCGGAACAATCATCCCACAGGGCGCAAAAAATGAAGCACTGCAAGTCTTATCCGCAGTGCTCTTATCAGAAGAAGATATTACTATTTCCAACATCCCCGATATTTTAGATGTCAACGTATTGATTGAGCTGCTCGAAGAAATGGGCGTGAAAGTACACCGCAAAGAAAAAGACACCTACACTTTTAATGCGAAGGATGTAGATCCCGATATTTTATTGACCGAAAAGTTTATTAAACGCGCCGGACATTTACGCGGATCGGTCATGTTTTTAGGACCCTTGCTTGCACGTTTTAAAAAAGCATACTTGCCAACACCCGGCGGTGATAAGATCGGCAGAAGACGGCTCGATACGCATTTCCTGGGCTTCGTTGAATTAGGCGCGACTTATCATTTCGATAAAGAAAAATCTTTCTATTCTTTAACGACAAAAAAACTCAAAGGAAAATATATATTACTGGAAGAGCCTTCCGTAACAGGCACGGCAAACATTATTATGGCTGCTGTTTTAGCAGAAGGAAAAACAACAATTTTTAATGCAGCATGCGAGCCTTATTTGCAGCAATTATGTTTGATGCTAAACCGGATGGGTGCAAAAATTACTGGGTGCGGATCTAATTTATTGCAGATTGAGGGCGTTGAAAAATTATCCGGCACTACACACCGCCTGCTTCCGGATATGATCGAGATAGGCAGTTTTATTGGCTTAGCGGCGATCACAAAATCTCATATCACAATCAAAGATGCAAGGATTGATGCATTGGGAATGATCCCTTCTTATTTTCAAAAACTCGGAATTAAAATAGAATTTAAAAATGATGATATCATCGTGCACGGACAAGAACACTACAAAATACAAACGTTTATCGACGGTTCAATACTCACTGTTGCAGATGGTCCATGGCCTTTATTTACACCCGATCTGCTCAGTATTCTTTTAGTAACTGCAACACAGGCGGATGGCAGCGTACTCATTCATCAGAAGATGTTTGAGAGCAGGTTGTTCTTTGTAGATAAATTAATTGATATGGGCGCGAAGATCATTTTATGCGATCCTCATCGCGCTACAGTCATCGGTATAAACCGGGAATATAACCTTCGTGGAATTAATATGAGCTCGCCTGATATACGCGCCGGTGTTTCCCTGTTAATCGCAGCGCTATCTGCCGAAGGAAAAAGTACAATATCCAATATTCACCAGATCGACAGAGGCTATCAATATATCGATGAACGCCTGCGAAATTTAGGCGCAGATATAAAGAGGTTATAACCGTAAAAAACTCACTGTCATGAAACACGTCATTTCGACGTGACGAAGGAACGAGAAATCCCGAATAGTTTCGCATTTGCGTTTCTATCAATTTTTGGCTAGCACAACTGAAATTCTTATCGGGATTATTACGTCGCTACGCTCCTCATAATGACGTGCTCATTTGCAATTCCTACCTGGCATACGGTTATTTATGTGTTAGTGAAATTCTCACTTATAATTTGTCTTCTTTTCTCCAAATAATCACTTGATTTTCCACGTTGAAAACATTACGTTTTGTTAACTTATTTTGTGGATAAACTGCCTTGTTTTATTGCAATTTCCGGTCGCTATTTTGTATCTTTGAGTATAATAATTTTTAATTATGAGCGAAGTTTTAGAAGAGGTAAAAATGAGCAGTTACGGCGCCGAAAATATCACCGTTTTAGAAGGTCTTGAAGCAGTGCGGAAACGTCCTGCAATGTACATCGGCGACATCAATACACGTGGTTTACACCACTTGGTTTACGAAGTCGTAGATAACTCGATTGACGAGGCATTGGCAGGTCATGCGAGAAATATTTTTGTATTCATCAACGAAGACAATTCTGTTACCGTAGAAGATGATGGTCGCGGTATTCCTGTTGATATGCACGTGAAGGAAGGACGCTCTGCACTGGAAGTTGTAATGACTGTTCTCCATGCTGGTGGAAAATTCGATAAAGATTCTTATAAGGTATCAGGCGGCTTACACGGCGTGGGTATCTCTGTTGTGAATGCCCTTTCTACAAAATTACTCGCTACTATCTGGCGGGATGGAAAAGAATATCAGCAGGAATTCCAAATTGGCGTTCCGCAATATCCTGTGAAAGAGATCGGACCGTCTGATAAGCGCGGCACCAAGGTTCACTTTAAGCCCGACGGATCGATCTTCACCACTACAGAATATAATTACGATACGCTGGCGGCTCGTATGCGTGAGCTTTCTTTCCTAAACCGCGGCATTCGCATTTCCATTACAGATAACAGGAATAAAGATGAAAACGGTGTTGCGCATTCCGAAACATTTTTATCAGAAGGCGGATTAAAAGAATTTGTTTCCTTCCTGGATAAAACGCGTCAGCCTTTAATTCCTGAAGTAATCTATATGGAAGGCACGAGAGATAATGTAGTGGTGGAAGTTGCATTTCAATACAACGATTCGTACAACGAAAATATTCACTCTTACGTCAACAACATTAATACCATTGAAGGCGGTACGCACGTAGTTGGTTTTCGCAGGGCGTTAACGCGCGTATTTAAAACATGGGCAACAAAGAACGACCTGTTCAAAAATTTAAAGACGGAAATTAGCGGAGAAGATTTTCGTGAAGGAATTACTTGCCTTGTTTCCGTAAAAGTTCCTGAACCTTCTTTTGAAGGACAAACAAAAACAAAATTAGGAAACTCTGAAGTAGATGGCATCGTAGCAGGAATTGTCGGAGAAAAACTGGAATATTATTTAGAAGAAAATCCGAAAGAAGCAAAGATCATTGTCAATAAAGTGATCCTCGCTGCAACGGCTCGTCTCGCTGCAAAAAAAGCAAGAGAGCTTGTACAGCGAAAAAGTGTTTTAGGAGGATCGGGATTGCCGGGGAAACTGGCAGACTGTTCAGATAAAAACCCGGATGCATGCGAGTTGTATTTAGTGGAGGGAGATTCTGCGGGTGGTACTGCAAAACAAGGCAGAAACCGCGCATTCCAGGCAATCTTGCCGTTAAGAGGAAAGATCCTCAACGTAGAGAAAGCGATGGAGCATAAAATTTACGAGAACGAAGAAATAAAAAATATTTTTACTGCACTCGGCGTAAGTAAGGGTGTTGACGGTGATGAAAAAGCGCTGAACATTGTAAAGCTGCGTTATCACAAAATCATTATCATGTGTGATGCCGACGTTGACGGAAGCCATATCACTACTTTAATTCTCACTTTCTTTTTCAGGCACATGAAAGAGATGATAGAGCACGGATATATTTACATCGCATCTCCCCCGTTATACCTTGTGAAAAAAGGCAACAAGCAGCATTACGCATGGGATGATGAGCAGCGCAAAAGATTTATTAAAATACTAGCCGGTGATGGCAAGGAAGACAGTGTACATACTCAGCGTTATAAAGGTTTAGGAGAGATGAATGCAGAACAGTTATGGGAAACAACGATGAATCCTGATACACGAACGCTAAAACAAGTCTCTATTGAAAACGCTGCGGAAGCAGATCATATTTTTTCTATGCTCATGGGCGATGAAGTTCCTCCGCGAAGAGAATTTATCGAAGCTCATGCAAAATATGCGAAGATAGACGTGTAGAGGAAAGGTGTAAGTAGTAAGGTATAAGTAAAAAGTAAAAAAGTCCGTTCATTTTGAACGGACTTTTTTTATATAAAATATTTTTTATTAAATTTATTACCAATCTAAAAATTAAAAATGGAAGTGGATAAAGCTAAGTGTCCTAATTGTGGAAAGAGTAACCCTGTAAATTATAAATATTGTGCAGGTTGTGGGTTTGAATTACCAAAATCTGATGACCGTATAAAAGAGCAACCCGTTGCTGTTGAGCTTCCTGTTAAAACTAAAAAAAAGTTTCCTGTTATTATTGTAATTATTGCGGGCGCTATTGGCTTCGTTACGATGTTCGCCATACAATATTTTCTATCTCACCCTACTTATAATAAAGTTTTAATGCAGGTGGCAAGTGAATTGAATAAATCCTGTCCTATTATGGTTGACCAGGAAACACGTCTTGATAATGTGGTTGCACTGCCCGATAAGACATTTCAATATAATTACACTTTAATAAACATGGAAAGGCAAAATGTAGATATTAACGCATTGGAAGGATACCTGAAGCCTGTAATATTAAATAGCATTAAGACAAATCCCGACATGAAACCTTTCAGGGACCAGAATACCACTATAGCTTACAGTTACAAGGACAGGAAGGGCGTTTTCCTTTTCAAATTATTATTTACTCCTATGGAATATAAGTGAAGATAAATGCGAGAGGTAAGCGCCTTTATTCATATTTGTCAAACACGGGCAGTTAATAGTCATCCAATGCAGAAAACTATAACCTATGAAGTTGAAGAAATCATACATTCAACAATTGAAGCCGCATTTAAAATGCCGATACTTGGTGATGCTACAAAGATCCTCACCTACTTTGGAATTCCTTTTGTAAAAGGTTTTATCCATGATGAAACGTGGGCGCAAGTTAATGGCACAAGAATACCTTTAGTTCCCCTCTTCGGCAGAATGGGCACAGATACAGTTTTTGTACGCGATGAAAACCATTACTGGAAATGGCAAGTTATCGGGTTTGGATTCTCTTTACTGTTCTTCACTTATGCAACAGGCGAATGGTGGTGTACAGATAACAACAACGGATCTGTTTCCGTCAAATGGAAATACTCCTTCGATTATAAAAATAAATACCTTCGGGTATTCACGATGCTGTATGTAATTTTTTTTTGGAAGAATGTGATGGATAACGGGGTAAAGAAAATAAAAGAAATGGCAGAATCGGGTGCTGAATATCTTTATAAATAATCACCAGAATTTCGGAATAAATTTTGGCACACGTTTCTGATGATCTTTATAACGCGGGTATTTTTGTGAAGTGATGTTCTCGCTGAAATCAACGCTGCCCTGGAATAATAATACTAATAAAATGCATCCCGCCATACTCCAGTTGATCCATCTCCCCGTGGCTGCTACGCTGAATAAATAAAACACGATCCATATGCTTTGCTCCGATGCATAATTCGGATGGCGCACCTTCGACCACAATCCCGAAGAAATAAATCCGTTTGCCTGCTCTTCATTTAAAAATTCTCCCGCTTTTATCTTTCTGTATTTCTCTGTTTGAAAATTCCACTGCTGCTGATCCGCAATCGTTTCTATCAATACAAACATTACAAAAAACAAAGCGAGAATAATATCAAACGCGCCAATCGGTTTCACAGAAGAAACTGCAACAACAGCAGGCAAAGTAAATGCAAGGATCAATGCATTCTGATATAACGAAATAAAAAAGAAATTGAACAATGTAAACCTGATCTTACTTTGCAGGAATGGTGCTTTGCGGAGCACTGTCCAGCGGTAATCTTCTTCACCCGTCCAGAATTTTAAAGAATATCCACCGCGGCGATTAAAATTATACGTTAATCTCGCACTCCAGATCGCAACCAAGATCGTCATTAAAACCAAGCGCGGTTGCCATCCGCTCGCATATCCAACGTAAACAACATACAATAAAGGTGCAATGCTCCACAGTTTATCGGTCTGGCTGTAATTATTGGTGATCTCCCCCAAAATAAAACAAACCAGCGCCAGTATGCACATGGCAATAACCAGGTGTTTTAAAATGTGTACCTGTAAATCCGATAACGGCGCATCATAAAGAACAGCAACCACCGGCACCACGATCAATGCAAGTACTAATAGAATGGAAGTGATCAACAGGTTCTGATTTTTCATGAGGCTAATCTTTAATAGTTGCGTTCAAAGTTGCTAATAATTAAACTAATTTTTACATCAATAAACCTGTGTAAAAAAAATTATTCGGTATTTTTACAATATGAATAACAGATTATCCGCATTTCAATTATTGTACATCAGCTGCCTGTCTTTCCTGGCGTTAACCACTGTAGGCATGATATTTTTTCCCGGTGGAACGATGCTTGATCACAATACACATGGCTACAGCTTCTTCAATAATTTTCTTTCAGAACTTGGAAGATGGAAAACCTTTAACGGAGAATCAAAATGGGTATCTTTTTTTTCATTGGACATCGCATTGATCTTCCAGGCGATCGGGATATTTATTTTTAATTTAAAATTCCTGGAAAGCACCAACAGTATTTCACTCAACCGCACCGCATATTTTGTAGCATTGATCTGCGGAAGTATTTTTCCGCTCTTACTCATCGGAATTGCACTTACCCCTTGCGACCTGTACCTCGTCTATCACATGATGTGTGTGCGTGTAGGATTTGGAATGCTGCTGCCGTTAAGCTTTGCCTATACTATCTTAATCCGCCAGCATCATTTGCTGCCAAATAAATATGGCAACGTGATGATGTCGATCGTAGTAGCTATCGGAATATATTTAGTGATGATCTTCTTCGGTCCAAACCCGCACAAAGTGGCATATGTGCAGCAAACGGCGCAAAAAATAATTGTTTATGCGATGATATTTTCGCTGTTGTATTTGTCAGTTGGCTGTAAGAAATTTTTAGCTGCAGAGAAATAAATTATTTCCCTCCGAGCCCGAAACCAAATCCGAAAGTAAGTATCAACGGAAAATTTCCAAATGTACCTTTGTAAATAGATTCATTATTATTCAGGACGTTAAACAATGCGGAAATATTAAATGTCCCGATCTTGCCGATCGGCGCTGCATAACCCGCACCGAGCAATAAATGATTCACCCATATTTTGCGATTAAAGTCATAGTAAGAAGGCTTGTTGACAAGATCGTACCGTGCTTCAAGATATATGCCCTTCCATAAATAACCGCGCGTATATATATCAGGTCCGTACACAAAAAAACTGATCTTATCTAAGGAAGAATATTTGTAACGCTCATAGATAAAGATGGGTCCTGCGCCAACTTCGAGCCTGTCCTTTATCGCCATGTATCCAATCGTCGGCGAAATATTTATATAAGTGAATGTTCCGAATTGCAACCCGAAACTTCCACCGATCCTTAGTCGCTGCAGTTTCTCTTTCTTTTTTTCAAGGTCGGTTTTAGCATCGTCTTTTACTTTCTGATCCTTTTTATCCTGCATCTTCTGTTCTTTTTTTGAAGTTGGAGCAGTGCTTTCAACAGTGTCTCTTATAATGCCGGGTTCATAGACCTCATCCTGCGCAAATAATTCCTTCCCGCAAAAAAGAAAAAATGTAAAAAAGAAAAGTAAGGTGATCTTATTCATTTACTAAATTTTATAATTATCGTATATAGAACGTAACTTTGATCAAAATAGTTTGATGGCAAAATTACGGACAAAAATCACAGTAATCCTACTCATTTTATTTTCTTATAATCCCGGTTATAGTCAATTAACATTAGATGACATTTATTTAACTGGTAAGTATGTGGCTGCCCGGTCTGACGATCTTATTTTTCTTCATCATCAGCCTTTATTCGCAAAATTGACCGGCAATAAGAATGGAAAAAACATTTCTTTTTTTAATAGCAAAAATCAAAAAATAAATGAATGGAAAATTGCTGCATATAAAAATGTTGCGGGTGGAGATTGGGACGGTTTGATCATTTCCAATACGGATAAATATTTTATGGTGGGAAGTGATTGCGAACAAATGTACCGCCGCTCGTTTGATTGTACTTACCTGGTTGGAGATAGCAACAGCATTCAACCTTTGAGTACAGGAAAACAATTCTACCCGCAATTTTCCCCGGACGATAAAAAGGTCTCATTTATAAAAGACAATAATTTATTTTATAAAGAGAATGGAAATGAAGTGCAGATCACCAAAGATGGGGAATGGAACTCCATCATCAACGGGAAAAGCGACTGGGTATACGAGGAAGAGCTGGAACTTACACGTGCATATGAGTGGAACGCGCAGAGCGATAAAATTGCATATTTAAAATTTGATGAAAGCAATGTAAAGGAATACGCGATACCGATGTATTACGATATGATATATCCGAATATCTTTTCATATAAATATCCAAAGTCTGGAGAAGAAAATTCAAAAGTTACTGTTTGGATGTATGACCTGAGATCACATAAAAACAAGCAGATCGCAATTCCATTCTCCTATGAATATATCCCGCGCATTTACTGGAATGCGACAGGTGATGAAATTATGATGATGTTGTTGAACCGTCACCAGGATTCCTTACAACTCTTCGGTTACAATGTAAAAACAAAAGTTATTCGAAAACTTTATGTTGATGCAAGTAAAACATATCTGTATGTTCCGGATGTAGAATTTTTGTCTGACAATTCTTTCATTATTAATTCCGATAAAGATGGATTCAATCATTTCTATCATTATGATAAAGATGGAAAATTATTACAGCAGCTTACCCAAGGAAATTATGAAGTAAAGCGAATATATGGAGTTGATGAGAAAAACAAACTATTGTATTACCAAAGTAACGAAGGAAATGAAATTGAGACTGCTATCTATTGTGTGAATTATGAAACACTCGAAAAGAAAAAATTATCGCGTGAGAACGGCAGCAATAATGTGGCGTTTGCTGATGACTATTCATTCTTCCTGCATAATTTTTCTTCAGCACATACCCCACCGGTCATCAGCATTGAACATACAGATGATTCTATCATTACCGTTATAGAAGAAAATAAACCATTAAAAGATTCAACAAAAAACCTCCCGCAAAAACAGTTCATCAGAATTCCTGTAAACGGCAACGCCCTCAACGCATGGATCATCAAGCCGAATGATTTCGACAGCTCTAAACAATACCCGCTATTCATGTATGTGTATGGCGGTCCAACTGAGCAGCAGGTACTCAACACATGGCAGCCCTCCAGGGATTTCTTTTTTAATTATCTTGCCGAGAAAGGATACATCGTAGCCTGCGTTGATAACCGCGGAACTGCCGGAAGAGGTGCAGCATTCGAAAATTGCATCTTCCTTAATTTAGGAAAATTTGAAACAGCAGACCAGGTTGCCTCCGCAAAATATTTTTCGTCCTTATCTTATATCGACAAAAACCGGATCGGCATTTTCGGATGGAGTTACGGTGCGTATGTATCATCGCTTTGCCTGTTTGAAGGCAATGATATTTTCAAAGCGGCAATTGCTGTAGGACCTGTGGCAAACTGGAAATTATACGACGATATTTATACCGAGCGTTATATGCATACCGTTGCAGAGAATCCGAATGGTTACAATAATTATAATCCGGTTAAACTTGCCTCAAAACTTAAAGGCAATCTCCTGCTCATTCATGGAACTGCTGATGATAACGTACATTTCCAGAATACACTTTTCCTGATTAATGCATTAAATGATGCACACAAGCCATATAGTCTGTACATCTATCCAGATAAAGAACATAGCATTTCCGGAAGGCAAACCCGCCTTGATCTCTTTTCCAGGATCGTGCAATTCCTGCAGGATAAGCTTTGATCTGCTAATAAGTACTTATTTACATTGAACCAAATCACCATAAAATTGTATTATTGTTTTTACCCTTAAACAGTGTTGTTTTACTGAAGCTGAAAATCCTACTTTTGCAAAAAAAATTCAACAAATGAAAAAATTACTACTCGTATTGCTTTGTATTATTACTATACAAACTGTAACGTTCTCTCAGGCAAGTAAATTGACTGATGAAGAAAAAAAGAAAATAGCGGATACCGTTCAAGGCTGGAAATTCGGTGGTACCGGTGCGATAACGCTCAACCAGGCAGCCTTTGTAAACTGGTCGGCAGGCGGATCAAACTCCCTTGCATTCTTATTCAACTTGCGCTTTTATGCAGATTATAAAAAAGACAGGCACCTCTGGCAAAACTGGATCGCTGCAGAATATGGTTTTCAGCGCATCTTCGAAAAAGGTGAAAAATTTACAAAGAGCGCAGACCGCTGGGAAGTTTTCAGCAAGTACGGTTATAAAATTTACAAGCCTTTATATGTTGCCGCATTCGTAGATCTCCGCTCCCAATTCAACAAGACAAAATTCCCAAAAACAGACTCCATCGTTTCGCGTTTTGCATCGCCAATTGTGTTTGAAGCTGCAATAGGATTGGATTATGTGCCGTGTGATCATTTCTCCCTTTTCATGTCTCCCATTGCAACAAAGATCACTTATGTGTCTGATGACTTCATAGCATCACAAGGTGCATTCGGAAATATTCCTCCTTCAAAAATTAAAAAAGAATTCGGAGCAGTTTTGCTCGCATCTTACAAACAGGAATTCTGGAAAAATAATATCAGTCTTTCGTCCATCCTCAAAGTGTATAAAAATTATTTACACGGAGCAGGAGAAACAAGAGAGAATTACAGGAGAAATATTGATGTGGATTGGCAGACGACGATCGGCATGAAGGTGAATAAATTTTTGTCTGCGAGCATCTTCACGCAGCTGATCTGGGATAATGATCAACTGATAAAAAATAAAGATACGGGTGTTCCTGAAAGAAAGATTCAGTTCCGCGATGTTATTGGCGTCGGATTATCTTATAATCCGAATTTTTACAAGGTAAAGGGCGAGAAAGCGAAAAGCCTTTAAAAGCCCTGAAACCATATAAAATACAAGCCACGAGATCATCGTGGCTTTTTTATTTTCCCGTGATAAATTCTTTATATCTAAATAAAGATGAAGACCTAACATTTTTTAACAATATATCAAAAAGGTTAAGTGACAATGGTTTTATTTTTGCAACCAAACAAACTGAATTTTATGGAATCTATAGACATTAAAGCGTTAAACGAGAAAATACAGCAAGACAGCGCTTTTCTTGAAATTCTCAATCTCGAAATTGGGAAATCTATCGTGGGTCAGAAGTATATGCTTGAGCGGTTGATGATCGCATTGTTATCACAAGGTCATATCTTACTGGAAGGTGTTCCCGGACTTGCAAAAACTCTCGCTATAAAATCATTGTCGGAAGCGATTGATACGAAATTCAGCCGCATACAATTTACGCCGGATCTTTTGCCTGCGGATATTCTCGGCACGATGGTGTACAATCAATCGAAGGGAAATTTTGAAGTGAAGAAAGGTCCAATCTTTTCCAATTTTATTTTATCGGATGAGATCAACCGTGCCCCGGCGAAAGTTCAAAGTGCATTGCTACAGGCGATGCAGGAACGCAATGTCACTTTAGGCGATACTACTTATAAACTCGAAGAGCCTTTTCTCGTCATGGCAACGCAAAACCCGATCGAACAGGAAGGAACTTATAATTTACCGGAAGCGCAGGTGGATCGTTTTATGCTGAAAGTAAAAATTTCTTATCCGGAGTTTGAAGAAGAAAGACAGATCATGCGTCAGAATGTGGCAGGTGCACCATCAGGTATCAAACCTGTAATTTCTGCAGCTACAATTTTGAAAGCGCGTGATACCGTGAGGGAAGTGTATATGGATGAAAAAATTGAAAAATATATTCTCGATATTATTTTCGCTACGCGCGAACCTGTAAAATATAAAATTGATAATCTCAAGCATCTGATCAGCTACGGCGGCTCTCCGCGCGCGAGCATCAGCATGGCAATGGCGAGCAAGGCTTATGCATTTATTAAGCGTAGAGGTTATGTAATTCCTGAAGACGTGCGTGCTGTTGCACATGATGTATTGAGACACCGTATTGGTATTACTTACGAAGCGGAAGCGGAAAATATCAACCAGGAAGAAATCATCCATACCATTTTAAACAGAGTTGAAGTTCCTTAATAGTGAAAGTGAAGGTGAGAGTGAAAGTGTAATTGATAAAAATTTTATCTATGGAAGTTTCGGAGCTGCTAAAAAAAGTAAGGAAAATAGAGATCAAGACAAAGGGCTTGACAAACCATATATTTTCCGGTGAGTACCATTCCGCATTTAAAGGTCGCGGAATGTCGTTTTCCGAAGTGCGCGAATACCAGTACGGCGATGATATACGGAATATTGATTGGAATGTAACTGCGCGCTTCCAGCATCCTTTTGTAAAAATATTTGAAGAAGAAAGAGAGCTTACCGTAATGCTGTTGATCGATGTAAGTAAATCATCGTTTATCGGAACGCAAAATCAACTCAAGAATGAGATCATCTCTGAGATTGCCGGCGTGATTGCATTTTCTGCGATTCAGAATAATGATAAAGTGGGCGTATTATTTTTTAGTGATACGATTGAAATGTTTATCGCTCCGAAAAAAGGAAGGTCGCATATCTTGCGCATCATCCGCGAGATCCTGAATTTTCAGCCAAAGAGCAATAAAACAGATATCTCTCTTGCATTGGAGAATTTTTATAATATGGTGAAAAGAAAAAGCATTGCTTTTGTGTTGTCTGATTTTATTGATGAAAATTATGCAGATGAATTGCGCCATGTTTCGAGGAGACATGATGTTATCGGTGTGAAAGTGTATGACACGTTGGATATGGAACTGCCGCAGATTGGTTTATTGCAAGTGCAGGATGTCGAAACAAATGAAACGAAGTGGATCGATACAAGCGATAAGCAAACGCAAAAAACGTACCGCGAACGCGCCTTATTCTATGATAAAAATTACGACAATAGTTTTATAAAAGCCGGCGCTGATAAATTGAAAATTAAAACCGAACAATCTTATGTTCATATATTGATGAACTTCTTTAAGAAGAGAGCGTAGTCGATTTGAAAAAGAAAGGATTTTAAAATTTGAAAATGCGTTAGCATTCATGAACTCAAAAAAGATAAACAGACTTGAATAAATGAGTTTTACAGTAAAACTAAGATTTGAAAAAAGATGGCAACATGTGTATTGCTATCTAAGGTTAATTTTCAAATTTTCAAATTTTCAAATCGCCACATTCCTTATTTGCTTTTTACTAATTCCTTTTACCTCTGGCGCTCAAACCGCCACAGCGTCCACAAAAGAAAAAGAATATCAAATCGGTGACTGGATTCCAGTAGATCTTTTTGTTTCAGCCGCATCAAATAATCAAGTCGCTTTCCCGAATTTAAAAGATTCAATTTCACCGATCATTGAAGTAGCGAATTACAATCCTGTGGATACCGTAAAGAAAGGCGGTCAGAATGAATATCATCAGCTCGTTAATCTTATTGTATTTGATACCGGTCAGATCATGCTGCCGAGATTTCAGTTCTTAGTCAACAGCAACGGCAAGCTCGATACTATCGTTTCTGAATCTATATTAGTGCATGTTGCCGGAGTGAAGATCGATACCACAAAAGATATCAAACCGATCAAGGAGCCATTAAAAATTCCTCTGACATTTAAAGAAATTCTTCCCTTCCTGATTGGCACAATTATTTTAGCGCTTATAGCTGCATTGATCGCATGGTATATTATAGAAAGAAAGAGAAAGAACCAGCCTGTTGATGAAAAATATCTGCTTCCGCCGCATGTGTGGGCATTGAAAGAACTAGACAAACTGCAGAGAGATAAACTATGGCAAACCGGAGCGGTAAAAAATTATTATTCGCGCCTTACTGATATTGCAAGAACGTATATCGAATTGAGGTATCATATTTCTGCGATGGAAAGGACTACGGATGAGTTGATGAGTGCAATGCACAAAGGAATGATGAAACAATCTCTGAAGAAAGATCTGAATGAAGTTTTGGTGATGAGTGATTTTGTAAAGTTTGCAAAAGCTCAACCGGATTTTATTGAAAACGAAAATTCGATGAGGATCATCAAAGAATTTATTGACAAAACAAAACAGCTGGAAGAAGAGAAGAAACCGCTGACTCAAAAAGATTAAAAAATGTTTAGACTGGTTCCATACACATTTGCGCATCCACAATATTTCTGGTTATTGCTGGCAGTGCCCTTATTGGTGTATTGGTCGTACTACAAGCGAAAAACCTTTTACGCAACTTTTAGCATTCCGCAGCATGGCGGAGTGCTGGCACAGTCAAGATCTTTAAGAGTAAAGCTGCTGCCGGGTTTACCCTTGCTGAAAATATTGTCGTATATATTTATGGTGATTGCATTAGCGCGACCGCAAAGTGCGTTGTCTGAAAAAGAAATTTCAACCCAGGGAATCGATATCGTTTTATCGCTTGATATTTCAGGGTCGATGCTCGCAAAAGACTTTGAACCCGATCGTTTAGAAGCTGCAAAAAAAATTGCAATGAAATTTATTGAAGACAGACCGAATGACAGGATAGGCTTAGTGATCTTTGCAGGAGAGAGCTTTACACAATGCCCTATCACGATTGACCACCAGGTATTGATGAATTTATTTAAAGACATCCATAGCGGTATGGTGACAGACAGAACAGCAATTGGCATGGGTCTGGCGACAGCTGTTGCACGCCTGAAGGAAAGCAAATCAAAAACAAAAATAATTATCCTGATGACGGATGGTGTAAACAATACAGGTTATATCGATCCATATACCGCCATCAGGATCACCAAGGCTTTTGGCATACGGGTATACACTATTGGAATTGGCAAGAACGGCACCGCGCCTTATCCTTTCACGGATCAAAACGGAAATACATTTTACCAAAGTATGCCGGTGCAGATTGATGAACAGCTGCTCAGGGAAATGGCGCGGGAAACAGGCGGTAATTATTTTCGCGCTACTAACAATTCGTCCTTAAAAAACATCTATAACAATATTGATAAACTGGAAAAATCAAAAATAAAGATCAGCAACTACCACAGGAAAAGCGAACACTTCCATGTATTCGCATTCTTTGCATTGTTGTTTTTGGTGGCACACTTTATTTTAAGCGGAACATATTTAAAAACGATTTTGGCATAATGATCCGATTTGAACATACAGAATTTTTATTGCTGCTTTTGCTGATACCAATTGCAGTAGTCATATATTTTTATGCCGGTTACCAGACCAAAAAACAATTGCAGAAGATCGGCAACATCGATCTTTTAAAACGGTTAATGCCTGACAGGAACGAAAACAAATCCCTGATTAAATTTATTTTTTTCAACTTAATAGGATCACTGCTGATCATTTCCCTGGCTCAGCCGCAGATGGGAACGAAGATGGAAAAGATCCAGCGAAAAGGCATTGATGTCGTGATCGCATTAGACGTTTCCAAAAGCATGCTTTCGCAGGATGTTGTTCCAAGCAGGCTGGAGAAATCAAAATTGCTTATCCAAACCTTGTTGAAAAAACTGGATGGCGACCGTGTAGGCTTGGTGATCTTTGCAGGAAATGCATATCTGCAAATGCCGCTGACAGTAGATTATTCGTCGTTGTTATTATATCTGCGCTCTATTAATACAAATTCGGTTCCAACGCAAGGTACTATTATCGCTAATGCATTGGAGCAATCAGAAAATGCATTTAAAGCAACAGATAAAAAATATAAAGCCATTATCGTGATCACGGACGGGGAAGATCATGAAGAAAACGCGATCACAAAGGCGGAAGAAATTGCATCTGACGGCTCCAGAATATTTACCGTTGGTGTAGGAACACCGGGCGGCGGAACCATTCCTGTTTATGATCAAAATGGGAATAAGATCACAGAGAAAAAAGATGACAGCGGGCAGGTGATCATTTCTAAAATGAATTCAAATATGCTGCAGGCATTAGCGAAAGGCGGTAATGGAAATTTTTATTACCTGGATAATGCAAAGCAGGTCGCAGAATTCCTTTCAAAGGATATCGCAAAAATGGAAACAAAAACGATCAACGATAAAGTGTTTACGGATTTTGTGGAACAGTTCCAATATTTCCTTGCATTTGCATTGCTATTATTGCTGGCAGATTTTTTTATTACATACCGGAAGAAATTTTTCGATTTTAAAAACGAGACGGTTTAACAGATGTTAATGAAACAAAAATTAATAAATATTAAAATATGGATGAGGCAGAATAAAAAAACAGTATTCATTGTTTTTCTATTAAAGGTATTCCTGAAAATTGCATTACTTGGCTGGATCCTTTTATCTTCCAATAAGTGCGCTGCACAAAGCAGCAATAAATTATTGAGACAGGGAAACAGGTTTTATAATAACGAGAAATATAACAACGCCACGGAAAGTTACAGTAAGGCATTGCAAAAAGCGCCAAAGGATGTGCGCGCAAATTTTAACCAGGGAGATGCCTATTTTAAATTAAATGAACTCGACAAAGCGAAGGATCAATATGCAGCAGCTGCAAGACTTACCGGCAACACGGACATCCAGGCGAAAGCATTTTACAACATAGGTAATACATGGTACAAGCAGGAAAAATATGAAGAAAGCGCTAAAGCATATAAAACATCTTTGAAATTAAATCCGAAAGACCAGGAAGCAAAATATAATTTAATGATGGCATTGTCTAAAATTAAAAAGAATGGAGGCGGCGAAAAAAATAATCAGAAAGATAAACAGGATAAGAAACAAGATAAAAATCAGCAGCAGAATAACCCGCAACAGAATGAAAAAAATAATCCGCAGCAACAACAGGGTCAGCAGGATAAACAGCAGCAGCAAAAGCAACAACAACAGGGACAAATGAGCCTGGAAGAAGCTCAGAAAAGGCTGGATGATATTGCTAACGACGAGACAAAGGTGGAGCAAAAACTCATCAGGGATAAAAATAAACCGCAAAGTTCAAAAGTTCAAAAAGACTGGTAGATGAAAAGTAGTAAGTACAAAGTAGTAAGTAATAAGTATCTCAATACTATGTTGAGACTTATACCTTACTCCTTATACCTTATAACTTTCACCTTACTACTTACACCTTTCACCTCTTTCTCACAGCGCTTCACTGCAACTGCCGATACAAGAGAAGTCCCGTTAAATTACACATTCGATATTACCTATTCAGTGGAGAATGGCAGCCTCGAGCGTTTTGTTCCTCCTAAATTTGATGGTTTCGATCAGTTAGGTGCTCCGGCTCAAAGCACCAATGTTTCCGTAGTGAATGGACGGGTTTCCAAATCAATTTCTTATACGTATACTTTACAGCCGAGGAAACAAGGTGAGTTTACGATTGCGGCGGCGGCGGCTATTATCAGCGGAAATGAAATGAGGTCGAATACAGTTTATATAAAAGTGGTGGCTCCTGCAAAACAACCTCAACAATCGAATGATCCTTTTGATGCTTTCCAGCAGCAAACACAGCCACAAAATCAGAAAGAACAAACCGATGCCGGTAATTATATTAATCAGAATGTATTTCTTCGCGTAATCCCGACCACAACTTCTGTATATGTTGGTGAACAACTCACGCTTTCCTATAAATTATATTTTGGTGTGAATATCGAACAATTAATTCCGGACAAAATGCCGGCATACGATGGTTTCTTATCTGAAGAATATAAATTAGACGAAAACCGTAAGCCGGTTGTTGAGAAATATAATGGTAAGGATTATCACATGCAGGAAATAACACGGGTAACTTTATTTCCAACCAGGTCCGGAAATTTTACCATTCCCGCATTGGAATTTTCAGGAATTGCTGACTTGATGGTTTATGTGCAGATGGGATTTTTCCAGGTGCCTGATTACCGTCAATTTGAATTCAAATCAAAAAGCAATACGGTAAATATTAATGTGAAACCATTACCTGAAAAAAATAAGCCTGCGACTTTCAGCGGTGCAGTTGGTAAATTTTCGTTTAATGCAAAATACGATAAGACAAAAGTAAAAGTCGGCGAACCGGTATCGCTTAAAGTAGTATATACCGGAACAGGAAATTTAAAATCGATCACACCGCCAAAATTGCAATTCCCGGAAGAGTTTGAAGCGTACGAGCCTAAAATAAAAGATGATTATGCAAACAATGGCAGTGTCGTTTCAGGATCAAAAAGCTTTGAATATATATTAGTCCCGCAGGATGGAGGAAAGTACAAGCTGCCAAAATATGAATTTGCTTATTTCGATATTGAAAAGGGAGATTATATAAAGTACACACTCCCGGAAACAGAGATCGATGTGGAAGGAGAAGCGAAGATCAGCCAGAATGTGATCAATTTCTTTAAGCGGGAAAAACAAAATACATCAAAAGGAATTTACGGAATCCGGCAACAGTATGTAAGCGTAAATAATTTTGCGGGAAGTGCCGGCTTCTGGACATTCACAGCCCTGCCGGTTGTCTTGTTGCTATTTGGATTTATCTTCAGGAAACGCGATTACACGGAAGGCGAATTACTTTCATTGAGAAGGAAAAAAGCGAACCGTATTGCACTTCGAAGGATGACAACGGCTAAAAAATTATTGCAGCAAAACAATGAGCAGGGATTTTATAATGAAGTGATCCGCGCATTGTGGGAATATCTTTCCGATAAATTATACATTCCTCAAAGTGAATTGTCGAAAGAAAATATGGCGGAAAAATTAAGCCTGAAAAATATCCCGCAGGAAAAAATAGAAGAACTGAAACATACGCTCGATACCTGTGAGCAATCTTTGTTTTCACAGGTTGGAAAAAAAGATTCCATGCAGCAAACATACAGCAAGGCGATAGAATTAATTATTGATTTTGAAGAGCAAATAAAAAGTTAGATGAATAAAAGACTTACATATCTTTTAAAGTTCTCCGTAATTCACGCGGGGATATTACTATACTTTATTTTATTTTCTGTTTCTTCTTTTTCTCAGGATACAAAAACACTATTTAAAACTGCCAACAGTTATTATAAAAGCAAGCAATTTGACGAAGCCGGACACTTTTATTTACTGGTGATCGCAAAAGATAAAAATAATGTAAACGCATATTTCAATCTCGGCAATACTTATTATCACCTCCAAAAATATCCTGAAGCAATTTTGTATTACGAAAAGGCAAAAAAACTGGATCCCGGCAATAAATATATCGACAAGAATCTTTCTCTCACCAACAACAAGCTTTTTTCTAAAATAGAATTCAGCAGGGAATTCTTCGTCACCAAGTATTCGAAAAATTTCCTGAACAGCAGGTCTTCCAATCAATGGAGTCACTGGATGCTCGCATGTCTTTGGTTGAGCAGTATCTTTTTCTGTTTTTATTTTTTTGGGAAAAGCACCCTGAGCAGAAAATTTGGTATCATCTTATTTTTATTATCTCTGTGTTTTGGTTATTTAACTTACTTCCGGTACAAACAGGAAAAGGTAAGTGAATACGCGATTGTCTTCCTGGATAAAACTCCTGTTCAAAGAACACCTGTTGCTTCCTCAAAAATAACTGACTCCCTACAAGCAGGCATCAAAGTGAAACTAACAGATAGAGATGCTAACTGCTGGATAAAAATTGAATTGCCGAACGGGAAAGAAGGCTGGGTACAACACGCTGCACTCGAATCTATTTAGAAGGTAACACCGATGGATACCGGGATGTAATGTTTGATCGTAATTTGTTTTACATTACTAATTACCTGTGTAGGTGTAGAAGTATCCGTAAAATTCACTTTTGTTTGCAAATGTTGCAAGCGGTAACCGACACCAAAATGTATGGCGAGTTTTTTGCTGGACGGCACATATCTCCCGCCGATCATAAACTCCCCGAACGCGCCGGAAGATGTGCGCTTCTGACCGCTTAACGTGTTTACTTTTTTATCGAGGAATATTGCGCCGCCTAAACGCTCTGAGAAAAAGATATTGAAATTCCCATCAAGAATATATTCGCGGAATTCTGCAAAGATCGGGAACGTTACCAAAAAAGAACCACCGGTTGTCCCCCCGCTTGGAAGAAAATCAATCCCCAATCCTGCACCGATAAAAAACTTAGGGTTAATAAGGATGCCATGCACGGTGCGGATCATCACACTTGGCTTATCGATGCCTTGCTTGGTTTTTGTTGTATGGCTTGGCAGCTTGTCTATAACCGTTCCGCCTATATTGATCGCCACGCCTACTTCGTTCACTGAAGAATAACGCGTCGTCTTTATATTCTTAATGGAATCAAGGTCTAAAACAATATCATCCTGGGCGAATATAAACCTGGAGGAAAACAGAACAATAAACAAAAGAAGAACTCTCATAGTGATTTTTATCAAAAATAAAGTATTCTCTTAAAAACAGCCCGAACTATTTATGAAGAATTGTTTACTACTGCAAGCCGGTCTGCCTTGTTTATTTTTTCGTATTTTTATTTCGTGCGAACTTTCTTGCTGATCATTCTTTTTTTATGCTGCCGGATCAATTCTGTTTCCGCCCAGAATTTTGAATTTAATTCGAATTGCAGGCAAGCATACCAATCGATCTTTAAATTAAAGATTACAGAAGGATTGCAAATGCTGGAAAAAGAAAAAAAAGAAAATCCGAAAAACTACCTGCCTGTTTTTATTGAAAATTATGCTGATTTTTTAAAGCTGTATGTCAACGACAATCAAACACTTTTCAACCAGATGGAGCCAAGGGTGAATGCAAGGCTGGAAAAATTAAAAAATGGAAATTCTAATTCGCCTTATTATTTATATACGCAGGCGGATATGCATTTGCAATGGGCGCTGTGTAAAATAAAATTCGGTGAATATTTCACCGCGGTTTTTGAAGTGAAAAAAGCATACTCGCTGTTGCTTAGCAACCAGAAAAAATATCCCGATTTTAAACCGAACCTTAAGAGCCTTGGATTGTTGCATACCATCTTCGGCGCTGTACCCGACAAATATAAATTCGGCGCCAAACTGCTTGGTTTAAAAGGCTCCATCGACGAAGGCTTGAAAGAATTAAATTCGGTGATGAAGGATGAGAATTTCCAGTTTAAGGAAGAGACGATCATCATGTATACCTTGCTGGTGCTGCATTTGCAGAAAGATAAAACGACTGCATGGAATATGATCGAAAATACAAATATCCCGCTTGGCGACAATCTGTTGAATTATTTTATTGCAGCCACAGTTGCTTCTCACACTGGAAAAAACGACAAGGTAATTTCTCTACTAACTAATCATCCAACAGGAAGTGAATATTATCCTTTCCCTTTTCTCGATTTCTTATACGGCAATGCAAAACTCAATAAACTGGATTCGGATGCAGATGTATACATTAAAAAATTCATTGTAAATAACAAAGGACGATCTTATCAGAAAGAGGCATACCGCAAACTCGCGTGGTACAACCTTATAAACGGCAATCCCGACGTATACAAACAATATATGCAGCAGATCCTGCAGGTAAAAGATGCGCCGACTGACGAAGATAAATCCGCACAGAAAGAAGCAGAACAAAATTTTATTCCAAACAAAGAGTTATTAAAGTCTAGAATTTTATCCGACGGATCTTATTTTGATAAGGCTTTAACAGTTGTGAATAATATAAAGCCGGAAAAATTAACCCGCAGCCGCGACCAGATAGAATATTATTACCGCAAAGGAAGAATTTATGATGAGTTAAATAATGCGGATGATGCAGTGAAGTATTATTTACTGGCTATTCAGAAAGGACAATCTTATGATTATTATTTTGCGGCGAATGCTTGTGTGAAAGTGGCAGCAATATTTGAGCAGCAGCATAAAAAATCAAATGCAATCCTGTATTATAAAAAAGCGATCGAACTCGACAAAGATGAATATACGAACAGCATAGATGCAGAAGCTAAGGCAGGATTGAACAGGCTGGGAGAATGATAATAAACTGCTAATTTATCTATCGAATATCTAATAAACATTTTTTAGCAACTTCCCTCTTTGATTAAATTCTTATATTTGTTTATGAAAAAATTATTAAAAAGAGTTATAGATATTCTTGGTATTCCTATTACAATAATTACATCTCTCTGGAATATTGTTATTACCAGGTCGAACGAAAGGGTGATGCCGGTCACCCATAAATTATTAAGAAGCTTTGGCGTCTTACCTATCAGAGATCATTATTATCAACCGCTTATTAATCCTCAAAAACATCTGAAAAAACCTTTGGATCAGGACCGGTATTTACCGGGTATAAATATGAATGTCGAATTTCAACTGGATCTTCTTGACAAATTCCGTTACCAAAATGAATTGTTATCTATTCCAATGAACAGCCCCGGAGAATTGGGATATTACTACAATAACGGGCGGTATGAATCCGGGGATTCTGAATATCTTTATAATATGATCAGGCATTTTAAACCTAAAAATGTTATTGAAATTGGGAGTGGTATGTCGACGCTTATGGCAATGAAAGCCATAGAACACAATAAAACGCAAGACCCTCAGTATACATGCAACCATATTTGTATTGAACCTTATGAAATGCCCTGGCTGGAATCTACACGAGTAGAAGTTTTGAGAAAGAAGGTTGAAGATGTGCCGATTGATTTTTTCAAAAGGCTGACAGATAATGACATTTTATTCATCGATTCGTCTCATATCATCAGACCACAAGGAGATGTACTCATAGAATACCTGGAGATATTACCTGCACTAAATAAAAATGTCCTTGTACATATTCATGATATTTTTTCACCAAGAGATTATCCTGCGGAATGGTTGTTTATTGAACATCGCTTATGGAATGAACAATATTTATTGGAAGCATACTTAAGTAATAACAACAAGTACGAAGTAATAGGTGCTTTGAATTATTTAAAAAATAACCATTTCGAAAAACTATCAGTTGCTTGTCCAATATTAAAATCTCAACCAAAAAGACAACCGGGTGCGTTTTGGATGAGATCGATTAATTAGGTTATTCCAAAGATTAAGCCTTCTATTTACCGGGACGCATTCTCATTCTCACTAAAATAAAAATCGTAATTTGCACATCGTAAATAGTAATTCACTTTGTCTATCCTCGAATATCTTTCCTTAAAACCGTACAATACATTCGGCGTAAATTCTACGGCACATTTTTTTACACGAGTAAGAACTACTGCCGACATTATCAGCCTTATTGAAGATCATTTTCAATATTATAAGAAGATACTGATCCTCGGTGAAGGCAGCAATATCCTGCTGTGCAATGATTTTGACGGACTGGTTATTAAAAATGAGATCATAGGAATTGAATTGATCAAGGAAGATGATGAACATGTCTGGATCAAAAGCATGTCCGGAACAAACTGGCATGAGCTTGTTATATATTGCGTAAATCACAACTGGGGCGGCATAGAAAATCTATCCCTGATACCGGGAACAGCAGGCGCAGCTCCGATGCAGAATATCGGCGCATATGGAGCGGAAATTCAGGACACGTTTGTTTCACTGGAAGCCATTGATCTGAAAACAGCCGAAACGCTCGTCTTCAATAAAGAAGCATGCAATTTCGGTTACCGGCAAAGTATTTTTAAATCAACAGAAAAAAATAATTATTTTATTTCTTCCATCACTTTAAAATTATCAAAGCATCCTGTTGTAAATACAGCTTACGGCGATATTCAAAAAACACTGGGGAAAAATGGAATAAAGAATCCTACGATAAAAAATGTTTCAGATGCAGTGATAGAGATCCGTGAAAGCAAGTTGCCAAACCCGCATGATATCGGGAACGCAGGAAGTTTTTTTAAAAATCCTGAAGTTGAAAAAGCTGTTGCTGAAAAAATAAAAAAAGAATTCCCTGCAATGCCTTCTTATGATCTGCCGGATGGAAAAGTAAAAATTCCTGCAGGATGGCTGATCGAACAATGCGGATGGAAGGGTAAGCGCCTGGGCGATACCGGGAACCATGACCGTCAGGCATTAGTGATTGTAAATTATGGAAATGCAACAGGGGAAGAAATCCGGCAGCATGCCTTGGCTGTACAAAATTCCGTTCAGCAGCAATTTAATATCCTCCTTGTACCGGAAGTGAATATTATTCTGTAAGATTTATTTTTGCTTGAGCTTCTTGATCGTTTTCTTATCTACTTTATCTACCTGCCTGTTAACATCCACACCGGCATGCTTCACCTTTGTCTTTGTAACTTCCTTCGTTTTTATTTTCTTCTCTCCTGTTTTCTTAAAGTTATATCCTAATTCCACATTCAATCCAAAGAAATAATTTTTCGATTTGTGATAATCCGGATGCACCTTATATGCTGATGCATTAACATCATTTAATCCGAACTTTGTTTCAATCGCAAAACCCATGTACATATTATTATTAAAGATGTAATCCACGCCAAATTTCAACACTCCAACACCTTGTATGGTTTTAAAATAAGATTTATAATTATTGCTTTGATTCGGTGAATACCCTGCAAATCCATAACCCGGCACGCCTCCGGTAGGCGTTGGTATCGGATACCCGGGAATCGAATAAGGAATCGGATAGCCATAATCTATTATATTCCCCGTGTTATTAAGATTCACCCTGTATTTCATTTGCGCCTGCAATAAAAAATCAGTTTCAAAACCAACAAGTAATTTCAATCTCCAGTGAAACTGATCTGTCTTGATACGTATATGCGCTTTTTGTCCTTGTAATAATGGAGCGAAACGGTATAATACACCAAAGCCCATATATTTAAAATCCACCGATTTAGTATGTGTTCCGATCAATGCCGGATAAATTTTATATTTAAATTCATCCTTATAATTTTGTCCCTCATCACAGAAGTTTGCATATGCAACTATACCATGCTGCTCTTTAAAATTATATCCGCCTTGTATAAAAACGTGGTAACTGAATTTCGGCTTATAATTTAATTCCTTTGAGTTGTTCGCCAGGAAATAAGTATTTTGCTTGAGCATATAAGATAAGCCCGGCGTTACACCAACACTTATACTGCCGCCCTTTTGCGCGTATGCGGCAGAGAAAAATAAAATACAAAAAGAAGTGATGGTAAAATTTCTTAATCTCATTTGGAATTATTTTTTATACTTTTAAGTGAAAATGAAATTGTAAAAATTAAACTGACTACGATACCACTCAAGCCGTTATAATTTCTTCAAATATAGGAAATTACGCCTATAGATTATCAATTTTTGAATGAATCCTAAAAAAAACACGCTTAGCAAATCTACACTGATCCGCAGTATCCAGTGCTCTAAATCATTATACCTGTACAAAAATTATTATACGCTGCGCGATAATGCAGGAGTCGTACAGCAACAAAAATTCGATCGCGGACATCGCGTAGGAAAATTAGCGCATCAATTATTTCCCGGGGGGAAAGATTGTACGCCGCCGGATGCCTCAAGTTATAATGAATCGATAGCAGCAACAAAATTATTGATGCAGCAACAGCACCCTGTTATTTATGAAGCCGCATTTAAATACAACGGCATTCTTGCTGCTTTGGACATACTTGAAAATAAAGAAGGAAAATCTTACGCTTACGAAGTAAAGAGTTCCTTCAGGATATCTAATACATATTTACTCGATGCAACCATTCAATATTATATTATTACAAAGAGTGGAGTGGAGCTCGAAGATTTTTCTTTAGTAACGATCAACAATGATTATGTTTTGAAAGATAGCTTTGATGTACATTCCTTTTTTAAGATCACTTCCGTAATGGATGAAATTCGGGAACGCATTCCTTTTGTAGAAAAAAGTATAGGAAGCGCAATTGATATTTTAGATGCGCCGTTAATTCCTGAAGTAGCGATCGGGCAGCATTGTACTAAACCTTATCCGTGCGATTTCCAGGGTTATTGCTGGAAGCATATTGAGAAAGATTCTATCTGGTATTTGCCCGGTGTATCCATGCAGGAGAAAAGTAATTTTATTGAAAAAGGAATTACCACTGTCCACCAGATTGAAATTAATGACGATCTGAACGCGCGCCAGAAAGTCATCATTGCGAGCTACCAGGATCAGCAACCCTTTCTTCAAAGAGAAAAATTACGTACTTTTATTTCAAACATTCATTACCCTCTGTATTATTTTGATGTGGAAGCTTTTCAGCCTGCGGTACCTGTATTTAAAGGCACAAAGCCGTATGACCGCATTCCATTTTTATTTTCTCTCCATTACAAAGCATCTGAAACGGGTGAATTGCAGCACATAGATTATATTTCTCCGGTTGGTGAAGATGACAGGATCAATTTTATCGAGCATTTCTTATCTGCAACATCTGGTGAAGGAAAAATTCTTGTCTTTAATACGCTCATGGAAAAAACTATTTTGTTCAAGCTGTCAAGTGATTTTCCTGATTATAAAAATGAAATTCTTGAAAGGATCAAGCGCATTATAGATGTTGAAATTCCGTTCAAAGAATTATACTATTATCATCCTGCACAGCAAGGCAGCTTTTCACTAAAAGCGATCGGGAATGCATTATTGCAGAAAGATGAATTTGCACGAAGCCAGGTGAAGGACGGCGAAGAAGCAATGGCGGTGTACAATGAATTGTTTTATGAAGAAGATAAAAACAAAACAGATCTACAGCTGCAACAATTAAAAGCTTACTGCAAAACGGATACGTATGTGTTGTATGAAATTTTTGAAAAGCTGAAGCAGCTGTAATTCTATGTGACCTATGTGGTTAAATAATTAATGTACCAGCAAAAATTTCAGTTTCGCTTTTTGTTTCTTATCGGAACCCTGGCATAATGCAAAATAAATTCCTGTCGCTGCGCGATCACCATTTGTCAATCTTCCATCCCACGTTGCTTGCCCGCCCAAGGCAGTACTTTCAAAAACCAGGTTACCGCTTACATCAACAATTTTCACATTGCAATTGTCGGGAATACCAGCAATTGCTATAGGTCCATCGTATTCATGGCGCACAGGATTCGGATAAACATAAGGAGCTTCCGTATTATCCGTTGTAGAAGTAGCTTCAGCCCTGTATGTGCAAATTCCTTTTTCAGTTCCGATAAATACATCCCCGTTTTCAGGGTTGATCGCAATTGACCGAACATAATTTGCGAGCAGCGGAGAGTTTATTTCATTAAAATAATGGATGGTTTTTTGTCCATCCGCACTCACTAAAAATATCCCGTTGTTTGTACCGATCCATTTGCGGTTCGCTGCATCTACAGTAATGCAATTTATAATTTCATCTTCCAGTAAATTATCGCAAAAACCGCTGCCATCATTCCTGTTGATACAGATCTGTTCCGCTTCGCATGCATTCTCTGTTACATAACCCGCGCACGAAACAATCGCAATTCCTTGCGAAGTGCCGAGCCAGATCACACCATCTTTATCCTTTGCCATGCAGACCACATCGTTGATCGGCAAATTTCCCGCACCTCTTCCTGCAGCAAAATTATAATAGGTATCATCCGATTTATCATCAATATCATTTCCGTAATTTAAAACTACCAATCCTCCACCCGCACTTTCTTTCGCCACCCAGATCTGGTTATAATCATCGGCAAGAATATCTTTTACCACGATACCGTTTAAAAATCCTGAATTGAAAAAAGTATAAGTGCCATCTTTCTTCCTGCAAATAATAGGCGCTGAAGAATACGCATTCGAAAACCATGCGTTCCCCTGCGCATCCACGTCAGCGCCTGTGATACGAAACGCAGGAGTTACATTTGGTGCATACTTAATGATCTTGTATGATTTATCAGCAGGAGAAAATTCCATAATACCTCCCGTACCGAAACTCGCTGCGCCGAAGAGCACTTTATTTTCTGCCGGCAATGCTTTTACCACAGCGATCTGTGAAAAGGTATCTAATACGGGGAGATCATATTGCGTGTAATTTGTCCATGTATAATTAGTGCATGCATAAAAAGATCTGCTATCAGGTAGGTTGTCGGGGTTCCAGCCGTTTCTTATTGCGGAAGATGACACCCACATCGTTCCGTTCATGTAATCCATTTCCTTGCAGTTAATGCTGTAAGGTGCATTCGGAGCGATCACGTTGAAATTTCCACCCTGCTGATGCACCAGTCCGCGGTAAAGATCTGCATGCCACAACTCGCCGTTCTTATCCTGTAAGACCTGCAATGGACGCTCTATATTAAACTGACCGGAATAAAAAGTGAAAGCGCTGCCATTCCATCTTCCCACGCGCTTGTCAACAATATTTCCTCCAACACTTTTTTGCTGCGCGATAAGCAGTTGCCCGTAAGAATTATTCAAATGCATCGTGAGCCAATTTGCATCCATAAAAAATACAGACCAGTTCGTTCCGTCAAACTGGTATAAAGTATTGCCCACTGCAGCGATAATTTTATTTTGATATTGCGTGATCGCACTCGCTTCACTTGCAGGTATTCCTGAAGAATATTTTACCCAGTCATTAAAATTTAGCAGGTTTACATTTGCTGCGATCTTACCCATTACTATGCCTTCTGTCGTCGCACAATAGATCGCAGTTTCATCCGCCCACACTGCATTCACACGATCGTTGGATACACCATTGTTGAATGTATATGTTTCAGAAATTTCCTGTTTTACAAGATCCACCTGCATTAAGCCAAAGCCTGTGCCGATATACGCAATACTATCCCTGCAAAAAATGTAATAAATGTTCTTATCGCCTGAGATCGCTGCATTCTTTAAATAAGGGAGGTTAACGATCTTCCCATTTTGAATGAGATCAATATTGGAATTTGCGTAACCGATCACTAAGGTAGATGTCGCCGTATCATATCCAACCTGCGACACAAACACTTCCGCCAACCCGATCACCTTTGTATATTTTTCAAGCAAGCCGTTATCTATGTTGACGCTTAACACGCCGTTCGTACAAGCTGCATATATGTTGTTCGTGCTTTGACAAACCGAAGTCCCGCTGACCATCGGCAAATGCGCGGTCCAGCTTCCGAGCGGAGCTTTTTGCGCCATCGACAAGTTAATGTGCAACAGCGCTAAAATGGAAAGCACGCCCGGTAAAAAAGGTATGTATTTAAGGAAAGATTTCATATGTATTACGTGAGATCAGCCCCGCAGGTTGATTTCATGATCTCGACTCCAAATCTATGAATTTTTATTATAAAAAGGAGGGATTCTTATGGCAACATCATCTCCTGATGCCTTGTATTTAACCTCTTTCACATACAGTTATATTTTTATTATCATTGGATATTTGCTATCTTTGCGCAACTTTTTCGGAAGGAATATCATATGTCAGGCAGAAAGCAATACAGGGAGGTCAAAAATCTTTCTCAAACACAAATTGAGAAAGAAATACTGGCTTATTGGAAAGAAAACGATGTTTTCGCAAAAAGCATTTCCTCACGTGAAGGAAAACCTCAATATGTGTTTTACGAAGGTCCGCCGAGTGCAAACGGTTTACCCGGAATTCACCACGTGCTGGCGCGCGGCTTAAAGGATATATTCTGCCGTTTCAAAACTTTACAGGGTTACCAGGTAAAAAGGAAGGGCGGCTGGGATACGCACGGACTTCCCGTGGAATTGCAGGTAGAAAAAATGCTGGGCATCACTAAGAAAGATATCGGGACAAAAGTTTCTGTTGCAGAATATAATGAGCGATGCCGCGAAGAAGTGATGAAGTTTAAAGATGTATGGGATGATCTCACCATTAAAATGGGATACTGGGTGGATCTCGAACATCCGTACATCACTTTTAAAAATGAATACATCGAAACGATCTGGTGGATCTTAAAAGAGTTCTATCAAAAAGGATATTTATATAAAGGCTTAAAAATTCAGCCATACTCTCCTGCTGCGGGAACCGGTTTAAGCTCACACGAATTAAATTTACCGGGTTGCTACCGCGATGTAAAGGATACGAGTTGTGTGGCGCAGTTTAAAGTTAGTCCACAGTCGACGGACCACAGTTCACCGTTGAAAGAATTGCAAAAAGAAGGCGGCGCTGACAATATTTATTTTCTTGCATGGACGACGACGCCGTGGACACTGCCTTCTAATACAGCCTTAGCCGTCGGAAAAAATATTGATTATAGCTTAGTAGAAACTTTCAATCCTTATACGCATCAGCAAGTCAGATTAATTTTAGCAAAAGAATTATTAGGGAAATATTTCCAGGAAGAAAATGAGAATAAAGATTTTTCATCTTATCAAAATGATGGAAAGAATTTGCCTTATAAAATTTTGGCAAGCTTTAAAGGAAAAGAATTCGAAGGCATGCGCTATGAGCAATTGTTGCCGTTTGAAGCGAATAAAAAAGAAAATATTGATGGTGATGCATTCCGCGTCGTGCTCGGAGATTTTGTTACAACTTCTGATGGAACAGGTATCGTGCACATCGCGCCGAGCTTTGGTGCGGATGACATGAAAGTGGCTGCAGAAAATGGTATCGGCACTTTAACGCTTGTAGATAAGGAAGGAAAATTTATTGATGGCGTTGGAGAATTTTCCGGTCGATATGTAAAGGATTATAAAGATGATCCGAATTATGTTTCTGTTGATATTGATATCTGTGTAAAGCTGAAACAGGAAAATAAAGCTTTCAAAATTGAAAAGTATGAGCACTCGTATCCGCATTGCTGGCGTACGGATAAACCTGTTATTTATTATCCTTTGGATTCGTGGTTTATTAAGGTTACTGCTGCAAAGGAGCGAATGATGGAATTGAATAAAACCATCAATTGGAAACCGGAAAGTACGGGTAGTGGTCGCTTTGGGCAGTGGCTGGAGAATTTAGTAGATTGGAATTTATCACGTTCACGTTATTGGGGAACGCCTTTAAATATATGGAGAACCGAAGACGGAGCGGAAGAAATTTGTATCGGTTCTATTGAAGAATTGAACAATGAAATTCAAAAGTCAATCGATGCTGGACTTCTCGATAAAAACAAATTCAACATTCAACATTCATCATTCAACATTGATTTACATAAGCCGTATGTTGATGAAATTATTTTAGTGTCGCCTTTAGGAAAACCGATGCGCCGGGAATCCGATTTGATAGATGTGTGGTTTGATAGCGGCGCCATGCCGTATGCACAATGGCATTTCCCTTTTGAAAATAAGGAAACTTTTGAAAAGTCGTTTCCCGCTGATTTTATTGCGGAAGGCGTTGATCAGACGCGCGGATGGTTTTACACACTCCATGCTATTGCGGTGCTGTTATTTGATTCTGTTGCTTATAAAAATGTAGTGTCTAATGGCTTAGTGTTGGATAAGAACGGCAATAAAATGTCGAAGCGTTTAGGCAATGCCGTCGACCCTTTTACAACTATAGAAAAATACGGAGCCGACATAACGAGATGGTATCTCATTTCCAATTCTCAGCCGTGGGATAATTTAAAATTCGATATTGAAGGACTTGCAGAATCCGGGAGAAAATTGTTCGGAACATTATACAATACATATAATTTCTTTGCGATCTACGCTAATATCGACGGCTTCACTATCGATAAAAATAATTCTATTCCTATTGAAGAAAGATCTGAAATTGATCGTTGGATAATTTCTAAATTAAATAACTTAATCAAAGAGGTAACGGAAGCGTATGAAGATTATGAGCCAACAAAGGCTGCACGTGCTGTAGAAGATTTTGTGATCGAGCATTTGTCCAACTGGTTTGTAAGATTATCGAGAAGGAGATTCTGGGGAAATGAATTATCGAAAGATAAAAAAGCTGCTTTTGAAACATTGCATGAATGCCTGAATGTGGTTGCACAACTGATGAGTCCTGTAGCGCCATTTTTCAGCGACTGGTTGTACCAGAATTTAAACGGCACAAAAGAATCCATTCATCTTTCTTATTTAGCAATTGCAGATCTGAATTTAACCGATGCAGAACTCGAGCAGCGTATGGAATGGGCGCAGGAGATCTCCTCGTTGGTATTATCACTTCGAAAGAAAACAAAAATAAAGGTTCGCCAGCCGCTGCAGAAAATTCTGATCCCTGCCATCGACAAGCATTTTATTCAGCAAATTGATCAAGTGAAAGAATTGATCTTGTCGGAAGTGAATGTAAAAGAGATAGAATATATCAGTGATACTGCAGGCATCATTTCCAAAAAGGTAAAACCGAATTTTAAATTGCTTGGGAAAAAATTAGGTGGAAAAATGAAAGCTGCCACTGAAGTGATACAGGAGTTGAATAATGAACAGATCGCACAACTGGAACAAAATGGAAGTCTTGAACTCATTTTAGATGGCGAAACGTTTAATATTTTATTGGAAGAAGTGGAGATTATTTCCGATGATATCCAGGGCTGGCTGGTCGCATCAAATAGCGGCATAACGGTTGCGCTTGATATTACGATTTCCGATCAGTTAAGAGACGAAGGTTTTGCACGCGAGATCGTCAATAAAGTACAAACGGAACGCAAAGAATCGAACTTTGAAGTTACTGACAAGATCGTTTTACATGTGCAAAATCAGTTGGTTCTCAACAATGTTTTAAATAGATATAAAGAATATATTTGCAACGAAACTTTAGCAAGCGATATCTTATTTTCAGGCGATATATCAAACGGTAAAGATTTTGATATAAATGGTGAGGTCTTAAATTTATTCATACAAAAAGTATAAAATGGCAAAAGTGATTAAGAAAAAAACAGCGAAACCCGCAGCGAAGAAAGCAAAGCCTGCAATGAAAAAAAGTGCCGCAAAGCCGGCAACAAAAAAAGCTGCTGCTAAACCGAAACCTAAAACTAAAGTTAAAGCTCCTGCGAAAAAAGTTGCAACAAAGGGCAAGCAAAAAATTGCTGCTAAACCCGCGAAGAAAGCAACCCTAAAAGCAAAACCGCTCTCTAAAAAGGTAACAGCAAAACCCGTTAAAAAAGCGGCTAAACCTGCTGTCAAACCCATGAAGAAAACAATCGCTAAAGCAAAGCCTGCATTAAAGAAAACTGCGGAGAAAGCAAAAGCAACACCAAAGGCTGCAGTAAAACCTGTACCTGTGAAATCTATTGTTAAACCGGAAATTAAAAAACCTGAACAGAAATCCACAATGAAACCGACACAAAAAACTCCTACCGAAAAAGCACAGCAGGTAGCTGTGCAAAGACACATCCAGGAAGCTAAACCACTCATGGAAGTTTCCGTGGTACGTTACAAAGATGCTGACCTTGCCATCTTTAAAGAAGTAATTCTGAAAAAGATCGCCAAAGCAAAAGAAGAAATCGATTTTTACTCAGACCAGATCAAGAATAGCTCTGAATCTGAAACGCAATTTGCAAGTATAGATGATGGCTCTATGACCTCAGAAAGAGAAAACATGAATCAGATCGTTGTACGCATGCAAAAACTGATCTCGCATCTGGAAAGTGCGCTCGTTCGCATAGAAAATAAATCTTACGGCATTTGCAGGGAAACCGGCAGGTTAATTCCAAAGGAAAGACTGTTAGTTGTACCTCACGCTACATTAAGCGTGGAAGGGAAAAAACTGGAAAAGAAATAAGTCCAAAATCAGAAAAAATTAAACACATAGATCACATAAACTCTAATAATTTTCTATGTACCTATGTGGTTTAATAATTACAAAAATCAAAAAGCCAGTAAGGATATTTATCATTATTGGCTTTTAATATTTAATACCTATTTATGAATAAAAGAGCGATCGCACTGCTGACTGTTTTCTTATCCCTTGTTCTCGACCAGGCATCAAAAATATGGGTAAAGCTCACCATGCGCAGCGGTGATGAAATTATGTATATCGGGAATTGGGCGCGCATACATTTTGTAGAAAATGAAGGCATGGCATTCGGCATGAGTTTCGGCGCAGGCATGGGGAAATTCTTACTTACTTTTTTCAGGATACTCGCCGTGATCTTTATTTCTTATTACCTCGCGCAGCAAATACGAAGTAAAAAATCTTCCAAAGGTTTTGTGTTTGCACTGGCGTTGATCTTAGCAGGCGCGATCGGCAATATTATTGACAGTATTTTTTTCGGACAGATCTTTACACACAGCGAAGGACAGATCGCTACATTATTTCCGAAGGTGGGTTATGCAGGTTGGTTTCACGGCAGGGTTGTTGATCTGTTTTATTTTCCAATCATCCGCGGAACATGGCCCCGTTGGGTACCTTATGTTGGCGGAGATTATTTTGAATTTTTCCGTTTTATCTTTAATGTTTCCGATGCCTGCATTACAATAGGTGTTTTCATAATTTTAATATTCCAGAAAAAATTCTTTAAGGAAGAAAAGAAAGTACAGCCTACAGAAGAACTGGAACTCCCTGCGGAATAAAAAAATTAGACCCCACCTCCCATTTTTTTACGATGGAAAATGAGGTCTTTTGTCCCCCAACTGGACTACTTATCTATATCTTTAATTCATAACGGTTATTCTGCTATTAGGGGCTTTCTTTATATCGTACTCTGAGATAACGATAACATATTTATCTTCTGTCATCTGGTTCTCCGGAAACCGTATAAAATTATTTCCTTTCACCAGTGTTTTCAATATCTTTTGTTCAAGTTCTCCGTTTGTTTTATATAAGTTAATACTCACGGTTTTCGATGTCGTTGCATACATGAAATAATTTTTTCCGAAATTGCTGTTGAGATCAACAGTAAATACCTGGTTCATTTTTATTTCGTAATTCGCCGAGATATTGGAAAAATTTACTTCCGATAACAGCAAAGGAATATTCATACTGTTATTAAATGTTATAGACTTTATTCTCGCTTTGCCGCTTTGCGCCATAGCATCGTTCATGAAGGCTAATACCGGCATTTCCAGCAATCCATCCGATTCATTTACCTGTACATCCCGAGTGATTACCTGTGTATGTACGCCATCGGTTATATTCACCTGTATCGTAACTAAACTTGAGCCTTCGCTGCATGTAAACTGCAGAAACTTTGGAACGGCAGCCGTACCATCCTCATATTTACACGTGATCACATAAGGTTTTTCCTGCGTGATGTACGTATTTATTTTATGCGGACCATTATCTGCGCCTATGTAGCAAAGTATACTATTATCAGATGAAGATTGCGCTTGTACAATTAAAGAAATAAAGGTTAGTACATGCGCCATGAGCATTTTAGGGTTTAACATGGCACGGGTTTTTACGTGAGACAAAGGTAGACCGCATTTTTATATTTGTCAATACCTTGCAAAAAAAATTATTGCTTTTTTATTTGCACTGTAAACATTCATACTTATGCGCCTTTTTACTTCAATGTTTATTGGTATCTTGGAGTGAAGAGAAAATTATGAATGATTTTTATAAACGCGTATATGCGCTCGTTCGCAAGATCCCGAAAGGTCGTGTTGCATCTTATGGCGACATTGCTGAACATCTTGGAACGAAAGGTTCTGCGCGTACAGTGGGCTACGCGATGAACAATGCGCATGCCGTTTCTCCGCCTATTCCGGCGCACCGCGTGGTAAACAGGAATGGATTACTCACAGGTAAACATCATTTCGGATCTCCTACCATGATGCAGCAATTACTGGAAAATGAAGGCGTCAAAATTATTGATGACCAGGTGCAGGATTTCGAAAAGCTGAGGTGGATACCAAGGAAGAGGAATTAACAGGAAACCTAATTGTTATTATATAGACTTACGAAGTATGGAAATAACAATGCAGAGATTATTCAAAATACTGTTTTATGGCAATCTCAAATTGATGACATTGATCTTGCGATTACGCATATTCACAATAACTTTCCAACGTGCCTATATGGGCATCCGGTAGATGCGAATAGCATTCAGGTGATCGGAGAAAGCGCGGGGTGCGCATCTCGCTTTAATGTGGGCATATACGAAAGCAAATACTTCGTATGTAAAATCCGTCATTTCCATGTATGGACCAACCAATATTAATACCTACGGTCAATATTTGAACAACATCTCTGCAACCTATACATGTGGCACCAACTATGTCAATCTCATGAGTACATATTATCCGAAGTACTTCCCTCAAAACATGAATGATGCGGGCTCTATCATTAATACCTTTCCCGTGAATTGCCCGGTCAGTGCTACAGATATTGCAACATTTGCTAATAATTGCAACACAGGTTATCCCGAATACTGCAATGTAAACTATCAAATTTTAATAACCTATAATTTCCTTGAAAGCGCTCTTGGATTTACAACAACAACACCAGGAACTAATGCAACGATGAGCGCATACAGCCCATGTAACAATCTTACCTCAACACGAATAATTCCTACATTTATCATGCATGGGAAATCAGATCTTTTAACTCCTTATGCTAATTGTACGAGTACGATGGATACACATATGGCAAATCCAAATGGAGGTCTCATTGGAACCTATGATGGCACAACAATACCTGCATCAAGCACCTACGGTCAAAATCCTCTAAAGCACATGATAAAAAAGTATAACTTTGCCAATCACGGATGGACTGATGCAAGTGGGAGTAATTCATCTTCAACGGCAATTACTTTACGCGAAATACAAGTGCGACCTGACATCATTACTTGGTTAAATGGACATTAGAATGAAACATACACAGAGAATAATCTTTATAGTGGTGTTATGCATCATTTTTTTTAGTTGCTGTAAGAAACATAATATGGATAATCCAGTAAACTTATCTGGAAAAGTCAAAAGTATTGAATACAGGCAATATACTGATTCTGTCATTACAGGAAACTTTAACTACTCATTTACGTATGACCAATCTGGCAGAATTTCGGAAATCTCGGAAAATTCACTTCCATACCTAACAATTAATTATTTAGATGCACAGCATGTAAAATTGACAAGGGAAGATACGCGTGTATTTCTCATGGCTCACATGAATGGAGAAACTATTGAATCTATTAATAGCATCGATTCAGTAACTATGCAAGAAGTACCATTTTATAGAATTGTATTAAAGAATAATACACTTGACACATTAATTGAGCCAGCTGCTCCAGCAGTAAAGAATATTAAGAATTACAATTTTTCCTTCGATGGCAGTGATTATCCAGTAGTATATGCTACTTATTTGGACGTCCTTTCCTCAAACACTTTCGTAGATTCCAATCAATATGAATATCTGACTACATCGAATGCGAATGCTGTTCCGCTCCAGGAAATCCACTCTTATCTCTCCAGTTACGGACTCGGATACGATGCCATTGATCCGCTATATGTACTTGGATTAAATGGTTGGAATGCATACAGTCCGAATAAACATCTGAAATCCGGTGTAGATGGCAACCAATATGCGTATATGTTTAACAGTTCACAACAAGTTTCTGAAATGACTTTAGGACCGTCTCCATTGAACCTTCATTACTTCGTGAAATATATTCTGTCTTATTATTAATCAGTTTGATCATTTCTCAAATGAAGTCCTTCTTTTTTTTCTTTTTGCATAAATATCTTCCAATGCGTTAGCCAATATACATCTGTAAAATATCCTCGTGATAAAATTTGAAAGGATGGCTAAACGGGCACTAAAAAATACAATATGAAATACTTAAGATATATTTTCCTGCTTTGTTTGTTTGGATTTCTATTTTCATGCAAAAAACATGTGTCGAATCCATCCTACGCTAATTTATCTGGAAAAATTAAATCGCTTAATGTTGTCAATGTGAATGACACCGTACCCACACCGTATGTCTTTTATTCATTCTACTACGATTCAATCACTGGCAACGTAAATAAGATTTTAAAAAACTCAGTCAATTTTGTCATAGTAACATATGGGAATAATTCTGAGATAACTATTCGCAATCTCGAAACCAATGATACACTTATCATTCATGTGCAGGGAAATCAAATCACTTCAATCAATAAGAAAGGAGCGGTTGGAGAAGAACCTTATTATCGGTTTCACTTTACCGGTAATTATATAGATTCCATTATCAGCCCGGATGCATATCCAAATGCATATAATGTAATGTCTTATGGATTTATCTTTGATGGAAATAATTATACCCGTTCTATTGTGGCGTATGATGTTGCGGTATTCATCCCTGGTCATTATACAGATACAGGCATGTATACTTATACCGCAATGTTAAATACTCCACAAATCCCGACTCAAATAATCCATACAAATGTATCTACGATATGGCTTAGCTATCAGATCATCGATCCATTGTATATCCTCGGTCTTTCAGGTTACACCGTGTATCCGCCAAACAAGAATCTGATATCATCAATAAATACTACACCATTTACATACACAACAGATGCTCAAAACAGAGTTATACAAATGAAGATTGGACCACCGTCTTACAGTCCTTTAACGTATTTACTTTATACATTTACCTATTATTAAGTTCGAATGGTTACAAAATAATAATCCACGATTTGCATCGTGGATTAAATTTAACCAGGTATCCCCTGATCATCTGGTTGGATAAATTATGAGTTCAGCATCACCGGCATCACCAGCATCAGCAGATCTTCATTGTCTTCTTTAATTGCCGGACGAATAATTCCCGCCCTGTTCGGCGTAGATAATTCGATATTGATATCGTTGCTTTCCAAAGCGCCTAACATTTCAATCAGGAACTTTGCGTTAAAGCCGATTTCCATTGGGTTGCCCTGGTATTCGCAGGATAATTTTTCGGAAGCTTCGTTTGAAAAATCAAGGTCTTGTGCAGATACCGTCAATTCGGAACCTGCCATTTTCAATACCACCTGGTGTGTTGTCTTATTGGAGAATATGGATGTTCTGCGCAATGAAGAATAAAAATCATCTTTCGGAATGGATAATAAATTCGGATTCTCTTTTGGAATGACCGCATTATAATCCGGATATTTTGCATCGATCAAACGACAGATCAGTTGAATATTTTCAAAGCTGAAAAATGCATTTGATTTATTGAACTGAATACTTACTTCAGTTTCATTATTCGGCACAACTGCTTTTAAAAGATTTAAAGCTTTCTTCGGAACAATAAATGTTGCATTGCCGCCTTTCACATCAGAGCGATTAAATTTTACAAGCTTATGTGCATCGGTAGCAACAAAGGTTATTCCGTTTTCATCGAGCTGTACATACACGCCTGTCATCGCAGGACGCAATTCATCGTTGCTTACCGCGAATAAAGTTTTTGCAACGCCTTTATTTAAAACCGAAGACACGAGCGTCACCTGATCAACGCCGTCAGCAATTGGTTCTTTAGGAAAATCTGCGCTGTTTTCCCCGCTTAGTTTGTATTTTCCATTATCTGTGGTGATCTCAATTCCATTTGTAGTTTCATCAACAGCGATGGTTATCGGCTGCTCAGGCAATGCTTTTAAGCTGTCTAAAAGGATCCTTGCAGGAATAGCAACTTTAAAATTCTCTTTTGATTCCACATCCATCGAAACGGACATCGTAGTATCCAGGTCTGTTGCAGTGATCGTTAATTTATTTTTTTGTATGTCGAAAAGGAAATCTTCTAAAATTGGCAGTACCGTGTTCGTGCTGATAACCCCACTGATCTTTTGCAGATTTTTCAATAACTGTGCCGAGGAAACTACAAATCTCATATTGTGTATTTTTTTCAAAGTTAAGGATTTCAACCTAATATAAAATGCATTGAATATCTTATCTTTCGACAGGTGTTTATAAGTGCTGATAAATGTTTATAAGTGAAAAAGGAAGCTAAAAAAAGAGTTGCAGTTAATACGCGTTTTTTATTGAAAAATAAATTAGAAGGAATTGGCATATATACCCAGGAAATTTTTCGCCGCGTTGTAAAACTTTTGCCGGAATACGAATTTTATTTTTTGTTTGACAGGAAACCTGACGCAGAATTTATTTTTGATGAGAATGTGAAAGAATTAATTGTCTCTCCACAAGCGAGGCATCCGTTATTGTGGTACTGGTGGTTTGAAAGATCTGTGCCAAAAGTTTTAAAAGAATTGAACGCAGATCTTTTTATTTCACCCGATGGATATGGAAGTTTGAATACGCAGGTTCCGCAGATCATCACCATTCATGATCTTGCATTCGAACACTATGAAACACACACACCATTTTTAGTGCGCAACTATTATAAATATTTTGTTCCGAAGTATTGTGCAAAAGCAGAAAAAATTTTAGCTGTTTCGAATTTCACCAAACAGGATATTATTGAAAGATATAAAATTGATGAAGAAAAAATTGATGTGGTGTACAATGCTGTTGATTTGGATGAAATGTCAATGGTCAATAGTCAATGGTCAATGGCAGAAAAATTATGGTCATTAAAAAAACCATACTTTTTATTCATCGGCGCTGTTCATCCACGAAAAAATGTTTTAGGATTATTGAAAGCATTTGAAAATTTTAAAACGGATTATTCTCATTCCCATCAATTAGTTATTATCGGAAGAAAAGCATGGATGAATAATGAATTGGAAAATTTTTATTCATCCATGAAATTTAAAAATGATATTGTATGGATTGAAAAAATTGAACGATCGATGCTGCTGGAAATATTAAAAAATTCTTTTGCACTGGTGTATCCAAGTTTTTTTGAAGGCTTTGGTATACCAGTTATTGAAGCCATGAGCCTTGGAGTTCCCGTGATCTCTTCCAATACTTCTTCCATGCCGGAAATCTCCGCAGGTGCAGCAATTACTGTAGATCCGCATAATATCACAAGTATTTCACAAGCGATGAATGAATTGATCGCCAATGAAAATTTGCGAAACGATCTTATTGAAAAAGGGCTCCGGCGTGCAAAGGATTTTACCTGGGATATTTCAGCAAAAAAAGTTGCAGACCTTATCCGGGATGCTGTAGTATAAATGCAAAAAAAAATCCACGGACGATGCCGTGGATTGTATAAATTTTTTATGTTGTTATAGTTTCTGACCCTTTATCAATTTCTCTATATCAGATTTTAATTTTGCGTATTGATCTGCCGACAGCGAAGATTTCAATTGCACGTCGAGATCCTGCATCAATTTACCAAGTTCCTGTGCTGCACCCTGCGGATTTGTTTTTGCCATCTGGTTAATTGCATCACCTCTTACTTTTCCCTGTACCATTACCAGTATTACTGCCATGGTTTGAACATCATTTAAATTGTATTGTGTACGTAACTTGGAAAGAAACTCTTTCTGACTTGGAGATAAGTTTGTCCCTAATAAAATATTTTCCTGCATTTGAACTGCCAGAACCAATTTCGCCATTTGGTCATCGTTCAAAATAGCTTTTAGTTTTGAAGCAGTCTCCGCATTCAATGCATCAAGAGGAGCCTGAAAGTTTCCGCCATTATTTTTAATCCCCGTAATTCTCCTGTCATATTCCTGTAATATCGGCGTAGCTTTCGTGCTTTGTTCCTGAGTTACATTCATGAATGGAGTAAGCTGCTTAAAAAGACTCGCTACATGTGATTGCACATAGATTGTTTTTGGCAATGCTGTTTCAGTATATTTCTGAGGAGGAGCAGCTGCTTTGGAAGGTGTTACCGAACCGGCTGCTTTTGCCGGATCCAATTTCCCTGCCTTGATCATTTCCATCAACTTTGTAAACTGTCCGTCATTTAAATAACTCCTGAAGCTCCCACCTGCATCAAAAAGCAATTTTCTTGTATCAGCGTTCGGCTTCGCGTTTTCATTCAAAAAAGTTACATAGTCGTTTGTAAACTTTGTTGTTTGGGTAGGATTTAAACCACATTCCTTTTTAACATTTTCTATTATCGATTTTAAGGCGGGAGAAAGATTAGTTGAAGTAATAGGTACAGTTCCTGCCTGCACGTTTGATACCGAGTAAGTCAGTAAGCCTGTAAGTAGTAGTAAACTGATGATTCTTTTCATATAATTAATTTAATTTGTTTATAGCTTTCAATAATCATACCAATCTCCAAAATTGATAATAAAAACCCAATTTAGTGTATAAAGTTCATTGCATCCTGTACGGACCGCTGTGGAATTTCTTCCTGCGGAGAGTGTCCTACTTTTTCATATATTAAATTTTCTACACCCGGGATCGACTTAAAATGCTCTGCAAGCGAGATGTTGATCAGTTGATCTTCCTTTCCCCACATCAACAACGTTTTTGATTTTATAGTGGATACATCCGCTAATTTTTCTTTACCGATTAATTGGACCCTGTCTGTGAATGCCTGCCTGTTGCCGGCTCTTAAACTCATGTCATGGTACATATCAATCTTCTCCGGTGTGATCTTTGAATCATCATAAAATACATCGTTCAGTGTACGCTTCACCAATATTCTCGTATCCAATTTACCAACGATCTCTGCAAACCATTTATGCTTGGCCAAAGCAAAAACCGAAAAAGGATGCTCATTTTTATCCAGGTAAAAACCACCCGGATCTACTAAAATAAGATGTGTAACCTTACCGGGAAAAGCAGCAGCGTAATTCCAGGCAATTTCTCCTCCCAAAGAATTTCCTGCAAGAGCAAAGGAATCTATTCCTTTCGCTTTTAAAAACTCATCTAAAAAAGAGACATATCTTTTTATGGAATAATCTTTATCTCCACGCGGACCGGTAAGTCCAAAACCCGGCATATCGAGACGAACAACTTTATAATATTTTTTCAATGTGTCGGTCCATTCATCCCAGCTTTGAAGGCAAGCCCCTGTACCATGAATAAGAACGATCGGCTTCCCGTCTCCTTCTATCCTGTAGTGTACATTCATGCTGTCGATTTGAATAAATTTGGATTCCGAATTGCAATACTTCGTTTTTAAATCCTGCAAGGGAATATCCGCTTTTTTCAAAGCAAAGAACGCTACAATCAACAATAGCAATATGACGGTTATCGCTTTTAATATTTTTTTCATGTCTTAAAATTAGAAAAAATATGAATATATCCATCATTACGGCAGAGGATAATTCATAGATTAGCATGGATCGTGAATCTTATTGAGTAAGCTTATTCACTTTTATAGTCTTCCTCATCTTTTTGGATTCTATAATAAGAATATATATCCCATCAGAAAGCTCGCCGGTAGAAATAATTTTGTGCAGAGAATTATTGATGATATTTTCTTTTTCATTGATCACCATTTGTCCCAATGAATTTATTAAAACAAACGAATAGTCATCATTTTCTGTGTTTGTCCAATCAATATTCAATATACTGTTTGCAGGATTTGGATAAACATTCAATTGAGACTCATTTGATTTTACAATAATACCTGTAAGATCACAATTTACAAATAGAGCTACACTAGTCGCGAGGCATCCGTTTACATCTCTTCCTTCAGCAAAATAATTTCCCGTTTGTCTGCATTTGTAATATGATCCTGAATCAAAAGGCGCAGATGTGCCCGTTAAATACCAATAGTTTGTTGCGTTATATGGTGTGAATAAAGTATCATTTCTTAACTGTATGGATAAGCCGTTTTGCGGTAGATGGATGACAACCGTTGTAATTGCTGAAGTTGCTGAACATCCGTTCGCATCTGTTACTTTCACAGAAAAATTTCCTGCAATTTTTACAGTGATGCTTCGCGATGTTGATGCATTACTCCATAAATAAGAACTTCCTACACTTGAAGTGAGTATCACAGAATCGCCCTGGCAAAATGTTGTAGAACCCGAAGCGCTTATTGTTGCAGTTGGCAATGAATTTACTATAACTGATGTGATCGCGGAAGTTGCTGAACATCCGTTCGCACCTGTTACTTTCACAGAATAATTTCCTGCAGTTTTTACGGTAATGCTTCGCGATGTTGATGCATTACTCCATAAATAAGAACTGCCTACACTTGATGTCAATATCACAGAATCGCCCTGACAAAAAGTGGTAGAACCCGAAGTGCTTATTGTAGCAGTTGGTAATGAATTAACGGTAACCGTTGTGATCGCCGATGTTGCGGAACATCCATTCGGAGCTGTTACTTTTACAGAATAATTTCCTGCAGTTTTTACAGTGATACTTCTCGATGTTAATCCATTACTCCACAAATATGAACTACCAACAGTTGAGGTCAGTATCACAGAATCACCTTGGCAAAATGTTGTAGAACCGGAAGTGCTGATTGTTGCAGTGGGTGATGAATTAACGGTAACAGTAGTAATTGCTGACGTTGCTGAACATCCATTCGCACCCGTTACTTTCACTGAATAATTTCCTGCAGTTTTTACAGTGATGCTTCGTGATGTTGATCCGTTACTCCACAAATATGAACTACCAACAGTTGAGGTCAGTATCACAGAATCACCCTGGCAAAAAGTTGTAGAACCCGAAGTACTAATCGTTGCAGTGGGTAATGAATTTACTATAACAGAAGTAATCGATGAAGTTGCTGAACATCCGTTCGCGCCTGTCACTTTCACAGAATAATTTCCTGCAGTCTTTACAGTGATACTTCTCGATGTTGATCCGTTACTCCATAAATAAGAACTGCCTACACTTGAGGTCAGTATCACAGAATCCCCCTGACAAAAAGTTGTACTGCCCGATGCACTGATTGTTGCAGTGGGCAATGAATTTATTATAACTGATGTGATCGCGGAAGTTGCTGAGCATCCGTTCGCGCCTGTTACTTTTACAGAATAATTTCCTGCAGTCTTTACAGTAATGCTTCGCGATGTTGATCCGTTACTCCATAAATAGGAACTGCCTACAGTTGAAGTTAGTATTACAGAATCACCCTGGCAAAATGTTGTAGAACCGGAAGTGCTGATTGTTGCAGTGGGCAATGAATTTACTATAACAGAAGTAATCGATGAAGTTGCGGAACATCCGTTTGCAGCTGTCACTTTTACAGAATAATTTCCTGCAGTTTTTACAGTGATACTTCTCGTTGTTGATCCGTTACTCCACAAATAAGAGTTGCCGATACTTGAAGTTAGTATCACTGAATCGCCCTGACAAAAAGTTGTAGAACCCGAAGTACTGATTGTTGCAGTGGGCAATGAATTTACTATAACAGAAGTAATCGATGAAGTCGCGGAACATCCGTTCGCGCCTGTCACTTTCACAGAATAATTTCCTGCAGTCTTTAAAGTGATACTTCTCGTTGTTGATCCGTTACTCCACAAATATGAACTACCAACAGTTGAGGTCAGTATCACAGAATCACCCTGACAAAATGTTGTAGAACCCGAAGTACTAATTGTTGCAGTTGGCAATGAATTAACGGTCACCACAGTTGCAGCAGATGTAGCTGAACTTGCATCCTGACAAGTGACCTTTACCGTATAACTTGCTGCAGTTTTTACCGTAATACTTTTTGTGGTCAGACCGTTACTCCACAAATAAGAAGCGCCTGTGCTTGCAGTTAATATAACAGAATCGCCCTGACAAAATGTTGTTGGTCCGCTTGCTGTAATGGTAGCAACACACCCTGATGTGATGATATCAAATGTTTGAGAACAAGTAATTCCATTATACACGGCTTTAAAAGTATATGTTCCTGCGGTGAGTGGTAAATTTTTTGTCCAACCCCAATAGCTGCTGACGTGCGATACGCTGCTGGTAATAGACCAGCTTGTAAACACGGTGCTGTTCGGATTCAGAATACTCATATTTGCAACAAGTCCGGAAGTTTCATTCCGGAGAAAAATATAAAATTTGGCAGCATTTGGCGGCAACCCTGAACCCTGGAACGGAATGGTGTAAGAAGTACTTTCGTTCGACGTTTCTGTAGTGGGACAACCTGGAAAAACAACATCAGTAGTATGAACAGATGCTTTTAAAACAGACGGCTCGGTATATGGTTTCTGTGAAGCCCACCATGTAGAAGCATTTATAAGATTACAAGTTCCCGAAAAAGGATCGATCATCGTACTCACCGTATTTCCCGTCCATACTTCAAAATGCAAATGCGGACCGGAAGCACTTCCTGAACTTCCAACAACACCAAGATATTCTCCCGCAGCAACAGTCTGACCCACAATTTTAGAAGTAACAGAATTTTTTTTCATGTGCCAGTACAACGCGTTGGAACCATCGGCGTGCTGGACGATAATATAATTCGCAGGTAAATTATTGGAGCTGCAGTTCCTGTCAAAGTTTCCATCTGCCCTTCCAACGATGGTACCTGCTGCTGCTGCAATAACTTCCACCTGGTTGTTATCCATCATCAAAAAACTAAAAGGATATATTGCTATATCTGTTCCTGTATGTGTATCATACGCAATGGAGCCGCAATTATAATCCTTAAATGTTCCTGCAGCAGGATCCTGATCCACATGTGCGGTAATTGCATAATAGCTGCAGTTTGTAAGACCGGCAGCTGCTCTCAGCGGCCAATTGAGAGCTGTTGACAAAGGACGATGCTGAACCGTGTTATTAATATGCAACAGCCTGCAATTTTCTGCAATTTCCTTTTCAATAAATAAATATTCGGATGGTGTAATACAAGGATGTTGTCCGTCGTTATTTTTAAAAGAATATTCGTTACTCACTTCGGGGACGGGAATTTTATGTTGCGCTAAAACGGTAAGTGTAAAAGCGTTGAACAGCAGAAATAGGGAGATGCAGATTTTTATATAGACTTTCATTAACAATAAAGTTATATCTTATTATGATGATCATGTGTACATTATTTATCACCGAGCTGTGAATTATATCACTGAATGGTTTCATTAAATAAAAAACCCGATGTGTCGAGCATCGGGAACCTGAATAGTCTTTAAAAAAAATGTCCGGTTACAATGTAAATATAAATCACTGCGTGCATTTATTGTGAGTATTGAAATTAAAAAACCCCGGTAAAAAACCGGGGTCACACACAGATGATAATTGCCGTTTACACACATCGGCAAAAAAGGTGTTGCTAGAAATATTTTTTGCTGTTTGGATCCCATAATGTCCAACCTGTTGTCCAGTCAACAGATCCGAAAGCACCCACATAAGCCACTTGCTGAAAGAAAGACGGTAAAACTGAATAGTCAGAACCGCTTAGTAATATTGAACCTGAATTTGGTAAAACATTTGGTGTTCCTAATTCAAATATGGAAGGTGAGATTCCCGCATCCTGCCATTTGGGTAAGAATGTATTATTGAATGAAGGTGTCATAAACCATGCAGTCACATCAAAGCTTCCGGAAGTTGTTTTAAATGCACTGCCTCTTGGTAAGGCAGGAAACTGGTTGGTTAAGGAATCCAAACCTGTTGTTGCATTTATGTACAATGAACCCGCAGAACCGAAACCATTACCGCCCCAATACTGTACGCCTGTTAATACTGTATTTTTAATTGCAATGTCTCCGCCTTGTGCAAAAGAAACTGAGCTTCCCGCGCCTCCGTCAATATAAATTCCAACAGGATATCCTGTAATAAATGAATTGTAAATTTTCATCTTAGAGCTTCTGCGGATCTGTGCTCCATTACCAAAATTTGTATTCAAATAGGTATTGTAATATTCTTTTGGTCCGATGATCGTCATGTTAGAAAATATTGCGGAAGTAAAGGGTGTATTTAAACTTCCTGCTGCATCATTATCAGATTCAAAAGCATTTGATCCTGATTGATCTGCAATATTATTATCACGAATACCCAACCCGAATTGCACATAACCGCTGAAGCCGTTATCTGTATCGAATTCATCGTCCTGTCCTCTGTATGCAATAAGGTGATCGCAATTTACTGTTCCACCAAACCATTCAAACTGATCATCGGCACCGTAAGAAGCCTGCACATAACTGATCGTCGTGCCATCACCAACGCTTGCCATTGTTAGTGAATTAATTTCCTGGTTTGGATGGATCGGGAAACCTGCATATTCAATACGCACGTATTTTAAGATCCCTGAATTATCATGCGCATCCGCACCACCATGATAGCCGCCGTAACCGCCTTCGAGTTCCGCAGCTCCACCTGTAATGTTGTTGACAGATTTACCGCAGATCACTAATCCGCCCCAGTCACCCGGACGTTTTAAACCCGGAGATTTTGCAGAAGAAAATACGATCGGATTTGTTGACGTACCTTCCGCCATAATTTTACTTCCGCGCTGAATGATCAGTGTTCCCGGGATCTCTGTAGGATTTGTAGAAGGTAACCCAACTACTACGGTTCCCGCAGGAATTGTTAGAACACCGGTTTGTGTGATCTGCGATCCGTCCACAGAATTATCACTTCCTACGCGAACAATACCACTTAACTGATAAACGGTATCCGCCGACCATATGATGTTTCCACTCAAAGTACCGGAAATGATTCTTGTTCCCTTTGTTGTCGGTGGCGTCGTTGTATTATTGTTATTGCTGGTTTTCGAACAGCCTGATAACATTAACGCGGCGAGCGCTAATACAGCAATACAACTTGCCGTTTTCTTGCCAAAAATGATTTGTTTTTTCATAAAATTCTTTTGTTTAATTGTTCTTAATTATTTGAATGTATATTTTACGCCTAATGAAATCGAAGTGCCTGTTTTATAGGACTGCATCACCTGGTCCTTTTTTATATCCAGTTTTTTATCGCCGTTGCCGTCTTGTATCAATACTGTTTTTTGATTGAGGAGATCAGTGACGCCAAGAGTGAGCTCCACGCCTTTTTTGAAATTGTAAGATGCATTCAGATCGATTGTGTGTTTCGGCATCTGGTAAACATCCGGGTAGTCTTCGAAGCCAACAAATACTATGCGTTTGCCCGTAACATTGTATAATACGTTCCATTGCAAACCCTTTTCTTTGTTATTATAAAAGATGCCCACATTCACAGTATACGGCGCTTGTCCCTGCAACGGACGATTATCAGACTGACCGATCTTATTTTTATCATTTAATGTTACGCGGCTGAATATGTACGCCGCGTTTACGTTAATACCAAGATCTTTGAAAAATTTTATTCCGGATCTTCTGAAGTTTTTCTTTACTTCAATTTCTGCGCCGTAGGTGTCTGCTTTTTTTGCATTCTGGAAAGAAAAAGTTCTGTCGGCGCCAACAATATTCACCACTTCTATAGGGTTATTAAAACGCTTGTAAAAAAATCCTACGTTCAGGACTTCGCCCATACCCGGGTAGAATTCCCATTTCACATCAACATTATGAATAGTACAATAATTGAGATCCGGATTTCCTTTAAAAACATACCCATTATTAAAATCATAAAATGCAAATGGCGCGATCTCCCTGAATTCGGGCTTGTTGTTGGTGATTCCGTAAGCTACTCTCATCAACATTTTTTCTGAAAAATTATAACTCATGTTGAGTGACGGCAAAAAACTTGATTTCGGATGTTTCACATTTACAGGTCCGAGCTCTCCGACAGATCTCAACTTTTGTAAATTATATTCGTATCGCAATCCCGCAATTAATCTAAATTTTTTCTTTACAGACATTTCCAGGTTAGCGTATACGGATGATAAAATATTGCTGGAAGTATAGGAATCACTGCTGCTTGTTTTTTCATCCATAATTATTCCGGTAGTTGCGTTTATATTTTGTGGTTGAAATAAATTCTCAATACCGTTCGTCAATAAATTATGATCGAAAGTTGACGGATTGCCATAGATGTAACCGATATTTCTCGCCTTAAAATCCCTGTTCTTATATTCAACATAACTGCCTACAGAGATCGTTGGTATAATTGCCTTATCTTTTTTGTAACCGATCTTATGCGAATAACTGAAAGCACCGGAATATAGATTTTCTTTTAAAGTAGAGAAGAACCTACCTAAGAAATCCGGGCTTACCTGGTTGGGCACGTAAATGTTTTCTACCTTACTGATCGTATCGACGTTTGTGATATAGCGTTTGTAATCGGGCTCATTCCGGTAAGAATGACTGTAACTCGCCATCCAGTCGATTACGTTGACTTCAGGAGTTAGTATATGCTTACCTGAAACCTGGCTGCTGATCACACCACGGTATAACTGGTAATAAGAACGGTCGTGCACAATTCTCGGGTTCGCAAAATTCTCGCCTGTCCTATCGGTAAATTGGGAACTCGAGTTTACGTTTGCGAGATTATCCAGTTCGATATAATGTTTCTTATTGAATTTGAACGACCAGTTGTGCAGCACGCCCACACGAACTGCATCGGTGTATTCCTTAGCATTATAATTATAGATGGGTGAAGAATGATTTTCCGCATTGTTATATGCGCTGTAATCTGCACGGAAAATATCATTGGTTTGTTTAGCCAAAGTATAATTCAGTGAAGTGATATTCCCGATCAAACATTTATCCGTTTTAATCCGCGAACCTTTCGTGATCGTAAAACGCTGATCGGGAATGGAAGCTTTTTTCTTTACTGACCAATCGTTGTTTAAATTTCCCGAAACTTCTTCCAGTTGTTTCAGATCTGTTACCTGCCGCACATCAGAGGGAAAATCTTTCGGGATCTCGTGAACTTTATCTCCGCCAACAAAAAATAGCGCGCCATTTTTCTGGTTATAAAACGGCTGGAAAGAAGTTCCCGTCCTGAAAGTTGTATTATAACCTATCGACCAGTAGTTGCTGTCGGGCAAGCTCTTTGTATATATTTTTACGATGCCTCCTGCAAAATCTCCCATCGCATCCGCAGCGGGACTTTTTAAAACCAGTATCCTGTCTAACTGTGAACTTGGAATAATATCAAATGAAAAAGATTTTACATCTGCTTCGACACTGGGCGCTACAGCATTGTTTAATAAAACAGTATTGTATCTCTGGTTAAGCCCGCGGATATTTACAAAATTTCCGAGGATGGAAACTCCCGGAATTCTTCTTACGACTTGTCCCGCATCACGATCCAGTGTTCTGGAAATCTGCTGGGAAGAAATGCCACTTGCAATTTGTGATGCCTGTCTTAATTCCAGCAAAACTGCGGTTTCTGTATTTGTTTTCTTAAAGTCAACAATTTCAACTTCTGATAACTCATTAGCAGCAAGATCTAAATTGACATTTAATGTTGTGGTTCCATCTGCAGTTACTTCAATATGCTCTACATTTTTATTTGTGTAACCTATATAAGAGAATATGATTTTGTATGTTCCGGGTGCGAGGTCCGTAATTTCATATTTTCCATCTATATCTGTTGTAGCTCCTAAAGTAGAATGATCAATAGACACATTCACGCCGATGAGTGATTCCTGTGTTACTTTGTCAATAATCAATCCGGAGATTTTTCCATTTTGTGCTAATGCAAAGGAGGGAAGCAATACGATTGCTATCAGCCAGTTTTTCAAATTTTTCATGTGTGTGTGTGTTTTGATATTGCAAAGTAATATGGTGGATGTCACTAGCGCGTAAAGGCAGTTTGAATGTTGCGGGGCTTTATTGGAAAAGCATATCCGTTTTGTGAAGGTTATTGAATTTATGTGGTGTTCATTTTGTGAATGAATGGTGAACGGCTTTACGCGTATGCCAATAAAATATAGATTTTGTATATTAGGCGGATGGAAGCTTTTTTACAAAAAATCGCGGAGTCTGTTACGAAAGAAAATTTGCCGTACCTTTATGATTCGTGCTACATTTTCCCCACCAAAAGAGCGGCAATTTATTTTACGAATTTCCTTCAGCAAAAATTTACCGGCGAAAATTTTATCCTTCCTGAAACTATCACTATCCAGGAATTCATCACTCAGTATTCTTCTTTTATTATAAAGGATGACTGGCATTTGTTACTGCAGGTTTATCAAATACAAAATGAATTAACTGCAACACATCAGCCGCTGGAGAAATTTTTGCCGTGGGGGAAAATGATCTTAAAAGATCTGGATGAATGTGATAAATATTTAGTGAATGTAAATCAATTGTTCTCGTTGCTTAAAGCGCAAAAAGAAATTGATGATAGCTTTTATATTTCTGAAGAAACGAGAAAATACATCGAACAATTTATTCTTACCACAACAACACGCGATAACAACAAAGAAAATATTTACAAAACAGAGTTTATAAAAACATGGAGTTTACTTGGAGATATTTATACAGTCCTGCATGAAAGACTGAAGAAAGAAAATTTTGCGTATGAAGGAATGGCGTACCGCGAAGTTTATGAAAACCTGAAGAGTGAAAAATTAAAATTACCTTATCAAAAGATCTCTTTTTGCGGATTTAACGCGCTGTCCGTTTGTGAAGAAAAGATATTCCAGCTGGTTGAAAAGACTTATCCCACGGAATTCTGGTGGGATGCTGATGCACATTTCATGGAAAACAAGCTGCATGAAGCGGGTAATTTTTTGCGCGACTATCAACAGAAATTTTCAGGAGAAAACAGTCACTGGATCATGGAGTCATCACTTAACCATGATAAAAATATTGATATTATCGGTATTTCTTCCAATGTTGCACAAGCGGAATATGTAGCAGATAACCTTGCTCCGAAAGAAAATGAAACTACCGCTATTGTTTTGTGCGATGAACATTTATTACAACCTTTATTATTTTCTATTGATGCGAGCCATGCCAATATTACCATGGGTTATACTGTTTCAGAAAGCGAATTGTACCTGTTCACCAATTTATTATTTAAGCTGTACGGCAATGCACGGATGGAAAATTCAAAAATAGAATATTACCACAAAGATATTGCTGCGCTTGCGAAACATGCATTCCTGAAAAACAACGTGTTGGAAAAACAAAAGCTGGAAAATATACTTCCTTATTTTGTTCCCTATATGCCGCAGGAGATTCTCGCAGAATTTTTTCCGGCTGCCATCCTGGAAAATGTTTCAACTTCTCAGCAAATACTGAATGTTGTCATCAACATCATTCTTTCCCTAAAAAATTACGATCCATATTTTGAACCTGTGAAGGAATCTATTGTTTCGCAGCTTACCTTGCTTTTAGGTTCCTTGCAAGCTAATCAATTAGAAGTGAACAGGAATGCGTTGCCATTCATCGTGAAGCAATTTCTCGCAACACTAAAAATCCCTTTTGAAACAAATACAAAAAGCAATATCCAGATCATGGGCTTCCTCGAAACGCGTATCCTGGATTTTGATAATTTATTTATTCTTTCCCTGAACGACGATAATTTGCCCGGAACGAATAAAACGAATTCCTTTATTCCATATAATTTGCGGAAAGGCTTTGGACTACCCACCTTTGAGCAATTCGATGGCATCAACGCATATCATTTTTACAGGCTGTTAAAACGCGCCAAAAATATTCATTTAATTTACAACAACCAGATCAGCGATAATGCCAGCGAAAAGAGCAGGTTTATCAGGCAGATACAGCACGATCTCGACACAGAAAAAAATAACATCAGCGATTGTATCGCGATGATAGAAGAAAAGAATATTTCTGCTACAAGTGAAGGCAGTGTGTTAAGAATTAAAAAAACACCGGAGATGATCGCTCTGTTACAACAACGCGTATTCTCTCCTTCATCACTTAAAATTTATATTAAATGTCCCTTGCAGTTTTACTTACGATATGTTGCAGGAATAAAAGAACCGGAAGAACTGGCTGAAGAAATTGATGCTGCAGTTTTCGGACAAATATTGCATAAAGTTTTGGAATTGGTTTATCATCCTTTTTTAAATAAATTGATCAATGCGGAAATGATCAAATCATTCAGTGCAGAATATTTTATCCGTGAAAAAATAAAACAAGCGTGCATTGATCTTGAACTACCGAAAGAGATCATACAAGGCAGCAACAAATTACAATTGAAAATTATTGAAAGGATAGCGCAGAAAATTATTCAGAATGACGCACTGATGGGAGACCTTTTCATTCTTAAAACCGAAGAAAAATTTGTGTGGAATAATCTACAACTTGAAAATGGCTCATTCGCTTCCATCCAAGGAACATTTGATCGCATTGATAAAATAAATGAACATGCGGTAAGGATCATCGATTATAAAACCGGGCAGATCGAGATCCCGAAATTTCCGAACATTGCTGATGGAGAAGACCCGCAGCCATTTTTAGACAGCATGTTTATTTTCAAACAAAAAGATTACAGCGCAATATTCCAGGGCATTCTATATGCATTGATGTATTATAAATTACACGACTGTGGCGAAATTTATGTCGGTTATCATCACGCAAAAAAAATGAAGGAAGGCATTTCCTATCTGAATGATGCGCAACCCATTCCTGTAGAACTGCTGTTATCATTTGAAAAACGCCTCTCGCAGTTAGTTAGTGAAATTATTTACAACGATGAATTTATCCAGACGAATAATGAAGACGCGTATGTTTATTCTCCTTATGCCGACCTGCTTGGTATACAGTAATTCTTCACTTGCTTATAACTTCTTACTTATAACTTATTTTAATAAGCCGTAAACAATTCTGCTCTAATGCGGTTAAGAATTTAATTACTCATTTTGGCAAAGAAAGTTCTAATTATCGGTGCAGGACTTGGCGGCTTGTCTACAGCATTACGTTTAACTACACACGGTTACGAAGTAGAGATCGTTGAAAAACATCACCAGGCGGGGGGACGATTAAACCAGCTTAAAAAAGACGGGTTTACATTTGATGTTGGTCCGTCGTTTTTCAGCATGAGTTACGAGTTTTCAGAATTGTTTAATTATTGCAAGGTTGAAAATCCTTTGCAAATGAACGAGCTCGATCCTGTGTACTCCGTCTATTTTGCAGGAAAAGAAAAGCCTTACCATATTTATAAAGAGCTCGATAAACTAGCTAGGGAATTTGCAGCGATCGAACCGCATTTTGAAACAAAAGCAAAAAAATACTTAGCAAAAGCAGGGCAAATATTCCATGATACAGAACACGTGATCATCAAACGCAACTATGATAATTTGATACAATATGCTTTGGCATTGACGAGTGTTCCTGTAAAACATACGCCGTTACTATTTCGATCAATGTGGAAAGAGCTGGAACGCAATTTCGATTCAGAACATGTAAAAGTGATCTTCTCGCTTGTTGCATTTTTTCTGGGATCTACGCCATTTGATACACCTGCAGTTTACAGTTTGCTCAACTATACGGAATTAAAACACGACGGCTACTGGAATATAAACGGCGGTATGTATAAGATCGTGGAAGAAATACAAAAGCTGCTGATTGAACGTGGTGTAAAATTTCATTTCAATACGGAAATTATTTCTGTGAATAAAGAAAATGATAGCGTAATCTCATTTACGGATAAGCTCGGCAAAGAATGGCATAGCGATATTTTTGTCTGCAATGGAGATGCTGCTGCATTCAGAGGATCCATCCTCAATAGAAAGAAATTCTCTGAAAAAAAATTAGCACAAAAAGACTGGACTCTTGCACCCTTCACTATTTATTTAGGCGTAAAAGGAAAAGTCAAAGATCTTCATCATCATAACTACTTTCTCGGAAGCAATTTCAAGGAATATTCCGACAATATATTTAAGTTAACTGCCGCGCCTGAAAAACCTTATTACTATGTAAATGTTTCATCAATATCAAATCCGGGTTGTGCGCCGAACGGCTGTGAAAATATTTTTATTCTTTGTCCTGTTCCGGACAGGCGTTTTAAAAATAATTGGGAAGACAAAGAAAAATTTGCCGATACCATCCTGAAAGATATGAGTGAACGAACAGGATTTGACCTGATACAAAACAGGATGACGCAAACCATATACACACCGGAAGACTGGGAAACTATGTTTAATTTATACAAAGGTTCGGGGTTAGGATTGGCGCACGGCTTAAACCAGGTTGCTGCGATGCGACCAAAAAATAAGGATGAGCATATGAATAATTTATATTACGTTGGCGCAAGTACAGTCCCCGGAACCGGCTTGCCTATTGTAGTGATCGGATCAAAATTAGTGACTGAAAGAATATTACAGGACCATGACTAGTATGCAGTTATATCAATCAAGCTGTGTGAAATGCAGCGAGATCATCACGAAAAAATATTCCACTTCGTTTTCCGTTGGCATCCGCTTATTCGACAAAGAATTAAGAGATCCGATTTACAGCATTTATGGCTTTGTACGCTTTGCGGATGAGATCGTGGATACTTTTCACGCCTTCAATAAAAAAGAATTGCTGCAGGATTACAGGCAAGAAACTTTCAAAGCTATTACACAAAAAATCAGCTTAAACCCTATCCTGCATTCGTTCCAGGAAGTGGTGAATGAATACGGGATCGATCATGAGTTGATCAATGATTTTTTAGGTTCTATGGAAATGGACCTTCATAAAAACACTTACGAGAACAGAGCTTTATATGAAAAGTATATTTACGGGTCTGCGGAAGTTGTGGGGTTAATGTGCCTGCAGGTATTTACCGGGAATGATAGAAAGCTTTACGAAGATCTTGCACCTTCTGCAAAAAGTCTCGGTGCTGCATTCCAGAAAATAAATTTTTTGCGTGATATGAAGAGCGATCTTAATGAACGCGGTAGAATATATTTTCCGGGTCTTGATCTTTCCAAATTTGATGAATATGCCAAACAGGAAATATTAAAAGACATTCAGCAAAATCTCGATGAATCGTTAGAAGGAATTCGTTGCCTCCCGAAGAGTGCGCGGCGCGGCGTTTATCTTGCATACCTTTATTACCTGCATCTATTTCGCAAGCTGCGAAATGCTTCCACTGAAACCATCCTGGCGGAACGCATCCGCATCAGCGACAAAAGAAAAGCTTATTTAATGATGAATGTAATTGTAAAAAATTCATTTAATCTCTTATAATGTTATTTTTGTTTCGCTGAATTATTATAGTGTCTGCCAAATATACATACGTCATTTTAATGCTGCTGACCATTGCAGGTCCTTTGCTGTATAGCTTTGACAAACGGATACAGTATTATAAGAAATGGAAATATTTAGTACTGCCATTCTTCGTTACAGGTACTTATTTTATTATATGGGATCATGCATTTACACAAAGAGGCATCTGGAGTTTTAATAATGAATACATACTTGGATATAATTTTTTTTTATTGCCTGTTGAAGAATGGATGTTTTTTATTTGCGTGCCTTTTTCCTGCATTTTTATTTATGAATGCGTCAATTATTATTTCCAGAAAAACATTTTAACGCAGGACGTCTTTTGGATAAATCTTTATATACTTATCGTTATCAGTATAACAAGCATTTTCTATATTCATCGCGCATACACTGCATTTAATTTTATTTCTGCTGCCGTATTGTTGGCTTTTGTACAATTTGTTTTAAATCCGAAATGGCTGGGAAGATTTTATGTTGCTTATTTTTTTTCCCTTATCCCCTTTTTTATAATAAATGGAATCTTAACTGCGTTGCCTGTTGTCACTTATAATAATGCTGAAAATATGGGAGTTCGGATTTTTACTATTCCTGTAGAAGATACGATCTATTGCCTGTTATTGTTGCTGATGAATGTTTCGATGTATGAGAAATTAAAGGCTGCCTGATTCAATCGCTCGAAGCGATGGAATCAATCAGGGCTGAAGCGACGACATCAGTCTTTTGGAACTGCATTTCGTAGAGTTTTTTATAATAGCCTTCGCCTTTCTTTAATAATTCTTCATGTGTATCAATTTCCTTGATCTCCCCTTTTTCCAATACCATAATTTTATCTGCATTTTGTATGGTAGATAAGCGATGCGCGATAACGATAGAAGTTCTTCCCTTCACTAATTTTTGTATGGCGTTTTGTATAAGTAATTCCGATTCCGTATCGACGCTGGAAGTAGCTTCATCTAAAATAAGTATCTGAGGATCGTATACAAGCGCGCGAATGAACGAGATCAGCTGCCGCTGACCTACTGACAATGTTGATCCGCGCTCCATTACATTGTGATGATAACCGTTAGGTAACGCCATGATAAAATCGTGTGCACCTACCAGCTTGCTTGCTTCTATCGCCTGTTCCAGTGTAATCGCAGGATTTTTTAAAGTGATATTATCCAGCACAGAACCTGAAAACAAAAAAACATCTTGCAACACTGTTCCGATATACGAACGGAATTTATTCAATTTATATTCTTTTGCGTCAACTCCATCAAGTAAGATCTCCCCTTTCTGAATATCATAAAACCTGTTTAAAATATTTATCGTCGAAGATTTTCCTGAACCGGTAGCACCAACAATTGCTAGGGTTTCACCGGCAGAGACCTTAAAAGAAATATCTTTCAACACATAATTATCACGGCTATAAGCGAACCACACATTCCTGAATTCTATGTCGCCATTTATCTTAGCAGGCGCGTAGGTTCCGGTGTCTTCAATTTTTTCTTCGGTATCCAGCAACCTGAAAACTCTTTCGGATGCAATGATGCCCATCTGCAGCGTATTAAATTTATCCGCGAGCATACGCAATGGGCGAAAAGCAAGATTAAGATATAAAATAAACGCCGTGAAGAGCCCCAACCCTGTCGCATTCGGATCATTCACTTTAATTATTTTCATAAAACCCGAAATCATATAATGCGAAGTTATTGTAGCATCCCTGTTAATGATCAACAATGATCCGTACCAGATCATCAGCGAAATTGCAAGCGCTAAAATAATTTCGACAACAGGGAAAAAGATAGAATAATACAAAACAGATTTGTCGTTTGCTGCATAATGCTTCCTGTTCAATTCTTCAAATTTATTAAATTCTCTTTCCTGCGCATTAAAGATCTGCACCATGCGCATGCCCGAAATGTGTTCCTGTACGAACGCATTCAACTGCGCAACTTTGTCGCGAACCTCATTAAACGAAACGCGCACTTTCTCTTTAAAAACATAAGTCGCAGCTAAAATAATAGGAAATGTGGTGAGGCAGACCAGCGTTAGTTTCCAGTTGATAAAAAACATAAATACAACTACGAAGATCAGTGTTAACACGTCTGCCACGATAGCAATCAGTCCTTCCGCAAAAATATTATTGATGGCTTCAATATCATTAATCGTACGCGTGGTGATAATGCCGACAGGTGTTGTGTCGAAAAATTTAAGACGCATCGTTTGCACGTGGTTGAATAATTCAGTCCGAAGATTCAGCATAATATTTTGTCCGAGCTTTGTTGAGCTTAAACCGAATACATACTTGATCACAAATTCCAACACTAACGTTCCGAGTAAAATAAGCCCCATTGTGCCCAAGCCTTTCCCGTTCAATTCAATAATATTTTTATCAACGGTAATTTGAATGAGGTACGGACGAAGCGCCGTAACAATAGCAGCAAAAATTCCAAAGCTCAGCGACAGGATAAATAAATTGCGAAAAGGAATAGCAAGCCTGATCACTCTTTTGAGTGTAACCCAATCGCCTCCTTTTAATTTTTTATTTTCCATTATCTTTTTTATTCTCTATTATGCGCATTGAATTAACCGGATATTTTACTTCCCACAAAAATAATCCTTTTGCCGGAACTGCAAGCTTTACATCCAAAGTCCGCTTATGTAAAACGGCATTGATGAATTCCTGTTCATCCATTCTTCCTGTTCCTACTAATAAAAGCGCAGACGTTAACCTGCGCACCATGTTCCGCAAAAAACGATCTGCAGAAATCGTAAATACTAAGCCCTCTTTTGTTTTTTGCCAGGCGGCGCTATGTATTTCACAAATTGATGTTTTATTATCACTTCCTTTTTTTTCAAATGCAGAAAAATCATTCGTACCCAGCAATTGCTGTGCACAATGATTCATCTTTTGAATATCCGGTTTCCATTCATAAATTAAAAAACTCGTTTCGTCTAAGAAAGGATCTTTACGATAATGGATGAAATATTTATATGTTCTTAGCTGTGCATCAAACCGTGCATGCAGTTCTTCTTTAGCTTTCGACAAATTTATAATCGCAATATCTCCCGGAAGAATATGGTTGATGCGGTATAAGAAATTATCCGGGATATGTTTTTCCGCGTCGAAATGCGCATAATATTGTTTTGCATGCACGCCGGTATCTGTTCGACCACAGCCTGTCATTTCAATTTTTTCTCTCCATATTTTGGATAAATTTTCTTCTACTACTTGCTGTATGGAAATAGCATTTTCCTGGCGCTGCCACCCGGAATAATTCCTGCCATTATAAGAAAGTTTTAGGAAATAACGCATAATCAATCAATACAGGCTCGAAGATACAAGACATTCTTTTTAGTTTGGTGTTTAATTTATAATTTTACAGCCCTGATTATTTTGATTCGTTAATTCTAAAATTAATCCTATGATACAGCGTATTCAATCCGTATATCTTTTCCTGGCAGCGCTCGCTGCTATTGTTTTCTTATTTGTGTCATTTGGTAAAATACAAATGAACGGATCTATTATTATTATGAAAGGGATGATGAGGGATGATTTTAGTTTTTTGTGCGGGGTGATCTCTGCAGTTTCATTTCTCAGCATCTTCCTCTTCAATAAAAGAAAAGTACAAATGAAAACCGTATTGCTTTCAATATTATTGTCGTTCGGTTTGATCGGGCTCTCCGTGTATGCCATTGTATTACATCAAAAAGACCATTATCAATTCGGACCTGCAGTTATCTTCCCGTTGTTTGTTTTAATTTTTAATTTCCTTGCTTACAAAGGAATTAAGCACGATGAAAATTTAGTGAAATCAATGGATAGGTTAAGATAAATGTGAGAAGTGAGATATGAGATGCGAGATGGTAGACGAGGTGCAGGCTAGAATTTCCAGACTTCTACAAATCCATCCTTATTCATACCGGCAATAATTGTTTTTCCGATCTGGATATTTTTTAAGTCAGGAGTTTCTGTATAACGCGTTTCAACAAAGGTCATGTTATCATAACCGTAAATGCAGTTGTCCTTGAAGTAGTAAATTTTCCCTTCAATAATTTTAAGGTTCTTTGTATTCTGAATTGGAATATTCTTGATGTAATTTCCCTGGTTATCAAAAATAAAAATTCCATTGCGATCATCCACCAGGTACAACAGGATACCGGATTCTACAATTTGTATGGGGTTTATTTTTTTACCAACGAACAGCGATAAGGTATTGCTGGTAAAAACCGGCTTGTGATCTTTGTCGAGTTTTACTAATCGCTGATTACCGGAATCCCATATCCACAAAAAATTATTGTCGTAAGAAGCGCCGACACAAGTAATAATGTACGTTCCAAGGTTCAGTGCGTCGATAACATCAATTTCTTTTAAGCGATTATCCAGCTGGATGATCTTGCCGTAATCCGGGGAAAACAATATTGTCTTAAAACCATTTACGCTGATGATCTGCGTACGGTCGTTGATATAAATGCTGCCGTAGTTCTGAAGGAAATTCCCATCCACATCATATCTTTCCAGCATCCCTTTCTTTAATAAAAAAATATCATTCGTTGTATTGATAAAAATTTCGAGAGGAACTTTTGGAATAGTTTTAAAATAAACCGGGTTGGTAGAAAAAGACAGAAAACTAAAAAGCATAAGAAATAAGAACAATAAATTATTGCTTATCATCTTTACTGTATCTCTTTCTCTATTTATCATCAAATTTTATTAAGCGCATATTTTCACCATCAAATACTGCATAGCTGCAATTCAATATCCAGTCGCCGAGATTTATATACCGGCTTTTTTCATTCAGCACAATATCCATTGGCAAATGCCGGTGTCCCATCAAAAAATAATCATAGTGTCTTTCCGTCAATTTCTTTTTACAATACTGGATCAGCCATTCTTTATCTTCCCCGTGGAAAGCTTCTATAGCAGGATCTGTATAACTATGCCTGCTCCATAGCTGTGCAATTTTGATACCAATATCGGGATGCAGCCATTTAAAAAGCCAGCGGCAAAAACGATTCGAAAAAATTCTCTTTAATATTTTATACTTCAGATCTCCCGGACCTAATCCATCGCCGTGTGCCAGCAACAAGGAGGATTCATTGCAGTTCAATTCCATTTTCCCATTGCAGATCGTCACTCCGGCTTCTTCTCCGAGATAATCCTTAAACCACATATCGTGATTACCGGTAAATATATAAATATCTACCCCTTTTTGTTTTACCTGTGCGAGCTTTGACAGTATCCTGATAAATCCTTTCGGCACGACGTGTTCGTATTCAAACCAGAAATCAAAAGTATCCCCAATAAAAAAAATTGCGTGTGCATTGGCTTCTATAGATTCAATAAAACGGATCACTTTTTGTTCTCGGATCAGGCTTGTTGCATGGTCGGGTGCTCGAAGATGGAGGTCTGAAAGAAAATATATTTTTTTCCCCGGTTCTAAAGAAATGTTTAACTGATCTTTTGTCATTACAAACGCATCACTTCTAAAAATAAAGCACTAAAATACTAAATTTTGAGGGATACCTTATATGCCGGTTAACTACTTGCCCACTATCACAGAACCCGAGCCGTATGCACCATTATTGATCACCAATTGTTTGCCGCCGGTTGGGTTATTCTTTATTTCTGTTTTTAGCCAGAAGTATGTGTAAGGATTTGTTTTCGTCGTGCGAAATCCGAAATAATGGATGCCATCCGGTATTAGCGCCGTGTATATGGTATTCCCTGTAGGAACATTGAATACACGATTATACTCCACCAGCTGATCTATCAGGTAAATGTTATAATATGGATTTGTCCAGTTGGATATCGTTGCATCTAATGTAGAGTTGAAAGATAATGATCTTGGTTTCTGATTTCCATTAGGGCTGAGGCTGTCCGTTACCATTTCAATATCAGTGGGAGCTTGTATTTGCATAGTAGTGACATTCAGATTCGGAGACGCGTATAATGGCCAGTCATATTGTGATACAATAAATGAATCATTGATGAATGGCAACGAAATTACTTTTTCCACACCATGAGCGGGATAGCTTAACTGGTTAACGGTTTTATTGACTGCAAATGCATTGGGATTAGCAACACCGCCGCCCGTTGGGATGCAGCTCTGGAAAATTGCTACGACTAATAAGGGGAGAAATAATCTTGATATCGGTTTCATTGTTATTTATATTGATGAACAGATAACAATAAAGTTAATATTAATTATTCAATAATAGAATTAATTATTTGTTTTTAGCTCAAAATTGCCAATTTCTTCTTTCAGGCTAAATAGGAAGTCGATATCATCGTAGCCATTGATCATACAGGTTTTTTTATATGGATTGATATCGAATGATTCTACTTTATCTGCAATTGATATTTGTTGTTTTCCAAGATCAATTTTAATTTCTGTTTGAGGATCTTTTTCAATTGCAGAAAATAATTGCTGTAAAAATTCCGGAGAAACAACTACAGGCAGCAAGCCGTTATTCAAAGCATTGTTTTTAAAAATGTCTGCAAAAAAACTGGACACCACAACACGAAAACCGTAATCATGTATTGCCCAAGCGGCATGTTCCCTTGAGCTTCCGCAGCCGAAGTTTTTTCCGGCAACTAATATTTCACCTGAATATTTTTTATCATTCAAAACAAAATCTTTTGGTGTATTGTCTGCATTGTATCGCCAGTCGCGGAATAAATTATTACCGAAACCTTCTCGCGTTGTTGCTTTTAAATAGCGCGCAGGAATGATCTGATCGGTGTCAACATCTTCTCGATTTAATGGAACTGCAGTGCTTGTTATGGTTGTAAATTTTTCCATGTTAGTATTGAGTATTGCGTAGTTCGTATTTCGTACAAAAACTCCGTTCAAATTTTCACATTAATTTTCTGACGTCAGTGATCTTGCCGGTAACAGCTGCCGCTGCAGCCATCAGCGGACTAGCCAGCAATGTTCTTGCGCCTTGTCCCTGCCTGCCTTCAAAATTCCTGTTTGATGTAGAGATGCAATATTTTCCCGCAGGAATTTTATCTTCATTCATCCCGAGGCAAGCGGAGCAACCGGGTTCTCTGAAATCAATACCGGCTTCCGCTAATATTTTATCCAAACCTTCAGCAATTGCCTGCTGTTCGATCTGCTTGCTGCCCGGAACAATCCACACCGTTACATTTTCCGCTTTTTGTTTTCCTTTGATCAGGCTGCAAAACAAACGCAGGTCTTCCATGCGCGAATTCGTGCAGCTGCCTACAAAGACATAATCAATATTTTTGTCGATCAACGACTGCCCTTTTTCAAAGCCCATATATTGCAACGCTTTTGATAAACCATTGTCTTCATTGTCCGGAATGTTTTCTGAAATCTTGATACCCATCGAAGGATTTGTTCCATACGTGATCATCGGTTCAATATCTGCCGCATCAAAAGTATATTCTATATCAAAAACAGCTTCTTCATCCGTCTTCAATTTTTTCCATTGTTCTATTGCGGCATCAAAATCTTTTGGTGCAAATTTTCGTCCTCTTAAATATTCAAAAGTAATTTCATCGGGTGCAATAATGCCTCCGCGTGCACCCATTTCTATGCTCATGTTGCAGATGGTCATGCGCGATTCCATACTTAAGTTCCTGATCGCAGAACCTGCATACTCTACAAAATAACCGGTTCCGCCGCTTGTAGAAATTTTTGAAATGATGTACAAAATAATATCTTTTGATGTAACGCCTTTTCCAAGCGTTCCTTCCACATTGATCCGCATTTTTTTTGGCTTCGTTTGCAAAATACATTGTGTAGCTAAAACCTGTTCGACTTCGGATGTGCCGATACCAAATGCTATAGCTCCAAGCGCCCCATGCGTGGATGTGTGAGAGTCGCCGCAAACAATAGTAATTCCCGGCTGCGTGATACCCAACTCGGGTCCGATCACGTGCACGATTCCCTGGAACGGATGTCCTAATCCATATAATTCTATCCCGTGATTTTTACAATTCTGTATGAGTGTTTCCACTTGCTGCCGCGATAATTTTTCTTTTATAGGAAGATGCTGTTCCTTTGTCGGCACATTATGATCTGCTGTCGCAACCGTTTTTTCAGGTCGCAAAACTTTAATTCCCCGCTTGTCCAACCCTGCAAAAGCTTGCGGTGTGGTGACCTCATGAATAAAATGTTTATCAATATAAATTACCTGCGGTCCATTCTCGATTGAATGTACCACATGAGCATCCCATATCTTATCAAATAATGTTTGTTGCATGCAACATTGTTGTTTTTAAAGCGTCTTACAAGTTATTGAATTAATTGCGGCGGAACATTCTGCTTTGATTAAGCTATCATTAAAAGTTAAAAGAAAAGTGTATCTTCTGCATTCAAAAAATTACCTATGCCCGTTCCTGTTTCCGGTTTTGTTAGTGAAGGTTTCGAAAAGGTGAAGAAAACCTTTGAAGAAAATTTCGAAAAAAGAAAAGAAGTCGGCGCTTCATGCTGTATTTATTATAAGGGAAAGAAAGTAGTGGATCTCTGGGGAGGCTATAAAAACAAGAAACGAACAGAGGAATGGCAGGAAGACACAAGGGCAATTGTATTCTCAACAACGAAGGGATTATCATCACTTGCATTCTCGTTGCTGCATTCAAAAGGTTTAATTGATTACGATGAAAGGGTTGCATTTTACTGGCCGGAGTTTGCGTTTAACGGAAAAGAAAATATAACGATACGCCAGTTGCTTAGCCACCAGGCGGGCTTGTTTACAAATGAGAAAACTTTAAGTTACGAAGTGCTCACTAACGAGGAAAAATTATCCAACTGTCTTGCTAAACAAAAACCATACTGGATTCCCGGCGATCGCAAGGGTTATCATGCATGGACGATAGGGATGTATGAAAACGAAATTTGTAAAAGAGCAGATCCGCAAAACAGACCGCTGCATATTTTTTTTAAAGAAGAGCTTGCGGATAAATTAAAAATAGATTTCTCTATCGGGTTAGAAGAAAATTTTCCTGCAGAAAAACTAGCGCAGCTCATTCCTTTCTTACCGCACGAAGCTTTCACTGCAAAAGAAAATTCAGATGTCGGTCACATCGTCAGAGGATTATTAAACCCGTTTTCTTATTTCTACAAATCGCTGTTAAATCCTCCGCATGCGATCAACCTGAATAATTTTAACAAGCGAAAATATATTTCCATTCCCCTCGGCTCGGCACATGGGTTCGGCAACGCACGCTCGATTGCGCAGGCATACAATGAATTTGCAACCGGCGGAAAAAAACTCCAGGTACACAAGAATACCCTCGCATTACTCGAAGCTGCACCGGTACATCCGAAGGAAGGCAAGGATGATCTTGTTTTGCATGTGGATATTCCTTTTTCACTGGGTTTCGCGAAGCCTTCAGAATATCAGAATTTCGGTATCAATTACAGGAGTTACGGCACATTTGGCGCGGGTGGTTCAGGTGGATTTGCTGATCCGGAGAAGCAGGTAGCCTTTGCTTATGTGATGAATAAGATGGGCACGCATATCGCAAACGATCCGCGCGAGCTTGCACTTCGAATGGTTACATACGAATGCATCTTTGAAATAGAACAAAAAGAAAAAGCTTTGAAAAAGGATATGGCAGCTTCTAAATAACCGTTACCGGTATTGCCATCTGCGGAACCTGATCCTTCCCATACCGTATTCCCATCTTTCATTTAAGACATCAATTAATTTGCAGCAAATGAAAGCAAAGAAAGGTGCAGCAATAATATCTACAGTGTAATGTACATGTTGCCACAGGAGCAATGCAGCAAGAATTGGCGTTACAATTTTAAGGTAAGTTCTCCAGAATTTTTTATGCGAGAAATAAATAAATAAAAACATGGAAGAGATGTGTCCCGAAAAGAAAAGATCTTTTGTCACCACGTGAACACTATTCAGGAAAAAGCCCACGAAAGGATCCTCTAAATAGATCATCCCCTTCGGCGCTTCCAAAGGAATAAAATAAATGAAGGATGTACGAAGCAGCAATAACAACGAGTACGCCTGGAATGCTTTCAATAATTCTTTAGGGTCATCCAGGCTAAAAAACAGGGAGAGCAATATTGCTGAATGAAGGATGCAAAATATATACACAGAAAAATCTCTTGGTGTCAGCATGTTTAATAAAGGGTCTAATAAAGATGTACCCCTTCTTATTTCCCATGTACTGATATATAAGGTGCAATAATGCGCAACAACTGCAAAAATGACAACAGTGAGAAAAAAATGCGCACGAAAAATCTTTGAGGACCATATAGATTTCCAGGCAGTTTTTATATCTCTGAAGAATTGTAATCCTTTCATCTTAATGGTTTGGCTGCAAAATTATTGATTATCATTCAATATAAATGTCCAATCTCACAAAAAGATTAAAAAATAACTGTAAACAGTGAGTTAAATTAATTAAAATACATACTTTTCATACAAGATTATTGACTTATGCTTATTTACATACAGGATATTATCACACGCTTCGGAGGCAGGTACTTCGGAAGCGAACAGGAAAAAAATGCACAATATTATACGGCGGATATCCTGAAAAAATATTGCGACAATGTGGTTGTCGAAGAATTTGAATCTCCTCTTGAATCACATTTCCAATCTTTAAAGATCTTCTGTATTATTTATGTGCTCGTTCTGATACTTCTAAAAGTTGATGTGCGTATTGCGGGCGTGCTCGGCTTGCTGAATACTATATTATTTTTTGGACATTTTGTTACCTATCGTCACTGGCTTGACTTTCTTTTTCCTAAAAAAACTTCGTGGAATGTAATTGGAAATATAGAGCCGCTGCAAACAGCAAAAACTACTTTAATAGTTGCCGGACATATTGATAGTGTAAAAGAATTTAAATGGTGGTACAAATTAAAGCATCCTGGTGCCGTTTTATCAGTCATTGCAGGATTTCAAATTGTGCTGATGGGTATTTTCGCATTCCTCAATATTTTTATTCAAGCAGCATGGTTTACCAATATCTGGTGGTTGTTTGCAATAATGACACCAATTTTGATCGTGTTTTATGATATGCATGGCGAAGAGGTTGTGCATGGCGCGTCAGATAATTTAACCGGTGTTGCACTAGCTGTAGAAATGGCAAAAGTTTTTTCTGCGCGAAAATTGCAGCATACAAGATTGCGCCTGATCAGTTTTGGTTCTGAAGAGGCAGCGTTGCGCGGCGCATTTGCTTATGCGGAGGTACATAAACAGCAGCTGCTAGATGAGAAAGCATTTCTGTTTAACCTCGATACCATCAAGAATAAAGAACACCTGACCATTGCAACATCAGAAACAAATACGCTTGTGTTTTACAAAAAGGAAAATGTGCAGTTAGTGGAAGATGCTTTTAAAGCAGTTAATATACCTTACAAAAAATTACCGTTAGCAGTTGGCGCAAGCGATGCTTCTGCTTTTCATATCCTGGGATTGCCGGCGGTTTGTGTGATTGGCATGTGCTCCGATAAACTCGATCCATGTTATCACACGCGATTGGATACGATCGAGCATATTGACCCTGAAGCTTTAGAAGCTGTGAAGGAAGTGCTGATCAAATTTATTGAAACATGGGATAGTAAATAATTCATCTCTATAGAAATAATGATTAATTTGCAGTATGCCAAAAATATTCATTCATACAGACGGCGAAAATGGCAATGTAGAACGCAATTTCGGGAAAGATGCAAATGAACGTTTTCTCTTCCTATTAAAACTAATTGATACTTCCATAAAATTAAATGGCGGCAAACCCCTAAAAGCTCCAACGGCAAAATACATCTTCAGAAAAAAAAATAATTGATGGATATTTACGACAATGATATTTTGTCATTCTTTAAAAGTTTAAATCAATTTAAAGTTGAGTATATACTGATAGGTGGATTTGCTACCAACTTACACGGATATTCACGAACGACAGGCGATATAGACATCTGGCTTCATGATACAAATGAAAACCGGTTAAAATTTATTGATGCGCTCAAAGTATTAAATATGGAGGGGATGGAAGCATTTACTGATCTTCCATTAGCTGCAGGATTTTGTGAAATCATACTGGATAATGGATTTTATGTAGATATCATAGGAATGCCTAAAGGACTAGAAAAAATTGGATTTGAAAAGTGTTATGATGCAGCCGAACATATTGTTGTATCCAGCATTATAATTCCATATCTACATTTTAATCATCTTATCGAATCTAAAAAAGCTACCGGAAGATTAAAAGATCTTTTAGATATTGAAGAGTTGGGAAAGATCCGGAAACAAAAAGAATAGCTATTCCTTCGACAGCAACCCATAACCATAAACACTTTCCAAAAGATTTTCCTGCAAGTGTTCTTTTGTAAAAATACAATTCGCTGCCATAGCGCCGCTTGTATAAGCGGCTTCCATCAGCATAGCAGGAACAGGCAGCTTCACCCAATCGCCTGCTAAAAATAAATTCGGAATTTCCGTTTTTACAGTCGGTCTATTTTTATGCTGATCTAAATGAAAGGCGGGGAAATCATCGCGATGCTGAAAATACTCATGAATGATCTGCATGCCACGCAGCTCCGGAAAGTAATGATAAAACTCTTCCAGTAATTGCTGTTTGATAACGTGATCTTCTTTTAAATCATCAGGAAGCGAATAAGAATGCAGTTCAAAAATCCCGCCCTGATTTTTTTCACTCCATACTGTCGATTCTTTTTCCATTTTATGATAGAAAGTGATACTGTCGAGTGCTTGCAGCCTGTCAGTAAAAATAAAGTACGGCAGCGTATCATCTTGTTCAAATTTATCCGTCCAGATCCGCCACACGGCATACCGGTCTGTACATTTTAATTCTCCGATATTTTTTCGGAATGAAGGGAATTCCGCCAAACCCTTACTCTTTTCTACCAATGATCTCACGTGTTTTACATCAGCAGATAAAATACAGTAATCAAAAATTTCATCATCCACAATAAATTTTTCATTCTTATACTCTATGGAATTGATTTCAGTATTCAATTTTATTTTGCCGTTATGCTGGAGAATAAAATGCTCAACCGGTTTTAAAAATGTTGTATTAAAATCATCATCCAGTACATCGTACATCAACCCATCATCATTACTCAAAAAATAAAAATGGAAACCCTTGATCAGTTCCGCCATGCTCATCTTTTCCGGTTGTGCAAAAAAAGCCCGCGAAAAACTATTAAAGACTAAACGCATTCGCTTCGGCATAAAGGTGCGTTTTGCAAATTGCGCAAAGCTTACATTGTCAAATTTTTTAAATGTTTTTTCGGGATGATATTTTAATAATTGCAAAAATGAAAATGCAAACGGATTCAGAAAAGTAAAAAAATTAAAAACACCCTTCTTTCTTAGATCCATAATATTTAATCCCGGCGTTTTGTCGATGCCTGCAAAACCTTGCCGTTTACCGTCCTTGTATAATATAATATAATCATCGATGGAAATAAGATGTTTGTACACATCTATCTTCTTCATAAAATTTCGCAAGTTGTAATACTGGCGGAAAAATGCATGAAAGCCGTGTTCCGCCTGCAGTGTTTCTCCATGACTTTGAAAACTCCACGATCCTAATTTTCCTCCCAGGTAATTATTTTTTTCAAAGAGTGTAACTTCAAAACCGCGTTCCGAAAGATTTGCAGCGGCGCTTAATCCTGCGATGCCACCACCGATGATAGCCACTTTTTTTAAAGAAGAAAGATGAACAGGCAAGGATAAATCAACTGTGTTTACAGCAACTTTATAATTTTTAAGCTTCCGTTTAATTTTCTCTCTCCACCAGGCTCTCATGCGGCATTGTTTTGCGTTTCCATAACTTTAGGAATTCAAATGTTACTTCATCGGATTTTATTAAAAGATCTTTCTTCCCGGTTTCTTCTTTTACTTTTTTATTATTCTCCAGGAATTCGATGTCTTCACTAACAATGGCAAGAGATTTACGCAACATGAACCATTTTGCAAACGGCGGAAAAAGATCTAAAATGTTTTTCCATAAAGTGATCTGGCACATTGAAACCGTATTTTCATCTACCTGGTAATAATGCTCATAGATCACCATGTGCCGCTTTTTAAAGCGAATGTCGAGCTTTGAAATATTCGGAAACCAGAAACCAAAATGCGTTTCCACTTTTTTATTAAATCCGAAATAAACTTTTTCAAACAAGCTGCGATCGTTATCGCGGAAGTAACTCCCGGTAATAGAATTTTCCGAAACATGCACATTAAAATCCATACGCTCATCTTTCAAAGCGCCCATCATTCCCTTAATAGAATTGCGGTGCACATGATTGATGTGATACGCATCAAACAAACTTTCCGCCACCAGTTGCAGATCAGCATTTAAAAAATGATAGTTGTAGACCATCGGGTATTCATCCATTTCATGCATCGGCGGAATTAAAGTATGATCTGTTTTTTCTTCATCACCGATCCACACCCAAACAGATTTATATTTTACCTCGACCGTATATTTTTTTATTCTTGCCGATGAAGGAATTCTTTCATCGTCCGGCAATGACGGAATCAGCACGCATTTGCCATCGCAATTATATTCCCATCCATGATAACCGCATTTAATGTTTTCGTCCTGAACATAACCGAGTGACAGATTAACATTGCGATGACAGCAGCGATTTTCCAACGCCCCAACTTCACCGCTCTTTGTTTTGAAAATGACAATCTCCTCCCCGCAGATCTTTTTCTTCAGCGGATTCTGATGATTTAATTCATCCAACACGCAAGCTAAATACCATTGGTTAATTATCATATTGGAAACATGTTGATCAGATAAATGTGTAACAATGGAAGGATGAAATGGTTGTGATGTAATCGACACATCCCCCTCAATCCCCCTTGATAAGGGGGAATGCTGTATACTATAATTTACTTTATTTTCCCTTTCCTGCGTAGGCAGCTTTCAATTTTTTGATGTCGAGTTTTTTCATCTTCATCAAAGCCTGCATCATGCGGGAAGTTTTTTCCGGATTCTTTTTTGACATCAATTCTTCCATAACTGCGGGAACGACCTGCCACGTTAAACCGTATTTATCCTTCAGCCAACCGCATTGAATTTTTTCTCCACCTTTAGATAATTTATCCCAGTAGTAATCAATTTCTTTTTGTGTTTTGCAATACACCATATATGAAATCGCTTCCGTGAATTTGTAAATCGGCCGCCGTTGAGCGCCAAAAATTCCTGTCCTTCCAGGTCGAAATCGACTGTAAGTACAGTTCCTTCAGGCATGGGCGCGCCCTTTCCATAATGCGAAATTGTTTTGATCTTTGATCTTTTAAAAATGGAGGTGTAATATTTCACCGCTTCTTCTGCATTGTTATCAAACCATAAACAAGGTTTGATTTTTTGTTGAGAATTTTTAACTGCTGCCATATTAATTATTTGATTCTACATATTTTTTAAAATTATTAAGAATGGATTGCCATCCTTCTCTCTGCATTTCAACCGGGTGTGTATTTTCCGTTTCAAAAGTTTCGATCACTGTTGTTTGATCTCCATCGCCGGAAAATTCGATCCTTACTTTTCTTCCATCTCCTATGGCATATTCTATTAATTCATGCTCTTTAACATTCGAGTAGATGCCTCCAAAATCAAACTGCATGCTGCCATCTTTTGCCGCCATAGTAGTTTTGAAGCTCCCGCCATTTCGCAGATCATTTTCCGCATAAGGTGCGTGCCAGTCGTCGGAAGCATTGCACCAACCAGTGATGTGCTGTGGATCGCTCCAAAGCTTCCAGACTTTTTCTACAGGGGCATTAATTGTTGTTTGGACGGTTACTTCCGTTTTATCTGTTGTTTCCATCTTTTTGTTTTAGGTTGTAAATATAAATTAAAAGTATAAACTGTGTGAATTGAATTCAGTTCATAAATTTCGTATTTTTGAATAAATACATTTGTATGCGCACTCTTTTATTTTCTTTGACTCTGTTATTTATCGTGTCGTGCAAACCTGCACATGAACAATCAGAAAGCAGCAACATGCCGGTTTCGAAATATTTTAATTACGGCGATACTGCTGTTGAATCCGCAGGTGTAAGAATGATCCCCATCACAACGCCTGTTGGAAATTTTAAAGTATGGACGAAACGATTTGGCAATAACCCGCGAATAAAAATTTTGCTCCTACACGGCGGACCGGCACTGACACATGAATACATGGAATGTTTTGAAACATTTTTTCAAAGGGAAGGATTTGAATTTTACGAGTACGATCAGCTGGGCTCTTATTACAGCGATCAGCCGAAGGACAGCAGTCTGTGGACGGTTGACAGGTTTGTGGAAGAAGTAGAGCAGGTACGAAAAGCTATAGGTGCAGATTCATCCAATTTTTACATCCTTGGAAATTCATGGGGAGGCATAGTCGGTATGCAATATGCGTTGAAGTATCAGCAAAACATGAAGGGCTTGATCGTTTCAAATATGATGGCAAGCTGCCCGGATTACGGAAAGTACGCGGAAGAAGTTTTGTCGAAACAAATGGATCCGAAAGTGCTGGGTGAAATAAAAGCTATTGAAGCGAAAGGAGATTTTGCAAATCCGCGATATATGGAATTACTGACGCCGAATTTTTATCACCAACATATTTGCAGGTTAAAAGAATGGCCGGATGGATTTATTCGTGCATTGAAACATGTTAATGGAGAAATTTATACCATGGTGCAGGGACCATCAGAATTTGGCATCGGCGGCAGACTAACTTATTGGGATGTAAAAAAGAGATTGAGAGAAATTAAAAAACCTACGTTGATGATCGGCGCGAAATATGACACGATGGATCCGAAGGCAATGGAAGAACAAAGCAAACTGGTTCAGCACGGGCGATATCTTTACTGCGCGAATGGAAGCCATTTATCGATGTGGGATGATCAGCAGGTGTATATGAACGGTGTGATACAATTTATAAAGGATGTTGACGATGGAAGCTTTAAGCTGACTCCACCTGCGTTCTAATCATCTTATTTAATAACTTCTAACTGGCTTTTCAAATACTCTGTGAATGCATGTTCTTCCCAATCACCGTTATATTTTTCACCGTTTATATAAAATGAAGGTGTGCCGTTTACGCCGCTCCTGACACCGCTTTCAAAATCCTGTTCCACTTTAGCAACGAGCGCATCATTCTGAATATCTTTTTTAAAACGCTCTACATCCAGTCCAATGGAATCCGCGTAAACAAATAAGCTTTCCCCATCCAATTCCTGCTGATTCTCAAAAATAATATCATGCATCTCCCAGAATTTATTTTGCATTGCAGCCGCTTCTGCTGCTATCGCTGCGTTGAAAGCATCAGGATGCATATCCGATAACGGAAAATTCCGGAAAACAAATTTCAGATCATCACCCAACTTTTGCTGTATCTTTTTTATGATCGGATAAGCACGACCACAGTAAGGACATTGATAATCTCCGTATTCTACTAATTCCAGCGAAGCCGAATGATTTCCCTGGATGTAATCTTTGCTGTTTACAGCCGGATGTAATTGTGACATAATAATTATTTTGATTTATCTAATTCTTCGAGCGCATTTAGTATTCCATCAGCGCCCGGGTTCATGCCCTTTGGAGACAAGTAACTCCAGCGGATGATGCCGTTTTCATCTATTACATATAAGGCGCGCTGGGATTCTCCTTCCTTTTCATCATAAACATCATACAATTTGGAAATTGCACCCTTGGGTTCAAAATCTGCAAGCAGTGGGAAATGAAATTTGCGGTCGCCGCTAAAAGCCAAATGGCACCATTTGCTATCCACCGATACTCCGATGACTTGTGCATTGTGCTTTGAAAACATTTTATGCATTTCATTGTAAAGCGCCATCTGATCGCTGCATACAGGGCTCCAGTCTGCAGGATAAAATGCGAGGACAATTTTTTTACCGCGCAAATCATTCAATTTTAATTTCTGATCCGGAGTAGAGTGGAGTTCAAATTCCGGCGCTTGTGTGCCTGGTGCGAGCATTGTTGTAATTTATTTGTGAAACGTTATTTAAATAATATTGTTCGAAGAAGGATCACAGGATAGTCAGATACGTAAAGGTGATAAATTGATTATCAATTTAAATTTACTCAAAGATTTTTAATAAAGTGAAAAATTTAAATTAAAGAGAATCGATATTGGTGATCATATGATTGATCTATTTATGAACCTCTGTTTCTTTTGCCTGATCTTTATTCTTTTTATTTTGAACTAAAGGCTTTACGCGTGCCCCGATTATTTCAATAGACTCCAATAGTTTTTCATGCGGCAATTCGGCAGTGTCCATCTGGAAAGTCAGCCGGGAAATTCCGCCGAGCGCATCCGAATGCCGGAGAATTTTTTCAGCCACTTCCCCGGCGCTACCCACTAGCAATGCTCCTTCAGGTCCTGCCTGTGCTTCAAACCTGCCGCGTGTCATTGGCGGCCAGCCGCGTTCTTTTCCAACCTTCGTCATTGCCTCGGCATATCCCGGGTAAAAGCCATCCATTGCCTCTTGTGTAGTATTTGCTACATAACCGAGTGAGTGCACCCCTACTTTTAATTTTTCAGGTTGATGTCCCGCTTTTTTTCCTGCTTCTCGATAAAGATCTACCAACGGTCGAAAGCGATGTGTTTCACCGCCAATGATAGCAACCATTAAAGGCAGCCCTAAAGTGCCGGCGCGAACAAAGGATTCAGGTGTACCGCCAACACCCAGCCAAATAGGAAATGGATCTTGCTGTGGTCTTGGATAGACCGGTTGATTTTTTAGAGCAGGGCGGAATTTACCTGCCCATGTTACAAATTCATTGTCGCGAATTTTTAGGAGGAGATCTAGTTTTTCTGCAAACAGCTCATCATAATCCTGCAGGTTATAGCCAAACAGCGGAAAAGCTTCAATGAATGAACCTCGTCCAACAACCATTTCTGCGCGACCGTTTGAGATCAGGTCCAGTGTTGCAAAGTTTTGAAATACTCTTACAGGATCAGCTGCGCTCAACACAGTAACGGCACTGGTAAGACGTATCTGTTTGGTGCGCGCAGCAGCCGCAGCGAGAATCAGTGTCGGAGCAGAATCCAGAAAACCTTTCCGGTGATGCTCCCCGATTCCAAATATATCAAGACCTATACGATCTGCCTGCTCTATTCTCTCCAACAATTGTGCAAGTGCATCGGTATCACTTATAGATTTGCTGCTGTTGCCGCTGAACATGGCTGCGAAACTATCAATGCCTATTTCCATATGATTTATATAACGTGTGTTTTTTATTTTAGTTCGTTCGAAAATTTTAACCACATAGATACATAGGTGACTAAAAACAAATTGTTTTATTTTTTAGTTTTCCGTGCTATAATTTATCTTACCGTATTTACCCTCGTGGAAATCCCGATACGACTCGGCAATTTCAGGTCGGCTGTTCATTACAAAAGGTCCTTCTGCTACAATTGGCTCTGTATATCTTTCTCCTCCAAAAACAATAATATCAATCGCTACTTCGGAGTTGTTGTTGATTTCAATCGTTCCGCCATTCCTGTCAAATTCAATGAATTCACCGGCTGCAAATTCAGTATCGTTGATCACTGCATTGTGCAGCGGCAGAAACGCGGCATATTCAAATCCTTTTTCTGTGGAGAGAGAAAATTGTTTTCCTGCTACCAAATGAATGTGATATAAAAACTGCTTTGAATAATTTGGAATTTTGGAAATTAAATTTTCATATTCACCCACAATTACTTTGATCCATCCTCCTTTATCACTCAACATTTGTTGCGGAATTTCATTGGCCTGTATGGGAAGATATTCCGGCAATTCGGCTTTTTGTTTTGCAGGAAGATTGATCCAGAATTGAAAAGCATGCGTAAGCAGATCGTTGGTTTGAGGATCAACATTCACCACTTCATCGTGAATAATTCCGTTGCCGGCTTTCATCCACTGTGCTCCGCCTGACCTTACTTTGGCGTGATGTCCCTTGCTGTCAAGATGGTCGGCTTCACCATTCAAAATATAAGTTAAGGTGGCAATGCCGCGGTGAGGGTGTGCACCACTTCCATTCGCTTTTTTAACCGGTTCGCCCGGCGAATGTTTCATTGGCAGCGCATGGTCAAGAAATACAAACGGACCTACTGCATCAGCATACCTGTTTGGTAATATGCGATTGATCATATATTCGCCAATGTCGGCTCTGTGCCCTAATGTTGAGAAACTGATTTTCTTTTTCATGTGTATATAATTTATTTATTCCGCATAGCATGTCTGACTTATGTAGTCGTCGCGTGCGTCTGCGCAGCTGCCCGTGCGTCAGCCGCTTTGGCTGCCTCGATACGGGGATATATATCTTGCACGATTGCTGTTTCCTTCACGAGCGGCACAATAATCTCGCGGGCAGCAGGAGCAAGTGGTCCCGACCAATCGCGAAACCATTCGGTGATCATGGCGATAGTTGTATTTGGAACTGCGCCTGCCTGGATCATCCGCGAGACAGCGATGTCGTGCGTTTCCCTTGTTGAACCACCGGAGGCATCGGCTATAATACTGACTTCGTAGTCGTCCTTCAACGCGTTAACCACAGGATAAGCCAGGCAAACCTCCGTTAGAATTCCGCACATCACCAACCGCTTGCGCCCGGTGTCCTTAACCGCCTTGAAAAAGTTCGCATCTGCCCACGAGTCCATTGAGGACCGATCGATTTCCGGCACGTTTGGAATTTCGTCGCGAAGCGATTGAATCGTCGGCTGGTTGACACCCATCTCTACACCGACCGTGCTTAGGATGATGGGAATATCGAAAGCCAGTGCCGTCTTAGCGAGATAGCGGGCATTGAGTTCGACGAGTTTGGGATCGCTTGACCGGATAAAGCTCATCACTCCCGGCTGATAATCGATCAAAATTAATACGCATTCTTTTGAGTCCCAGATGCCGCTTGATTTGTTGTTATTCATAATTTTATTTTTTTTGATGTTAATAATGATAGAGCATAAAGGTGCATCATAGAAAGAATTCAAAACGATGATAAATGATAAAAAAATCTGTTGACAAATGATAACAGAATCAAAAGAAAATAAAAAAAAATGTAAGAGCAATTTTATTTCTTCTCTGCCTGGTGGCGGATACGGCTAAGAGTTTCCTTAGTAACGCCAAGATAAGAAGCAATGATATGCTGCGGAAAGCGTTGCAAAAATTCCGGAT
>JAQBNI010000065.1 GCA_028288625.1 Bacteroidota bacterium | reverse complement strand
AATAGATCTTGATGGAAGACTATACCAATCGGCATTATTAAAACATTCTGATAATAGATATTATTGGTTTTTAAAATTTCATCACGTAATTGCTGATGGGTTTTCCTTTTCGCTTATGTTCAATGATTTATGTGCGGAGTATTCTAAAAGGATAAAGAATAATTTACCTGTTGAAGTAATTCATTCCTATTTCCCTGAATACGTTGCTGGAGAACAGGAATACCGTAATTCAGAAATGTATGCAAAAGACCGTCAATTCTGGCTCGAGATGATAAAAAAGGAATCACATCCTTTAATGTTGAAAGAAGGCAATGAAAATAACAGTTTGCTTTCTAGACGAAAAGAAGTGATTTTCAAAAGAAGTGATTTTCAAAAAATAGAATTGTTTTGTAAACTTCATGAGGTCACCGTATTTCATTATTTTATCTCAGCCTTATACATTTTTTTTTCTGGTATTTTTTTATCAACTGATTTTATTGTTGGAATTCCCGTTCTGAACAGGTCCGGCAAAAAGGCAAAAAAGTTTGTTGGGCCCTATTTTAATGTTTTTCCATTGCATTTAAGTTATAACAATGCACTAACGATAGGCGAGTTAATAAAACTGGTCAAGACTGATCTCATTTCTTGCATAAAACACATGCGTTTTCCTATCTTGGATGCTATCGAGGCAATAAATCATAAAGGCAATCTTTACAATACAACTTTTTCATATCAAAAAATATTTTACAATTCGCAACTGGGTGAAAGCCCTGCGGACATTGTATATATGAAAGGTTTGGAACAAATGGATGATCTCGATATTCATATTTTGGATTTTAATGATGCATGGGATTTAAAAATAATATTTGATCATAAGACAGTTTTTTTTAGTGATGAAGAAGCAGAGCTCTTATTGCTAAAATTTAAAAAATTATTGCTTTCGCTTATTGATAATCAATCCCAACGAATTTTCGAGATCGATGTTTTGCGTGAAGATGGGGAACAGATCAGTGAACTTGGAAATTTTTCCTTCTAACTAAACCCATTTTATGAAAATAGATCTTCCTGATAGAGTTATTGATGTATTTACAATCAGTCCACGGACATTAGATGTAAAGTTATATTGGGAAAACATAAAAAACACCATCAGACTCAGTGAAAAATATGGCTATTCCGGTAATCTTATATTTACCGGTAATGATATTTATGTTGATACCTGGCTGGTAGCCCAGACTCTTTTTTCCGATACGCAAAGCCTTTCACCTCTAATAGCGGTAAATCCTCTTTATATGCATCCTTTTTCGGCGGCAAAAATGATTTCATCGTTTGCATACATCTTTGGCCGCAAATCATTTATTAATTGCGTTACCGGTACTTCAAAGAATGATATGCAATCATTTAATGATAATCTTGAACATGATGACCGTTATAAAAGGCTGGAAGAATATATTGAGATTATAAAACTTCTTTTAACCGGAGAGCCTGTAAGTTACAGCGGAAACTTCTATGTTGTCAATAACATGCAACTTTTACCGAAAATTCCGGAGGCGTTGCAACCCGAATTTTATGTTGCAGGAGCATCGGCTGCTGCAAAGATGACCGCAATAAAAGTTGGTGCCGTTCATATTATGATGGGAAAGCCATTAAACGAAATCAGTTCGGAGTATCCTTCGTTTATAAAGCAGGAAGGAGTCTATTTTGGTATTGTTACAAGAGAAACGGAACCCGCTGCATGGGAATTTGTTTGTCGTTTATTCCCCGAAAATGAGGAAGGTGAAATGATGCTTGAATATTCCATGACAAATACCGATTCAGAATGGAAAAAAGAGCTTAAATCTTATGCAGAAGCAGAAAATGCAACGGATAAAAGATACTGGATGAAGCCATTTAAAGGCTTCCAGGCTGACTGCCCTTATTACGTTGGGGATTATGTACAAATAGCGGATGTAATTGCTTCATATGTTTTAAGCGGTGTCAAATCTATTATCATAGATACGCCTTCCGATGAAAAGGAATATATTCATATAGCAAACGCTTTCAAAAAGGCAAAAGAAAAGATTACACATACCCATAATGTGAGCCAGACAAAATTTGATATTAAGTTTAATTTTTAAAATAAAAAATATGAATCACATCGTAATGAATTCCAAGCTCCACCAGGCAAAGATAACCAGTGCTGATCTATACTATGAAGGAAGCTGCACAATAGATATGGATCTTGTTGATTTATGTGGATTTCACATAAATGAGCAGGTTCATATTGTTAATGTAAATAATGGGGAACGTTTTGTGACCTATGTTATACCAGGAGAAAGAGGGTCCGGGACGATTGGTTTGAACGGCGCCTGCGCAAGGCTTGCGCAGCTTGGCGACCGCGTCATTATCATGAGCTATACACAGGTGAATGAAGAGGAAATAAAAACCCATAAACCTAAAGTTTTGATTTTGAATGAAAAAAATCAGGTTGTACAAAGCAATTTTGAAGTTGAGAATTTAAAGACTTTAGTGTGATGCTTAAAAATGCGATAGCAGATAAATACTGGGCAAAAAAATTATCGGGGCCATTACCTGAAATTGGTTTGCTTGGTGCGGAACATAATGGTAATGAAAAGAGTCACACATTTATTGCTGAGCTTCCTTTTGTTATATACGATAAAATAAATAAGCTTAGCGGCGAAACAGCAGCTGGCCAATTTATTTATTTCTTAACCGTGTTGGGTGTAGTTTTGAATAAATATAGTGGAGGTGAGGATGTTTTAGTTGGAACCGGGAGCCTTAATTTAGCTCCCTCAGACAGGAAAGATCCGGATACGATCTTTTTAAGAACTGAATTTTCTTCGGGAGCTCATCTTAAAGAGCTACTTAATACATTCCGTCAAACGGTTTTAGAAGCATATAAGTACCAGGGTTATTCCTATGACGAGCTAATTTCTTCTGTTAAAGAACAGGAAAAGAGAGCAGATGAGTTGCTTTTTCAGATCGGTCTTTCTGATGCAAGGATAGGTGTTGCACCCGAAAAAACAAAAGAACGTACATCACTCTGGATCGATATACTCCCCGGGGACGGTACTCTCAAATTTTCCTTTTCATATAAAAATAAATACGAGCGGCAGTTTATTGAGCAGTTTTCCTCGCATTTCATTTTGTTGTGTACCGAGGTTATCAATAACCTGGACGGCACAGCGGGGGACCTGAAATTATTGAGTCCTGGGGAACAAAAAGAAATGATCGGTCTTTTTACAGGGCGTAAAACTGATACATCTGCAACATTACCGTTTCTGTTCGCAAAGTGTGTAAATAACAAAGGAAATGAAACAGCTGTTTTTTACAGGGATTTGAAAATCAGCTATTCATTGCTCGATAAATATTCCGACGCGCTTGCAAGCTATCTTATAAATGAATGTGAAATAAAACCCGGAAATACTGTTGGCGTTTCTTTGGTTTCTTCTTCTGAACTGGTAATTGCAATTCTTGCTATACTAAAAGCAGGAGCTGTTGTACTGCCTATAGAAGTTTCTGTTCCCCTGCAGCGTATCAATTCCTTTATTGAAGACAGTGGAACGACGGTTTTAATATCTGAAAAAACAAACCCGGATTTTCTGTCGCCTTACTGCATTGACCGGGAAACTCTCAAAAGTAAAATGATTTCAGCAGAGGTAACAGAAATGCCCTTGCTTTCTCCTGCCGATCCAGCTTATATTATGTATACCTCCGGCAGTACCGGAATGTCAAAAGCGGTTAAGATCACTCATGAAAATATTGTTTCTCAATTCAATTGGTTTAAGGATCATTTCGGATTTCTTCCGGAGGATGTGATCCCGCAAAAAACAACTATTGGCTTCGTAGATTCGATCCTGGAATTATTATTTCCCATAACTGTTGGAGAATCGTCGGTGTATCTTCGTCCTCATAATGAAGTAATTGAGGATATTCCAAAGTTTGTGGAATGGCTTACCGAAATCAAAACAACCGTTATACAATTTGTGCCCTCCGTTTTCGATTATATTCAAAGTGTTTCGGAAATTAACAGGT
>JAQBNI010000055.1 GCA_028288625.1 Bacteroidota bacterium | reverse complement strand
ACAATTGGGTTAGGATGCATCAGCTTTTTTAAAAGAACAAAAAATTGGCATTAAAAAGTCATAACAAAATTGATATTGCATTGCTGGATGGTGCAAGGAAGGGCGACCAGAAAGCTTATACGGCTTTGCTGGAAAAATACCGCAAGTCAGTTTATTATTTAATTCTGAAAATTGTGAGATCGCCTGAAGATGCTGAGGATCTGATGATAGAATCTTTTTCAAAAGCCTTTGATCACCTCGACCAATATTCTCCGGAATATGCTTTTTCTACCTGGCTGTACAAGATCACTTCCAATACATGCATTGATTTTCTTCGCAAAAAAAAGATAGATAAAGTTTCTCTTGAAAATAATGACGGAACCGTTCTCGATAACCTCGATTTTATTACGGGCACAAATCCCGAACTCGACCTTATTAAATCTCAGCGCATAGATAAAATGCAACATGCAGTGAGCACGATGGATGAAATTTTTTCAAGAGTGATCGCATTGCGGTATTTTAAAGAGTATAGTTATGAAGAGATCTCCGAAGAACTTGGAATTCCTATTGGCACGATCAAAGTACAATTGCATAGGGCGAAGAAGCTATTGCAGAATAAATTTTTAGATGAGAAAGATAAATGGTGAGATGTTATCACATTACAATTACTTCACCACCGTAAGCTTTTGTGTTACAGAAAATTCCTCATTATTGATTGTCATAAAATAAGTGCCTGTTTTAAAACCTATCATTTCAATCAGGTGGTCGGCTGCCTTCAGCACAGTAGAATAAACTTTCTCCCCAATTACATTATAAATATCCACCGTAAATGTTTTAGATCTTGTTTGCGGCAAACCTTCAATCGTTAAATAATTTTCTACAGGATTCGGATAAATTTTTAAAGGATGATTTAATTGCTGATTGACCAGTGTTGCCGGTCCGCATTTAGAGGAAGAAAGTATAGCTGTTCTAGCTAAAGTTAACGCCGCCCTCATCCTCGTCACCTGCCCGTTTGTAAACATCACCATGCACGCGTCATAAGTATAGTCCATATAATCTTCATACATTATTCCCGGGTTGCCGGGTGTACAGTCGTCCGTTACAAAAGCAAAAGAATGCGACGGGCAATTGGTGGTTGCATCACACTGGTTGGGAGTATCTGCAACATTATCGGAACTTGCACATTCACCCACGTCACAATTATCATCAAGATTGGAATCATCTCCCCAGATATGCTGTAAATTAAACCAATGACCAATTTCATGCGTGGCTGTTCTTCCAAGATCGTAGTTGGTGGTCAACGTGCCTACGGTTCCGAAATTTGAATATTTGATCACCACACCATCCGTTTCAGGAAAAGTACCCAGGTCGGTTGGAAACTGAGCATATCCCAGAAGATCTCCTGCAAGGTTACACACCCATAGATTCAGGTAATTCTCCGGGTCCCATCCCTCGATCCCACCTGTACTGCTTGATTTTACTTTATCATCCTCTGTAAAGTCTATTGAATTAGTATGAGTTCGTGTTATTCCTGAAGTCGGATTGCCGTTGGGATCAATTGTTGCCAGGCAAAATTCAATTCCTGCATCTCCCGCAAGCGCATAAAATGGATGGCTGGAAGGCACCATATCCGTATTTAATTTCCTGTAATCTTTATTTAACCGGTCGATCTGCGAATGGATCTGCGGATCAGATATATTTTCCAGAGTAGCATTCCAAACAACATGTACAACAACGGGAATAGTAATGATTGCGGGGACCTGGGTTTTCGACGCATTATCTTGTATATATCGCTGAATTGCATCCTCCAGCACTTCTCTTTGATGTTGTAAAGAAGGATCTTGCTGAAGATGACGAGAAAGCACATTCATTGTACCGCAGCGATTGTTTTGCGCCCGCGCAACAGTGTTATTGATCAGCAATATAGAAAGTAAAAAGAAGCCGATTTTTCGCGTCAATTTCATTTTTTAAAAATACAAATAAATACATAAACCCATTCTGTAAACTACAGGTTTTCACCAAAAATTACTAAATCTTTATTTGTTGGCAACTTTACACCTTCTATTTTGTAAAGCAGGTACTTAAATGTATTTTTGCACCGAATTTTTAAATCAAAAAGACTGCATAATATGGCAAGCGTAGGTAGAATTATTTCAATCATTGGTCCGGTAGTGGACGTATCATTCAGCGGCGAAGGTTCATCTCTTCCGCAAATTTTAAACGCACTTATTGTAAAGAAAGATGATGGCTCGGAAGTGGTGCTGGAATGCCAGCAGCATTTGGGTGAAGACGCTGTTCGTTGCGTGGCGATGGATGCTACCGAAGGTCTTACACGAGGCGCTGAGGTAATTGATACCGGCAGCCAGATCATTATGCCTTCAGGTGATGCCATCAAGGGTCGTTTATTCAACGTGATCGGAACTGCGATCGACGGGATTGGCGAAGTGAGCAAAAAAGGCGGTTATCCTATCCATAGAAAACCACCTAAATACGAAGATCTCGCAACATCAAAAGAAGTACTCTTAACAGGTATCAAAGTGATCGACCTTATCGAGCCTTATGCAAAAGGAGGAAAGATCGGTTTGTTCGGCGGTGCAGGTGTTGGAAAAACAGTTTTGATCATGGAGCTGGTAAACAACATTGCGAAAGGACACGGCGGATTATCAGTGTTTGCAGGTGTTGGCGAAAGAACACGGGAAGGAAATGATCTTTTACGCGAGTTCCTTGAATCGGATGTAATTAAATATGGCGAAGCGTTCAAGCACTCCATGGAAAAAGGAGACTGGGATCTGAGCGTAGTAGATAAAAACGCATTACTTGAATCTAAAGCGACGTTGGTGTTCGGACAAATGAACGAGCCGCCAGGAGCAAGAGCAAGAGTTGCTTTGTCGGGATTAACTATCGCAGAACAATTCCGCGACGGAGATGGCGACGGAAAAGGACGCGATATCTTATTTTTCGTTGATAATATTTTCCGCTTTACTCAAGCCGGTTCCGAAGTATCCGCATTGTTAGGTCGTATGCCTTCAGCAGTAGGATACCAGCCAACACTTTCTACGGAAATGGGATTAATGCAGGAACGAATTACTTCTACAAAATCAGGTTCTATTACATCTGTTCAGGCGGTTTATGTTCCTGCGGATGACCTGACTGACCCTGCTCCGGCTACAACATTTGCTCACTTAGATGCAACAACGGTATTGAGCCGTAAAATTGCAGAGTTGGGGATTTACCCAGCAGTGGATCCTTTGGATTCTACATCAAGAATATTAGATCCGCAGGTTTTAGGTGAAAGACATTACGGTGTTGCACAACGCGTAAAAATGATCCTTCAGCGTTATAAAGAATTACAGGATATTATTGCGATCCTCGGTATGGATGAATTAAGTGAAGAAGATAAATTAGTAGTTCACCGTGCGCGCCGTGTTCAACGATTCTTATCTCAGCCTTTCCACGTTGCAGAACAATTTACAGGCTTAAAAGGTGTGTTTGTTCCGATCGAAGAAACCTTACGAGGATTTGAAATGATCATGGAAGGAACTGTGGATGAATATCCTGAAGCAGCATTCAATTTAGTAGGCACGATCGATGATGCGATTGAAAAAGGGAAAAAATTATTGGCTGAAGCCAAATAATAATTTGAAGATTTGAAGATTTGAAAATGAGATAATTTGAAAATTATTTTCTTATACTCATTCTCAAATTTTCAAATCAAATAATTTTCAAATTGAAATTATGCAATTAAACATTCTTACACCGGAGTTAAAAGTTTTTTCAGGCGAAGTGGAATCGGTTCAGTTCCCGGGAATGGAAGGTAAATTCCAGGTTTTGGATAACCATGCGCCGATGATCGCTTCGATCGTGGAAGGCATTGTAAAAATAAAATCAGCTGCAGGGAAACAGGAATTTAAAGTTAAAAGTGGCATTGTAGAGGTTTTAAAAAATAACGTTTCTGTTCTTACAGAAGGTATTATTCAATAAATTCATTTTATAAACCGAAATATAAGAGGAACTCAAAAGGTTCCTCTTTTTTATTAAGTGTATTTTTCTTGCGAAAGTGTGGGATATATGGTAACTTAATAGCAACCAAATTTTATGCATTATGAAAAGCGGACTTAGACTTATCGACATGATCACCCGTTTAGTTGCTTCAGGAATCTTTGCATATTCTGCCTTTATGAAATTTACTGCTGCGCCAACAGCCGTTTATATTTTCAGACGGATTGGTATGGATCCTGCGGGACGTTATGGTGTAGCCTTGTTGGAATGCATTACTATCATTCTGTTGTTGATTCCAAAAACAGCATGGCGTGGTGCAATCCTTGGTGGCTTAATGATGTTTGGCGCAATTTGCATGCACCTCACGATCGGTGAAGTGAACATCAAACCAAACGGCGCCGGTGTTGGCGATGGAGGCTTGATGTTTGCATCAGCTTGCGTAGTGTTACTCTGCTGCATCAGCGTGCTGGTCATTCACAAAACGGAACTGGAAACAGAGCTAAACTAAGAGTAATCTCTTTGGGCGAAAGCCTATTAATGTTAAACTTATTAGCATTCAGAATTATCTAGTTCTGCATCAATTAACTTCGAATACTTTTCTTAACTCGTTGGATCTCTTTTTGGGTATCGCGCTCTTTCAGGCTTTCGCGCTTATCGTATGATTTCTTTCCCTTGCACAATTCAATTTCCACTTTTGCAAGACCGCGTTCATTAAAAAAGATCCGGTATGGAACGATCGTCAATCCCTTTTCCTTGATCTTGCTTTCCAGTTTGCGCATTTCCTTTTTTGTCAGTAATAATTTTCTAATCCGCAGCGGCTCGTGGTTGGCGTAATTACCAAATTTATATTCAGAGATGTGAAGGTTTTTCATCCATAATTCGCCGGCGCGGAAATAACAAAAGCTGTCAGACATATTCACCTTTCCCTCTTTCACTGATTTGATCTCCGTTCCTGTCAATACTATACCGGCTTTATAGGATTCGATGAATTCATAGTTGAACTTTGCTTTCCTGTTCACAATTTCCGGTAATTCATATTTCTTGCTCACGAGGCGAAATTACGATTTACGATTTACGATTTGGGATTTTGATTGTTCTTTTTTCAACTTCTATTGATAAGCAATGAAAACAAGCATTCTTATAAATCGTAATTTGTAATTCATAAATTCTACTTATGGTTTTAAACTACATCTGGATCTTATTCTTTGTCGTCTCCTTTGTGATCATGCTGGTGAAATTAATTTTCCTGGGAGATACAACGGTTATTCCCGCTACCGTAAATGCGATCACAGATTCCGCTAAAACAGCATTTGAAATTTCTCTTGGCTTAACGGGTGTGATGTGCTTCTGGCTGGGCATCATGCGCGTGGGTGAGAAAGCGGGCGCAATAAGAATGTTTTCCAAATTGATCAACCCTTTTTTCAGCAGGTTGTTTCCTGAAATTCCGAAAGATCATCCAGCAATGGGGAGCATACTAATGAACTATTCTGCAAATATGCTGGGATTGGATAATGCTGCTACACCGCTTGGATTAAAAGCAATGAGTGAATTGCAGGAGATCAACCCGGATAAAACACGTGCATCAAATGCGATGATCATGTTTCTTACGCTGAACACTGCAGGCTTCACAATTATCCCTGTAAGCATCATTGCATTCCGCGCAACTGCACATGCTGCAAATCCCACAGATATTTTTCTTCCTTTATTAATTGCGACTTATGGTGGAATGATCTCCGGATTAATTCTTTGCACGCTGATACAAAAAATAAAATGGGATGTTGTGCTTACTTCATGGGTGATTGGAATTGTGGCTGCAATATCAGGTCTTACTTTTTTATTCAGCCGCATGCCGAAAGAAACAATGGAAGTAGTAAGTAACACCGCTGGAGGATTGATCATATTTTCAATCATTATCACTTTTATTTCACTGGCGTTTTTCAGAAAGGTAAATGTGTATGAATCTTTCATTGATGGCGCAAAAGAAGGTTTCACGATCACCGTAAAGATCATTCCATATTTAGTGGCAATGCTTGTCGGCATTGGTATTTTCAGGGCTTCCGGAGGAATGGAGATGATCACCAACGGAATAAAATATGCGTTCAATTATTTCAATATGGATACGCGTTTTGTAGACGCACTGCCGGTCGCGATCATGAAGCCATTCAGCGGCAGCGGTTCAAGAGGCTTAATGGTTGACCTTATAAAACCGGTTACAGAAGGCGGCTTGGGACCTGATAGTTTTGCAGGAAGGCTTGCGGGAATTTTCAACGGAAGTCACGATACTACTTTTTATGTGCTTGCAGTTTATTTCGGCGCGGTTGCGATTAAAAAAACACGTTACGTAGTTGCAACGAGTTTGTTTGCAGAACTCGTGAGTATCATTTTAGGGATTGTTGTTTGTTATATTTTCTTCGGATAGTATTTACACGAACACTCTTTCCCTGTTGTATTTCTGTTTATATTCCAAGGGTGATAAGCCCGTTACCTTACGGAAGATCGTACGGAATGCCTTACTGTCTGAATAACCCACCGCATACATCACTTCATTTATATTTTCGCGTGAGGATTCCAGACTCTTTTTTGCAGCTTCAATTTTTACACGCTGAATATATTCTACAGGACTGTTGCCTGAAGCCTTTTTAAACCGTCGCTCAAAATTTCGGCGGCTGATCGAAAACTGAATGGCGAGCCTGTCTATCGTAAGTTTATCTACGTAATGTTTCTCAATATATGATTGCGCATTTTTCACCAGTTCATCCTCGTGATCTTTTTGTCCGCTAAAGATCATAAAAGGCAATTGCGAATACCGTTCAATATCTATCTCAAATAATTTACTGCAAAAAACCGCAACTTCTCTTCCACAATATTTCTCTACCAAATACAAAATAAGGTTTAAAAAAGAAAACGCACCGCCGCTTGTATAGAGACCGCTTTCATCCGTAATTATTTTTTCCGTCAGCAATTCCACGTCGGGAAACAATTGCCTGAAATCATTCGCAGCCATCCAGTGCGTAGAACATTTTTTTCCTTTGAGCATGCCTGTCGAAGCCAGTAAAAATGCCCCTGTACAAAGACTCGCCACTTCTGCACCATTTTTATATTGCTTGCTGATCCACGGAATAAAATCTTTATTGTTGACAAGTTCCTGCGGAATATTTCCACTTAACGCAGGAATAATAACCAAATCAGTATTCTTCACCTCGTTAATACGTATATGTGTTTGCACAGAAAATGCGCCGTCATACAAATCGATCTTATCGGAGAGCCCCACCAGTTGTACAATAAAATACGGGGATTGCAATTGCTGCGTATCCATCATAAATTTATTCACGGCAGTAAATATTTTATACGTTCCGATAATAGTGCTTAAAATAGCATCTCCGTTCGGTACTATTATCGAAACGTGTTTCGGTGACTTTAGCTTGTTCATAAACAAATGTAAAGAAATATGCTGTCGCACACAACCCCTTAAGTTGTCGTATTTACACCTTTGAAATACCGTTTTATGCCATTAAGTTTGTAAACAAATTATTCACCTTAAAAAATTAAAAACATGGACGGCAAAGTAAATATCCTGAACTGGTTCGAAATTTCTGTAACTGATATTGACAGGGCAAAGAAATTCTATGAAACTATCTTCGGCATAAAAATGGAACAAACGGAACAAATGGGCATGAAGATGGCATTCTTTCCTATGGAAAACATGAGCGGCAAATTATCCGGCGGACTAGTACAGGGACCAATGCATAAGCCAAGTGCTGATGGCACAAAAGTTTATTTCAACGGCAACCCGGATTTGCAGACTGCTTTAGATAAAGTGGAAGGTGCAGGCGGAAAGATCACAATGCCTAAAACTAAAATTTCCGATGACATCGGTTATATGGCTTTCTTTACAGACACAGAAGGAAACGGGGTAGCGATGCATTCACAGGCATAATTCTATAATCTAAAAACAAATAAAATGACAACACAAGAAGTAGCAAACAGATTAGTTGAATTCATACGCACAGGACAAATTCAGCAGGCGCAGGAAGAATTATATGCAGACGATATCGTTTGTATTGAGCCGGAAAATGGACCAACAAAATCTGCGACCGGTAAAAAAGCAGTCGCAGAAAAAGGAAAGCAATTCGCGGCGATGATCGAAGAACGTCATGGTGGTTCTTGTTCAGACCCTCTTGTGGCGGGTAATCATTTCAGCATTGCGATGTTTTTGGATGCTACTATGAAAGGTATGGGGAGAATATCATTTGATGAGATATGCGTGTATAAGGTAAAAGACGGCAAAATTGTATTTGAGCAATTTTTCTACTAATCATGTTTTTCAGTCGGGTCGTAAGACCCGACTTGCACAAACGGGTTCCAGGTCTTCTGACCCCGAACTATTTTAAACCTTACTTATGGTTAATTCAACAGCCGCTTCGCATTTTCCAAAGCTTCTTTTGGTGGATTATTTCCACTAAGCATCACGGCAATCTCATGCAGGCGATCATTGCCGGCTAAAGTTTTAATTTCCGTATACGTTTTTTCTTTTTCATTATTCTTATACACGAAGAAATGCCGGTTCGCTTTTGCAGCAACCTGCGGCAGATGCGTAATAGAAATGACCTGGTGCTTCTCTCCTAATAACTTTAAGATCGATCCGACCTTTTGTGCAACTTCACCGGAGATACCTGTATCTATTTCGTCAAAGATCAGTGTAGGCAAAGTGATCGTTTCCGCTACAAGACTTTTAATGGCAAGCATCAACCTTGATTTTTCTCCGCCGCTGCCCACTTCATCCAGTGGTTGCGGCGCTGAACCTTTATTAGCGGAAAACAATAACCGAATCTCATCTATACCAAAAGTATTTAGTTTTTCCTCTTCCAGCATTTTTTGTTCGAGTACAATATATCCGAATGGCATTCCAAGATCATGCAGCAGGGAAGTTATCTTACTTTCAAATGATTTTATTTTCTCGGTCCGGTTTTTTGAAATCCGTTGTGCAGTTTGAAACAATATCTTTTTATCTTGTTTGATCTCTTTTTCTAACCTCAGGATCTCTTCATTAGAATTTACAAAAACATGCACATTTTTCTGTAATTCATTTTGCAATGCAATCAGCTCTTTTACTTCTGCAACATGATGTTTTTGAAGAAGCCTGTTGATGGACGTTTGCTTTTCAGTTAATTCCTGTACGCGCGTTTCATTATATTCAGTAGCATCTGAAAGGTTTGTAATTTTACGGGAAATGAGCTTCAGTTCATCCGTAATATTCGACAGCTGTTCATGTAACTCTTTTATCAGTTCATGCAAATTTGCAAGCTGACTCACCTGCTTATTCGCTTGCAACAACTGGGTGAGCGCAGAGAATTCATTTCCGTCTATAAGGTTGTATGCTTCGGACAAATTCTTTTTTATCATTTCAGCATTCTGCAATAAATTGAGCTCGCTTTCTAATGTTGCCGCTTCTTCTTCGTTCAGTTCGGCTTCAGATAATTCATTCAGCTGGAAGGAAATAAAATCAAATTCTTTTTGCAGCCTGATCTGTTCTTCCTGCAATTGCTGGAATTTGTTTTGCTTTTGTTTGAACAGCTTAAATGTTTCTTTATAATTTTTTACCACAACGCCTTGCTTACTCATCTCATCAAGTATCTCGCAGAAAAAAAACTTATCTAATAAATTTTGCGTTTCTCCCTGTGCATGGATATCCACTAATTTTTCTGTGAGTGCTTTTAATACATCAAGTGTAACAGGAGAATCATTTATAAATGCGCGTGATTTCCCGTTAGTGCCGATCTCTCTTCTTATAATCGTTTCATCTTCATATTCGAGATCATTTTCTGTAAAAAAATTCTCCAGCTGATAATTTTTAATATTGAAAGTTGCCTCCACAAGGCATTTCTCTTCCTTATTTCTCAGTACAGAAGTATCGGCACGCTTTCCCAATATCAAATTCATCGCGCCTAACAATATGGATTTCCCGGCTCCAGTTTCGCCGGTAATAATATTCAATTGCGGATCGAAAGAAATTTCCACCGATTCGATAATGGCATAGTTTTTTATGGAAAGTGATCGCAGCACTAAGCGAATTTAGGAATTACAATTTACAAATTACGATGTATGATTTAGAAATAAATAAAGGGGAAGTGAATTCTACAGCTTGCCGATCTGTTTGTACTTATCAGAATTGATCGGATCTAAAGTGCTGAGCAGCTGTATCACAATACTGCGTTCCGACATATCGCTCTTCGAATATAAATTGATAAGCTCTGCATTTTTAGCAAAGAAGAAATTACGCAGTGTCTGCAAACTTGGATTATCCGCGTTTATATTCTGCATCAGCGTTAAAGCGGTTGTGATTGCTGTTCTTCCCTGTGAAGCATCTGTATACATACGGTCCAACCCGTTGAAGTGATAGGTATAGAAAGCAGTCCGGAAATCCTTGTATCTCGGGTTCAGCCAATTGTCTGTGATCACATACCTGTTTACCGTTCCGCCTGACACCAAGCCACCTGCATCAAACTGGCTCCAGCCCTTGTATTTTGATTTTGCATCCGGCGGCACATTGTTGGCAACCGTCTGCGCTTTCTGAAAAGAAAGCGTTCCGCCCTCCTTCGCAAAAGATTCATAATCGCAACCCAATATCATGTATGCATAAAATGCCATCAGGGAAGTTAGCTGGGAAGTGAAGCCATTGTCGTTATAGTCGAGGCTTTGCAGATCGGCATAAGCAAAATCAAAATTCTTATCCTGCAAATTTAAAATCAACGAATTATAATTTGAGTTAAACACCGGTCTTTGTGATTGAATGATCGCCGTTCCTTTATACTCGCCTTCTGTTGGAATTTCAGTTATGTTGATAGTGATCGAACATCTAATGCGTTCCGATTCTTTAAAATTATCCCCCGTCCATTTCCTGCCATTCATAAATTCCATCATCGCTACTTCCAGGTTTTTAAATACCTGCGGATCAACGTTCTGATTTTTCGGAGAGTTTATAATTACGTTGCAATTGAGCTCTTGCGCAAACGCAGTGCACATCGCAAAAAATATCGTTGTAAAAATTAAAAGCTTTTTCATTTAAGATAATCTTCAATAGATTTTAAAATATCGGCGGCTACTTCTTCCTTGTTCTTTAACTCGAATTTAGTGATTTTATTGTTACGGTTCAGTATCGTAATTTTATTCGTGTTAAACTGAAATCCGGCGCCTTTATCATTTAAAGAATTCAATACAAGCAGATCAAAATTTTTCCTCGCCAATTTTGTTTTAGCATTTTTTATTTCATCATTTGTTTCCAATGCGAATCCCACAGATAACTGATCTTTTTTCTTAATTTTTCCAAACTCCGATGCAATGTCTACGTTCTTTTTCAGTGTGAGCGCAAACTCGTCTTCTGTTTTTTTTATCTTTTGTTCCGAAAATATTTTTGGTGTATAGTCTGCAACCGCGGCTGCAAAAATGCAAATGTCTGTTGAGCTAAAATGCTTTTTGCTTGCAGCATACATTTCTTTTCCTGAAAAAACTCTCGTCACTTTAATTCCTTTACTGGTATCTAATTTTGAAGGACCGAGAATTAATTGCACCTCCGCGCCAAGCTCATAAGCTTTCTCTGCCAGGGCAACGCCCATTTTTCCTGATGAATGATTGCCGACAAAACGGATCGGATCGATCGCTTCATAAGTGGGTCCGGCGGTGATCAGTATTTTTTTACCGGAAAGTTTTGAAGATGGTGTGCTGTTATTAGATGATCCCCGAAAACTTTCACTTATAAAATCTACGATCTCTTCAGGTTCCTCCATTCTTCCTTCACCGGTTAAACCACTGGCTAACTCACCTGAATTCACAGAAATTATCTTATTTCCAAATGACTGTAATTCTTGAATATTTGTTCTAGTAGAAGGATGTTTCCACATGTCTTCATCCATTGCGGGAGCAACAATAACCGGACATCGAACTGACATGTACACCGCCATCAACAAATTATCGCAATGACCGTTAGCCATTTTTGAAATGGTTGCTGCAGTAGCAGGTGCAACGATCATCAGATCTGCCCAAAGCGCCAGCTCTACATGGTTGTTCCAGTTTGTTTTAGATGGATTGGTATAATCTGTGTAACACTCATTTTTAGATAATGTAGCAAGTGTGAGTGGGGAAATAAATTCAGTTGCACCATGCGTCATCACTACGCGAACGGATGCTCCTTTTTTTATTAAAATTCTGATTAAGTAAGCTGTTTTATAAGCAGCTATGCTTCCGCATACGGCAACGAGTATTTTTTTGCCGTTAAGCATGTTTTAGATTTCTTTATCCTTGAAGTAAGTTTCGTCGTTCAAAAACTCCTGCAAAGCCATAATGGTGGTCTTAGGTAATTTCTCGTAGTAACGCGAAATTTCTATTTGCTCACGGTTTTCAAAAACTTCTTCGAGGTTATCTGTAGCAGAAGCAAACTCTTCCAGTTTACGGTGCAATTCTTCTTTTAATTTTGCATTCATCTGTGAAGATCTCGCAGAGATCACATTGATCGATTTATATAAATTACCTGTCTTCGCAGCTAACTCATCAAGGTTTCTTGTTTCAATATACGCTGATACTGATTTGCCTTCTTCTTTTTTTACGTTTGACATATACTATCTTTTTGAAGTTTTAATAACTGATTGTATTTTGTTTAATTCTGCAAGATACTGGCTGGTTGGATATTTTACTTTGAACGCTTCATAAGCCTTTATTTCCTCCTTCAGCCGCTCTTCCTGCTTGTCCCTGTAACTTCCGTCTGCATATTTTTTCAAGGATTTTACAATAAGAAAATCAATTTTTTCCGGGTTATCATACTCGGGGAAATCCTTCAGAAAATTTGAGAGCGAAACAGACGCAGCATAATACTGCTGGATCTTATAGTAAAGATACGCATTTTCGTAAGCTTTTTTACGCAACTTGCTCCGCAATTCATCAATTTTTGCGTTAGCCAGCTCCATTTGAGTGCTTTTCGGGTAACGGTTTACGAATTCCTGAAAAGCATCGATAGCTTTCTGTGTGCTGCTTTGCTCCAATGAATACCTTGGAGATTGCTTCAGGTAACACATGGCTTCATCAAAAGCGGCTTGTTCCGCATGTGGACTGGAAGGATAAGTGTTGTAAAAACTGCGTAAATAAAACGACGCCAGTTCATAATTTCCATTCTGATAGTGTGCGTTTGCATACTTGTAATAGATCTCGTCCACACTTTTTTGTCCTTTCAGCATCGTCAAAAGCTGCTCATACATAGGAATAGCTTTTTCATATTTCTTTTTTGCATAATACTGATCCGCAATTCTGAGCTTGGCTTCAAGGTCATTACCTTTTAAAGCTTTCTCATATTGGCGGTTGCAGGATCCTAAAAGGGCGATGAAAATGAGTAGAATATACGATCGTCTTAAAAACATAAGCGGGCAAAGATAGGGTTTAATTCCCTAATTTGAAAATCCGGGATGTGGGGAATCAGGCAGCAAATATTCGATTTGATGTTAATTTATTTTAAAATAATCGATCAACACCGGAATTTACGGGTGTTTATATTGTTTTGATGAATTTTACAGTAGCTTTTTTACTTTTACAGCATGCAACAATATCACCATTTTCTGCAGCATATTTTGGACCACGGTGCAAAAAAAGAAGACCGCACAGGAACGGGGACGATCAGTGTATTTGGCTATCAGATGCGCTTTGATCTGAACGATGGATTTCCAATGGTGACCACAAAAAAATTGCACCTGAAATCTATCGTGTATGAATTGCTATGGTTTATTGCCGGTGATACAAATATTCAATATTTATGTAAAAATGGAGTGGGTATCTGGAATGACTGGCCATATACGAAATACAAAAACAGCGCTGATTTTGGAGGTGAAACGATGAAGGAGTTTGCTGAAAAAATTTCTAACGATGATGCATTTGCAAAAAAGCATGGAGAGCTCGGTCCGGTTTATGGTTATCAATGGCGCCACTGGCCTGATGGAAAAGGCGGAGAAATTGACCAATTGAAAAATCTCATTCATAATTTAAAAAATAATCCCGATTCAAGAAGACACATTATTTCGGCATGGAACGTCGCTGATATTGAACAAATGACCTTGCCGCCTTGTCACAGTTTATTCCAGTTCTACATCATCGATAATAAATTATCGTGCCAGCTTTATCAAAGAAGTGCGGATGCATTTTTAGGAGTGCCATTTAATATCGCATCGTATGCATTATTTACAATGATGGTGGCGCAGGTTTGTGATCTGGAGTTGGGGGATTTTATTCACACTTTCGGAGATGCGCACATTTATCTCAACCATATCGACCAGGTAAAATTGCAGCTCAGCCGCACGCCGTTTGAATTGCCGCAAGTAAAAATAAATCCGGGGGTTAAAAATATTTTTGATTTTAAGTTTGAGGATTTTGAACTTGTAAATTATCAAAGCCATCCGCATATCAAGGGCGAAGTTGCGGTATAGAATGTTGAATTATAAATGTTGAATGATGAATGAAGAATAATTATTATCAACATGAACAAAGAACTTGACATTCTATTAAACATTAATCATTAAACATTCAACATTGTCATGGATATTTCATTAGTAGTCGCTGTAGCAGAAAATGGCGTGATTGGAAAAGACAACAGATTGTTGTGGCGGTTGTCTGCAGACCTCCAGCGCTTCAGGCGGTTAACACTCGGTCATCATATTTTGATGGGCAGGAAAACGTATGACTCTATTGGCCGTCCCCTTCCCGGAAGAACAAGCCTTATCATTTCTAAAGATGAAAATTTAAAGATCGATGGTGCAATAGTTTTTAATGATATCAACAAAGCAATCGATCTCGCTAAAGAAAACAACGAAACAGAATTATTTATTATCGGCGGCGGAGATGTTTTCGATCAAACTATAAAAATGGCGGAAACCATATACATGACAGAGGTAAAGGTGAAACTGGAAGGCGACGCGTTCTTTAAATACGATCCAAAGGAATGGTTTATAGAACACCAGACTTTTACACCTGCAGATGAGAAGAACGAATACGATACGATGTATATCGTTTTAAAAAGAATTCAAAAATAATCCTGACCAACCTTCATGGCAAGCGACTATCCGAAGATCATTTTAAAAAAAGAGAAAGAGCGTTCTGTTCTGCGTTATCATCCATGGATATTTTCCGGTGCAATGCAATCTTTTGATCCGGAATTAAAAGACGGAGACATTGTAGAAGTGCTGGATAATAAAGGAAGATATTTATGTACCGGGCATTTTTATCACGGGAGCATCGCCATAAAAATTTTAAGTTTTACAAATGAGATCATAGACCAGGAATTCTGGAATCAGAAAATTACAAAAGCTTTTACCTGGAGGAAGAATGTTGGACTTGCAGGAAATAAAAATACCAATTGCTTCCGTTTAATTCACGCGGAAGGTGACAATTGCCCAGGACTTGTGATTGATGTTTATGATACGACAGCCGTCATTCAATGTCACTCCATAGGCATGCACAGAAGTATCCGGGAAATTGCAAATGCAGTAAAACAATTGCCATTTATAGATGCGATATATGACAAGAGCAAAGAAAATCTGCCTTCTGAATATGGCGGAGCTTCATCCAATCAATTCTTATATGGAAGTCAGAAAGAAATTATTGTTGTTGAAAACGGAAATAAATTTTTTATTGATGTGGAGCGCGGACAAAAAACAGGTTTCTTTTTAGATCAGCGCGACAATAGAAATTTGCTTGCACATTACTGCAAAGACAAAACTGTGTTGAACACTTATTCCTACAGCGGCGGTTTTTCTATTTACGCGTTAAACAACGGCGCGAAAGAAGTGGTATCTGTTGATGTTTCAAAAACCGCGATGGAATTAACTGAAAAAAATATTGAATTGAATTTTCATTTATCATCCAACATTCATCATTCATCATTAACCCAAGATGTGTTTGAATTCTTCAAAACGAATGAAAATAAATTCGACATCATCATTCTCGATCCGCCTGCGTTTGCAAAGAGCATTGGTAAACGGCACAATGCTGTCCAAGCATACAAGAGATTAAATATGGAAGGTTTAAAGAAAGTAAATCAAAGCGGAATCATTTTTACGTTCTCGTGTTCGCAGGTCGTGGATCAGCAATTATTCAACGCCACCGTAATGTCTGCTGCTATTGAAGCTCACCGCGATGTTAAGATCCTTCACTATCTTTCGCAGCCTGCAGATCATCCCATCAATATCTTTCATCCCGAAAGCGCTTATTTAAAAGGGTTAGTGCTGTACGTGAATTGAACAATTTTTTCTTATTTTTATTTATGTGATCAAACTTTCCAAATGAAGAATGTATTTATAATTGCTTTAGTGTTTTTAATTTCATGCAAGAAAAACAATACAACAGACACATCTATTCTTGAACCACAACCTTCCGGAAAAACTCCAATAATATTTTTACATGGCTTTCTTGGTTCAGGCGATACTTATGAAACACAATCGAAGCGGTTTACTTCTAACGGATACAGTTTAGCAGACCTGTATACCTTTGATTGGAATACATTGGGTTTTGGTACAGATAACGTTGGAGTCTTAGATAAATTTGTGGATGAAATACTGGCAAAAACAGGTAGCTCGCAAATTGATCTTGTGGGACACAGCGCCGGCACTGCTGTTGTGCAGGACTATACAAAAAAACATCGCAGCAAAATAAAACACCTGGTATTGCTCGCCGGCTTTCCACCGGATAAACAGGACTCTACACCAATTCTGAATATTTATTCAACCGGTGATTATGTTGTTAGCGGCGTAAGAGATGTAAACGGCGGCACAAATGTAAAACTCACAGGAAAAGATCATTACCAGGTCGCAACTTGTCCGGAAAGTTTTGAAGCGATGTATAAATTTTTCAATAATGGACAAACACCTGGAATATTGGAATACACAGCGGAGAATGATGTGATCTTATCCGGCAAATCCGGTGCATTCGGTGAGAATAAATTCGCGGCAAATACTATCGTTGAAATTTATAAAATAGATGCAGTTACAGGCTTTAGAATGTCATCGTATCCCGAAGAAAAATTCCTGACGGATGAAAAAGGATTCTGGGGTCCGTTCCGCGCAGATCCGCATGCTTATTATGAATTTGTTGTGCATGAAAATAATCCGGATAGCCGCCTGATACATTATTATCGCGAACCGTTTATACGCAGCGATAAATTCATCTATCTCAGAACGTTCCCACTAGGAGTTAGTATCGTTGGTCTATTTTTATCCTCCATACCAAAAGACGACAGGGAAAGTGTTGCCGTGTTTTTTGGCTCTAATGGAGCTGTGAATGCAGACAGGGATATTTTAACGCTTAACGGACGCACATTATCAACCCATACGTTTTGCGCCAAAGAAAATACCACCATTGCCTTATTCGCTTATGATGACAATAAAAATAAATCGACTGATCTTTATTCAGTTCCGTCATTCACTTCATTACCTTTCTTAAGAGGAGCGGATTTTTATTTTCAATCAAATACCCCGGAAACCATTACCATGACTTTAAACGGAAAAACCTTACATGCGAAAAACTGGAAATCAAAAACCGAAGGCGTGAATGTTTTCGTATTTGAATAATATTGCGTCAAATCGTAAATCCTAATTCGTAAATCGTAACTTTGCCCCGCAGGTCTCTCTATCGCCTTTGAAAAAGGGAGGAAAGTCCGGGCAGCATAGAGCAGTTTGACAGCTAACGGCTGTTCGTCGCGAAAGCGGCGGGGAAAGTGCCACAGAAAATAACATTCGTTGCAAAACGTCTAAGGTGAAAATTGACTTGATAGTAATATCTCGTCCGGGTAAACCACAAACGCTGAAAGATCATGTAAACCAACGCTACACGGCTGCTCGCCGGAGTTGGAGGGTAGATCGATAGAGGTAATCGGTGACGGTTATCCCAGATAAATGATAGAGGTAGTACAGAACCCGGCTTATGGACCTGCATTTTTGAAGTCGTAAGTTGTTAGTCGTAAGTCGTAAGACAAAAACTAATCACTTTTAAAAATATGGAAGTCATAAAACAGTATCCGCTCATAGAAGAGATTTTTTCTTCTTATGAAAAAATTCTTGGAGAAGATCTTGAGAAATATAAGAATCACGTTTACCGCGTTTTCAATTACTGTTTATTTTTAGGTGATAAAACTGATGAAGAAAAATATGCAGTTGCGGGAGTTTTTCATGATCTCGGTATATGGACAAATGACACCTTTGATTATTTACAGCCATCCATTGCGTTAGCAACAAAATATCTTACTCAACACAATAAAGAAAAAGATGCAGAAGAAATTTCTTTAATGATCGATCATCACCATAAGATCACTTCTTATAAAAATAAATTTGAAAATACAGTAGAGATATTTCGTAAAGCAGACTGGACAGATGTCTCCATGTCTGTTATTCATTTTGAAATTCCCAAATCATTTATTGCAGATGTTGAAAAACAATTTCCCTACAAAGCATTTCATATGAAGCTGGTGAAATTATTTCTTTCCAATTTCACACAACATCCTATAAAGCCTCTTCCGATGTTCAAAAAATAACAAAATAGGAATGCTTTTGTTAGATTTACAAAGTATGGAACAACATTTGACACTTACACCTTGTTACTTACACTAAACACTTTTCAATATGCCTAAAATATTAATTGTTGATGATGAGAAAGCGATCCGCAGAACGCTGAAGGAGATCCTTGAGTATGAAAAATATGAGATTGATGAAGCCGAAGATGGCGAGATAGGTTTGGAAAAAATTGCGAAGAATGATTATGATGTCGTCATCCTCGATATCAAGATGCCGAAAAAAGATGGTATCGATGTGTTGAACGGCATGCAGGAAAAAGGTATCGACACGCCTGTGATCGTTTTGTCGGGACATGGAAATATAGAGACTGCTGTAGAAGCAGTAAAGAAAGGCGCCTTCGATTATATTCCAAAACCTCCGGACCTCAACCGTCTTTTAATTACGGTGCGCAATGCGATGGACAAGGTTTCGCTTGTTACGGAAACCAAAATATTAAAAAAGAAAATTTCAAAGTCGAAAGATATTGTCGGCGAATCGAATTCCATTCAAAAAATAAAAGACACGATCGCGAAAGTTGCGCCAACTGAAGCACGCGTTTTAATTACCGGCGATAACGGCTCAGGAAAAGAATTAGTGGCGCGCTGGCTGCATGAGCAAAGCAACCGCGCGAACGGTCCGCTCATCGAAGTGAACTGCGCGGCAATTCCATCTGAATTAATTGAGAGCGAATTGTTCGGTCATGAAAAAGGAGCATTTACATCCGCAATAAAACAGCGCATTGGAAAATTTGAACAGGCAAACGGCGGCACTTTATTTTTGGATGAAATCGGAGATATGAGTTTATCTGCGCAAGCAAAGGTGCTGCGTGCATTACAGGAAAATAAGATCACGAAAGTCGGTGGAGACAAGGAAGAAAAAGTAGATGTGCGCGTTGTTGCCGCAACAAATAAAGATCTTTTAAAAGAAGTAGAAGAAAACCGTTTTCGCATCGACCTTTATCACAGGCTTAGTGTAATACTTATTCATGTTCCTTCTTTAAACGAGCGTAAAGAAGATATTCCTATTCTCGCAGATTATTTTCTGAAAGAGATCTGCGGCGATAATGGTGTTCCATGTAAAAGGATCGAGCCGGATGCAATAGAAGCATTGCAGGCGCGCAACTGGACAGGTAATATCCGCGAACTGCGGAATGTGGTGGAGCGGCTAGTGATCATGAGCGACAAAACCATTACAAAACAGGATGTAATAGATTATTCAGGACCGGGCGGAAAGGCTGGAAGTAAAGGGATCGACTTTGACAAATTTGCGAATTTGCAGCAACTGAATGACTATGTTGAACGAAGCTTTATTGAAAACAGGTTGGATAAAAATAACTGGAATGTTAGCAAAACTGCTGATGATATCGGTTTAAGCAAAAACGAACTCGAAGAAAAATTGGGAAATTTAGGTTTGAAGAAAAGGTAATGCCACATATAGATCCTGAATCAAGTTCAGGATGACGGTGTGCATGTGGAGGCGGGAACGGCGGCTGCGGCGTTCCCGCCTCCACATAAAAGAAAGCATCCCAAACTTGATTTGGGATCCAAAAGCTCAAACCCTAAACACCTCTCCTTCTATAGCCAATTCAGTATTTTCAAAAACTGTTTTAGATTCTTCTAACAATATGCTGAGATGAAGATAGCGGGACGAAAAATGTCCGATCAATAACCTTTTTACATTTGCAAGCTTTGCTATTTGCGCCGCCTGTAATGCAGTTGAATGTTTGGTTTCTATTGCGCGATTCAGCGATTCATGCAGATAGGTAGATTCATGGTACAACAGGTCAGCTTCTCTAATATATTCTACAATACTTTCCGTATAAATAGTATCAGAACAGAAAGCATATATTTTCGGATGACTCACCGACTCCGTTACTTCTTCAGCCTTTATAATATTATTGTTCCGGTCAGTAATATCCTTACCTTCCTTTAATGATTTATAATTGCTTTTGTCGACGTCCATTCCTTCCAGCTTTTCAACCAATAATTTTCTCAGTCCTGCTTTCTGCTTAAATAAAAATCCTGTTGTCGGAATTTTATGTTCCAATGGAAATGAAAAAATCTCTACGTAATCATTTTCAAAAAGAAGATGCAAACCATCATCTTTTGTCTCTTTAAAATGCAATTCGTAATTCAATTTTGTATTGCTTGCTCTTAACTGGATCTCAATAATATCTTTCAATAACGCCGGCGCATAAATTGTCAATGGCTGCAAACGCTTTAATAAATTATACGTAGTTAATAAACCGATCAACCCATAATAGTGATCGCCGTGCAAATGTGAAATAAAAATATGATCGATGCGAAACCATTTCACTTTGTATTGCATCATGCGCTGCTGGGTTCCTTCGCCGCAATCCATCAAAAAATAACAATTGGAAATATTTATTACCTGTGAAGTTGGATGTCGCCCATGATCCGAAATAGCAGAATTACTGCCTAATATTTGTATCTGAAATTCCAAGGTGTAGAAAGAAACACGTTATATGAAAATATGTTTAATAGATTATAGTCAGTAATAGTTTATACTTCTTATAACTTATCTCTATAACATATCACATTACTTTTTCTTTTTCTTATTGATCGCCTCAGTCGCATCATGCTGTGTGGAATAAACATGCAACACATCTTCAAGCTGAGATATTTTTAGCAGGTTTTTTACGGAATCGTTCAATCCGCATAAACCGAAAATTCCTTTTTCATCCTTGCATAAACGATGCCCGATCAACAGGGCGCTCAAGCCGGAAGAATCTACAAACCTTACCTTATCCAGGTCAACCACTACATTTTTAAATCCTTCCGCATTCGCTAATACCAATTCTGATTTTAATATAGGTGCATTTAACGAGGTCAGTTTTTCTTCAAGCAGTTCATACACCACTAAGCCATTTTGTTTGTCTACGCTGAATTTCATATTTAATTTTTTGAGTTATTATTTTGCTTTTGATAAAATATCTGATCGGAAATATCGTTAATAAAAAACATAACTAATCCTTAATTCCCTTTTTCATTCAAAAATAGAACTAATTGTGTGAAATTCACATCTATGATATAGAGGAAATCTTTTTTAAGGATTTTTTGTTAATATTTTAAGATATTAAGAGGTTTGGTAAGATATTAAGTAGTTGTGGAAAATATTATTAAAAAAGTAAAAAAAGGGTTTTACTTTTAATTTAAAGGAAACATTGTCAGGAAAGCATTCTGGCAGCTAATTTGAGGAACATAACATATGGAAGCGAAATTCTCACCAAAAGTCAAAGAAGTTATCTCGTTTAGCCGCGAAGAAGCTTTGCGTTTGAAACACGATCAAATCGGTATCGAACATCTGTTATTAGGCTTGATCCGTGAAGGTGACGGCATGGCTATTAAAGTATTGCGATCATTAGATATCGACATTACTTTATTTCGTAAAAAAGTTGAAGATGCTATCAAGGATAGAGTTACAACAATTCCGGGAAATGTAAACAGTCTCCCGTTAACCAAGCAAGCGGAGAAGGTATTGAAAATTACCCTATTAGAAGCTAAATCAATGAAACAAGAGACCGTGGGCACAGAACACCTGATCTTGTCGATACTGAAGAATAAAGAAAACATCGTAACGCAGCTCCTAAGCAAATGGGATGTTACATACGAAGTTTTCCGTGCAGAGCTTGATTTTATGCAGAATGAAAAAGAATTGAACGAGCTCACTTCCGAATTGCCAAACGAGCCGTTTGACGATGGCGATGAAGACGAGCGCGGACGTGGTTTTGGAAATCCCGGTGGCGGACAATCTACTGCCAAAAAGGCAACTGCAAAATCTAATACTCCCGTTTTAGATAATTTCGGTCGTGATATTACAAGACTTGCGGAAGATGGAAAACTGGATCCGATTGTCGGACGTGAAACCGAAATTGAACGCGTTTCCCAGATACTATCAAGAAGAAAGAAAAATAACCCGATCCTGATTGGAGAACCGGGCGTTGGTAAAACTGCGATTGTTGAAGGATTGGCTTTAAGAATTATTCAAAGAAAAGTATCGCGAGTTTTATTCGGTAAACGAGTGGTTTCATTAGATCTCGCAGCATTGGTTGCAGGTACAAAATACCGCGGACAATTCGAAGAGCGCATGAAAGCGATCATGACGGAACTCGAAAAAAACCGCGATGTGATTTTATTCATCGATGAGATCCATACGATTGTTGGAGCGGGTGGTGCTACTGGTTCTCTGGATGCATCGAATATTTTTAAGCCGGCTTTAGCCCGTGGCGAATTACAATGTATCGGTGCTTCCACTTTGGATGAGTATCGTCAGTACATTGAAAAAGACGGCGCTTTAGACCGACGTTTCCAGAAGGTGATGGTTGATCCTCCTTCCCCTGAAGAAACACTGATCATTTTAAAGAATTTAAAATCGAAGTACGAAGAATATCACAATGTCACTTACAGTGATGAAGCAATAAATGCTTGTGTACAGTTGAGTACACGATATATTACGGATAGATTTTTACCGGATAAAGCGATCGACGTTTTAGACGAAGTTGGTGCGCGTGTGCATTTAAAAAACATTCACGTTCCTGAAAATATTACACAACTCGAACAGGAGATCGAAAATGTAAAAGAGGAAAAGAACCAGGTGGTAAAAAATCAGCGTTACGAAGAAGCTGCTCGCTTGAGGGATTCTGAAAAACGTTTGCAGGAACAACTCGAGCAGGCGAAAAAAGATTGGGAAGAAGACGCGAAAGCAAAAAGATACCCGGTGAATGAGGATGATATTGCCGAAGTTGTAGCCATGATGACAGGAATTCCGGTTAAGCGTGTTGCACAAAGCGAAAGTAAGAAACTGGTGCAGATGGCAGATGATTTGAAAAAACAAGTTGTTGGTCAGGATGAAGCGGTGGGCAAGATCACGAAAGCGATTCAGCGTAACCGTGTAGGATTAAAAGATCCGAAAAAACCGATCGGGACATTTATTTTCTTAGGTCCGACGGGCGTTGGTAAAACAGAATTAGCGAGAGCTTTAGCAAGATATTTATTTGATTCTATCGATTCATTAATACGTATCGATATGAGTGAATACATGGAAAAATTTTCCATTTCGCGATTGATTGGTGCACCTCCGGGATATGTAGGTTATGAAGAAGGCGGACAGTTGACGGAAAAAGTAAGAAGAAAACCTTACTCCGTGATCTTGCTGGATGAGATTGAAAAAGCGCACCCGGATGTTTACAATGTTTTGTTACAGGTTTTGGATGATGGTATTCTAACGGATGGTTTGGGAAGAAAGATCGACTTTAAGAATACGGTGATCATCATGACCTCTAACATCGGAGTAAGACAATTAAAAGATTTTGGAACCGGTGTTGGATTTGCAACGAGCGCGATAAGAGATAATGTAGATGAGTTGACGAAAGGTGTAATACAAAAAGCGCTTCAGAAAACTTTCTCTCCTGAGTTCTTAAACCGTATTGACGACGTTGTTGTGTTCAATAGCTTGGGCAAGGATGAAATTTACAAGATCATTGATATTGTGTTAGCAGGTGTTTATGACAGGCTGAACAAACTTGGTTATCAAATTGAGTTGACGACGGCTGCAAAAGATTTCTTAAGTGAAAAAGGTTATGATCCGCAGTTCGGCGCGAGACCGCTTCACAGGGCTATCCAGAAATTTGTTGAAGATCCGTTGGCTGAAGAAATTCTGAACACGAATATCAATGAAGGCGACACCATTATTGCTGACATTGATGAAACGACAAAAGATAAGTTGAAATTCGAGATCAAGAAGAAAAAGAAAAAGATCGCGAAAGAAGAACAGAATTAAATAAGAGATTCCATCACTTTAAGTGATGGAATCTCTATAAATAAAAAATCCCGCATCGCGGGATTTTTTTATATCCCTACCGAACTGAAACCGCCGTCATGATATAAATTCTGCATGGTGACTTTCTGTGTATAATCTGAAAATAACATGCAAATAAATTTTGCGCAATCCGCTGCAGTTGCATTTCCAAGCGGAGACTTTTCATTTGTGATCTTATAAAACGCTTCAAAGTTTTCAATGCTTTGCGCAGCATTTGTTTTTGAGGGAGATTGAGAAACGGAATTTACCCGAACGTTTTTTTCTTTCCCATAGTAATAGCCAAAATTCCGTACGATACTTTCCAACGCAGCTTTCGCTTCTGCCATATCATTGTAATTCGGAACTGTTCTTTGTGCAGCAATAAATGTTAATGCCACAACGGAGGCAAATTCATTCAAAGCATTTTTGTCATAACAGGTTTGCAGGATCTTGTGCAGCGACAATGCAGAAACATCCAGTGTTTTTAAATATTGATCGTAATCGAGATTCGTATATTCTTTTTTCTTCCTGATATTATAACTCATGCCGAGGCTATGCAGTATAAAATCAAAACTGTCGCCGAAATGTGCTGTGCTTTTTTCGATTAGATTTTGTATTTCTTCCAAACTGGAAACATCGCAAGGAATGACAGGCGCATTTATTTTTTTAGCGAGATCATTTATTTTTCCCAATCGTAGGGCGGCAGGGAAATTCGTGAGAATAATTTCTGCGCCCTCTTCTTTTGCCTGCAACGCGGTTTGCCATGCAATAGAATCTTCGTCCAAAGCACCGAAAATAATTCCTTTTTTATTTTGAAGAAGATTGTTTTTTATCATCTCGTGTATATCAACTCATATTTTCTGCCAGGTTTATAAGACCCGGAAGTTCAGTACACAG
>JAQBNI010000032.1 GCA_028288625.1 Bacteroidota bacterium | reverse complement strand
ACTGGGAAAAATAATAAAATGAAGATACCGGTAGCGAAACCTTTCCTCGATAAAGAGGATGCGCAAAACGCGTATGATACTATTTTAACGGGATGGGTTACGCAAGGACCGCGCGTGCAGGAGTTCGAAGAAAAATTTGCAAAGTATACCGGGAGCAAATATGCTGTAGCATTATCTAATTGCACCACTGCGTTACATCTGGCGATGATCGTTGCCGGAGTTGGAAAAGATGATGAAGTCATTTGCCCTTCGATGAGTTACGTAGCTACTGCAAATTCCATACGCTATGTGGATGCTAAGGTGGTTTTTGCCGAAGTAAATCCATTGACCTATAATCTTGATATCAACCACGTCAGAAAATTGATCACCCCAAGAACAAAAGCGATATTATTAGTGCACCAGATCGGAATGCCTGCCGATATTGACGCGTTCAAAAAATTGTGTTCAGAAAAGAGTATTATTTTAATTGAAGATGCTGCATGTGCTGCAGGATCAGCATATAAAGGGAAGAAGATCGGAAGCCATTCCGATTTAGTATGCTTCTCTTTTCATCCCCGCAAAGTCATCACAACAGGAGACGGCGGAATGATCACTACGTCTAACGAAGCGTATTACAATAGATTAAAATTATTGCGTCAACATGCAATGAGTGTAAACGATCGTATTCGCCACGAATCCGATAAAGTTATTTTTGATGACCATCTCGAGTTAGGATATAATTATCGCCTTACAGATATACAAGCTGCTGTAGGAATTAAGCAGCTTGAAAAACTAGATCATCTTGTTGAAGAGCGGAGAAAGATCGCTTTTCAATATCACGAAGCATTTAAAGATATAGAACATATTCGCTTGCCTTTTGAGGAAGAAGGATATTTTACCAATTATCAATCCTACAGCATTTATTTAAAGCCCGCTTGTAAAATAAGCCGCAATGATTTGATGCAGGCAATGCTCGACAAAGGAATTTCTACACGAAGGGGCGTGGTCACTACACACCGGGAAACTGCTTACAAAGATTACAGCAAAAATTTGTCGTTGCCGGTTTCTGAAGACGCAAGTGACAGGAGCATTGTCATTCCTCTATATTACCCTATGGCGCAGGAAGAAATTGATTATGTCATCAATATTTTTAAATCGCTGGTTAAATAAATGGAGATCTCCTATTTTAAATATTTGGGACTTGTTTTTGGTGCATTCTTTGTCACTTATATGGTTGGTCATATATTTTATAGTCTTTTTTCTGAAGAGGGTGAATCTGATATTTCTGCTGAATTCAAAAAGAATATATTCGGATTATGGATCATCGTAGTTGTATATTCTATTGTGAAGACAATGTTCTTTACGATGAACTTTGGCTTTGTGATTCTTTTTTTAGCGGCAATAATCCTGAATAAAGTAAAGATAAAAATAAGATCTCTTCCCTTTAATTACCCTGTCCTTATTTTCCAGTCTGTTACTTTAATCTTGATATACTCTTATTTATATTTCAGGCTATACAATCCTTTTACAAAAGAGTTTTATTATCTGGAAGGGGATTTTTCGCTGTATGCCACCCACATATATCGGATGAATCTCCTGAATGCAGAAACCATAAGTACAGACTTTTTTTATAAAGAACCAATAATTAGTTTATACCATTATACGGAATTATGGTATGGCGCATTTTTAACGTGGCTGTTTAAAATAAATGCATTAAGATGTTTTTATCTGTTAGTGTGGACATACGGATTGTCTGTGTTTTCACTCGGTGTTCTTGCTGTCCTATCTCTTTTTAAAAAGGATAAAAAGTTTAGTAATTGGGAATATATTCTGGCAATATCCGCTTTGGTGATATCGCCGGTTTATTTTTACCTCCCAAAGTCAGTTCCATTTTTTGACACGGATTGGGGGATTGCCTCTTTATTTGTTATGCCTAAGTATTGTTTTTATGGACATTCATTGTTGCTTGCTACCGTATATCTATTAAAGAACAAGTATAATAAGTTTATTATTGTTTTTTTATCAGGCATTTTCATAACTCCTTTAGGCATCCCTTCTATATTGATAGCCAGCACTGTGTTTACAGGAGTATTAATTTATATAAAAAAAGTAGACATCCGGCAGGCGCATAAATTTATTATTCCTATTTTTTTATCAGGGATATTCTTAATAATATACAGCAGGCTTTTACTTCATCATAATTCAAAATATCCCCATTACACGGTGACTTACCCAATACTGAAAATGTTATCGTCATTACAATATTACAGGTTGGTCTTTAATATTTTTGCTGGTCTTACGATTAAATTTTTTATCTCTGCTATTCCACTGATTTTGCTTATAATTTTGTTTCGAAAACAATTCGTTCTTTCCGGCACGGAAAAATTAACGCTTCTATTTTTGGTTTTGTTTTCGTTTTCTACAATGTTCTCTTTTTCACTCTTCTATTTTTTAGTGGATGGGATTCAGATATGGGTGATATTTTATCAATCTATAATTTCATTGCTGACCACCATTGCATTCTTGCTTTTATTATACTATAACAGGCGTATCTTTTTAGTTCTGTTTCCTCTTTATTTTCTGATATGCGTCTTCCAGAATATAATTAATAACAATAAATACACAAAGGCAGATTCCGCATTTTTGTTGAAAATAAAACTCAAAGCCTTAAATGATCCGAAAATTAATTTTGGGATTTTTTCTAAATCTGCCTCCCCTCTTACCCTGGTATACGGACAGAATTACAATGCATATGTTCCTATTGATAATATTCGTTTATATTTCGATAATTATCAACCGATTTATTTAAATTCATTTGAAGTGTTATTGAGCCAGGATAATCTTATACGACAATACCAGTTAATGTTTTTAGAAAATTCAACTCTTTACAAATTTGTACAACGGCAGAAAAAGGAAAGCAGATTTGTATCAATTGAACGAAGCAGGATTGATTTGATCAAACAAGCTAATATCAGGTATATTATAAAATTGCATGAAAACAAATTACCCGTAAGTATTGATACGCTCGTGAAAGAAAGAATTTTCAATAATGACAGTTCATATGAATTTTTGATTTTAAAATGATGTCCTCCATATATATACAATCTTTATTTTATGCTATTGTCAGTTATTTGGTGACTTATGCCATCGGTCACACGCTTATTGCTTTTTTACGGATTCCTGCGAAGCATCCATTCTTAAAAGAGTTTACAAAGTTATGTGTGGGGTTTTATTCGATCATTACCCTTTATTCCTTATATCAAACTCGCGGCATCACAATAAATACCGGATTGATTCTCATCTGTCTGTTTTTATTGTACTGGTTAAGAAAGAATAATTATTTAAATACTTGGAATGAAGCGATAAAACAAACTATATCATTTTCATTTCTCCCTTATTTATTCTTTGAGCTTATCATTTTACTTATCTCTTTTCTTTATTTATACCTGAAAATAAAAGATCCCTTCGTTCAGCAAACGTATATTGTGAACGGGGATTTTTACAGTTACGGAACTGTAATAGAGCACCTGAACAAAACAGGTATTGAAGGTTTCTTCTTCGATTGGAAAAGCGGAATTGATCCACCGCGAACATTATACCATTTTGGAGACCACTGGTACGCTGCATTTTATACATGGATCACGGGACAAAACGCTTTTTTCACTTTTTACTTTCAATTGTTCTCCCATTCTCTCGTGGTATATTTCTTAGGGGCATGTGCATTGATTGAAGTTTTTATTCAACCTAAAAGCAAGCTGTTTTATTTTAATGCTATTGCAATCCTTGTACTCTGCGGCTTATCTTTTTATATTCCGCGCAATACATTATTTACACGTGGCGATTGGTGGGATACCGGACTTATATCACAGCCCAAATATTTATTTCCGGCAATATTTGTCTTCTACAGCTTTATATTCATTCGGTTTCAAAAGATCATTCCAATTATATTAATTGCTCTTGCAGTTGTAATAGTATGTACAGTAGCAGCCCCGGCGATATTAATTTCTATAGGAATCTATTTGCTGTACCTCATCACTTTTCACAAGATCACTTTAAATAATTTTATCCGTTATAGTCTCATTATACTTTCAGTCTGTATTTTCCTGGGAATATACACGTGGTGGATTCATATTATCAACGATAAAAATACTTTACCGGGTACTTTTCCTACTCATCCTGTTTCTTTCTCCGGATTTTATTATTTCAAGACATTAATCAATTCTTTTGCCGGGCAGGTTATTAAAAGCCTATTGAGCTTGTTGCCATACTTGCTGTTATTCTTTATTGCAATGTGGAAGAATATAAAAAACAATTTCTTATTAGCAGCTCTTGCTGTCTTATTTATTATTATTCACATTTCGTCAATTGTAGCTTATGCAATTTTTTCAAATTTATTTGACGCAGTGCAATTATGGACCATCGTGTATGTGCCTTTAACCTGTATCGTGATTTTTCTTATGATGGGATATCTCTTCTCGCAGGATAATCTTGTTGTAAAAATCTTAGTTATTGTATTATTTATCTTTTCCGTTAAACAGGCAGCAATCTTTACAAGAGGACCAGGGATAAATGAAAAATTTACTTCGGAAGTTCGTAAAATATATGATGGAAGTACAATGGTGTATTTTAAAGCAAAGGAAGACTTTACTTCTTTTTTTACAAAGAACATTAACATGTATGGACCGTGCGGATTTTTAAAAATGTATTATAAAGAGTACAACCCTATATGCCTGACTTATTTTGAAATTCCGAAAAGTGAAACAGAAGTTTTACGCCGGACAGAGGATGAATATATCGCTAATTCCTCCTTTTATAAATTTGTTCAACTGCAGAAGATAAATCATCAATATACTTCTATAGAACAAAGTCAGCTCGATTTTATTAAGAAATTTAATGTGAGATTTGCTTTCACTTTTCCAAACTCGAAATTGCCAAAAAGTGTGGTGCCTCTTGTTCTATCTTCTGTAACGGATAGCACCGGAAAGATAACATTGTATACTTTAAAAGAGATTTAGCTTTTCTTATTAAAATCACCGCGCGAAAATCTTTTTTCGATCCAGCAGTACATCAATATAAAAAAATAACGGCTTCCCATTTCTTTGATCTTCAATTTTGATTCTCCGTATTTCCTGTTTGTCCAGGAATTTGGCACAATTGCATAACTGTAACCACGTACTATTGCTTTCAGCGGAAGCTCTAAAGTGAGATTAAAATGCGGGGATAAAAATGGCTTTAGCCCTTCTATGGTTTCGCGGCGATATAATTTAAATGCGTTGGTACAATCATTATATTTAAAACGGAAAAGAAGTCTTACAATAAAATTAGACAGCCTGTTTATTCTTCTTTTCAACGGAGGGTAATCTATTACTTTACCGCCATCGGACCAGCGTGTGCCGAAAACACAATCATAATTTCCTTCAATCGCTTTGCGGTAAAATTTAACGAGATCATTCGGATCGTCAGAAAGATCAGCCATCATAATGGCTACATAATCGCCATTAAATCTTTCCAAACCATATCGCACTGCATGACCAAATCCGTTTGCACCGGGGTTCGAATAAAAAACCAGGCTCGGGATATCTCTTTGTAATGCATCTAAAACGGTCAAAGTATTATCACCGGAATTATCATTGATCACTACGATCTCATGCTCCACATTCTCTTTTTTTAATGTAGTGTATAAAGTGTTCAGCGTTTCAGGCAAACTCTCTTCTTCATTATGCGCGGGTATGACGATGCTTAATTTCATTTCAATCGATGAAGATATATTTTTCACAAACCTCCGTAAATTTATTCATATCCGCTACAAGATCGTCATTGTTTTTGTAATCGAAATTGCCCGTGCCCTTGCATTGAAAATAATAACACCCGGTATTATTGATATTTGCCAGGTTAAAATAGGCATCATCGGGATGTTCTTCATGGATAATAGTGACCAATAGTTTTGCGTGTTGCGCGTAGATCATATTTGACATTCCCGCGCCCTGCACTCCGATTACATTTTTAGCTTCAGCAAATAATTGCATTTGTTCCCGGATACTAAGATCTTCCAGCGTTACTATTTCAACGTTCCTTGAAGATAGATAATCAATGACTTCCTGCTCGTTGATCAGCCTGCGATATTTTGCACTTTTTCTTGTAATAAAAATATTTTTGGAAAGAGGATTTCCTGTGCGAATATTATTTTCTTTCAGTAGCCATGTCGCCATTTCCCTGATGATCGGTTCATACATGGCTAATCCCCGCGAAGTGAAAGTAGGAAAAATGGCATGATCTGCTTTCACGAGGTGTCTTTCGTTTACATAGACCACTTCTTTAAACCGGAATAATTTTACATATTGTTTAATAAACCCCGGTGAATCTTCATTTAGGATCAGTGTAAGCTGCGGCGCCTGCTCCTTCAATAAATAAAGGCGCGGAACAGCTTCGAGGAGCCAGTGATAATAATTTTGGAAATAAGAATTATGTACGATCGTACACTTTCCATCAATATGAATTATTTTATTTAGCAACAATTTTTTATAGAAACTTGCGTAAAACGATCTCGCATTAAACATGGAGTACACGGACTCTTTCACTACAAACCCGTGTTTGTATACGACACCAAACGGAGATATATATGCATTGTCAACTTCCACTAAAAATACAGGTGGTATAGTTTCCGTAAGATGAATAAAATCTTTTTTTAAGAGATGCATTTCCTCATAACCGGGGGGAAGATCACGGATAACTTTCAACTCAGGATATAACAAAGTTTTTTTCAAGATATTATTTTAGGATGGCTTCTAACTGCGAGGAGTTTTCTTTTATCCAGTCGTAAATTTCTTTGATGATTTGTTCCGGTAAGATTTCGGGCTTCCATCCGGTTCGATGAGTTACCCTGGAATTGTCAGTAATATAGATGCGGATATCCGCGGTGCGATTTTCGGGCACCTGCTGGATCGTGATCTTATTTCCGGTAACTTTTTCGCTGAGTTTTGTAAGTTCCATTAACGAAACACTGATCTCTCTACCTCCGCCAACATTAAAGATCTCGCCGTTCACTTCATCGAGGTGGTGCATTTGCCAGTCTATTAACCGAAAGAGATCATCCGTGTGCAGCATATCGCGCACTTGTTTTCCGTTTCCACCATACCCGATATAGTTCAAAGGTTGTTTCCAAAAATGGCGTGCGACCCAAAGTACTACAACACCCTGATCAATCTTTCCCATTTGCCACGGTCCGGTCAGAACACCGCAGCGGTTAATCACTGTTCGCAATCCGAAGAACTGCTTGTATTCCTGGATAAAATATTCCGATGCAAGTTTAGTTGTGCCGTATAAAGAACGATAACCCTCCAGCGGAAACTGTTCGCTTAATCCTTTCTCAGAAATTCCAGGGAAGCTTTGCGAAGCAGAAATTTCAAAACGGGTATCAGTTTCGCTGTATGCAATATTTTCAATTCTTTCTATCGGATAAATTCTTGAAGTAGAAAGAAAAATAAAATCGGATTTATTTTTTGTTGCAAAGTTGAGACAATTGATTGTTCCCGAAAGATTAGTGTTGATGAGATAATCCGGAGTGGAATTGATGCCGGATAAAACGGAAGGTTCTGCACTGGCTTCAAGAATACAATCTATTTTAGGCAGCCCGTCAAAATCTTCCTTGTTGCGTATATCGCCATGAATAAAATGCACACCGGCTTTTTTTAAACGAGGAATATTTAATTCCGATCCTCTTCTTTTCAGGTTATCCAAAACATATATCTCGTACTCGGGATATTTTGATTTGAGAGAGATAGCCATGGTGGAGCCAACAAAGCCGGCACCTCCTGTGATAAGAATATTCTTTTTGCTCATTCGAACACTAAATTACGCAATTCCTGTTATTTCTTTAGCTTGTTGATGATTCTTGATCGAAGCGATAAAAATTTATCTGCCAGGTAAATGATTTTATTCTTCGCAAGGTATTTAAAATATTCATCTCTTAACGGGTGAGAGCAATAAGGTTTATTCCACGGCTTATGCATACCGGTATAATGAATGATATTGACAGATGGAATGACATTGGTTGCAAGTGTATCTTCAGCTACATTCCATTCTCTTCCAACCGGAATACGCTTTTCATAAAGCAATGCATTTAATACATCCTGATCCCAGAAAGTAATTTTATCGGGATTTTGCGTGATGTATTTTGCAAATTGTTCTGCAAGGTGATGTTCCCTGAAATACTGCAGGTTGATCAGCAACACACCTGAATTAAAGTATTCAAAAGATTGGGGAATATTTAAAACGCTGTTTAACTCTTTATTGTTGGATGATACCGCGGCAAGCGGAGCATTATCCAGGTTGATGTTATAAAGTGGCGTGATATCAGATGTTATGATCATGTCGACATCCAGGTACAAGATCTTATTTAAACCGGGCGATAAGATCTCTGTTAAGAATAAGCGGTAATAGTTTGCTAATTGCGCGTGCAGTGTGATCTTAAATTGTTGAATATTTCTGAGAAATTTTTCATCGAGGTTATAAATTGTATACTGCTGTTTGTATTTATTGAGGATATATTTTAGCAATGATATTTTTGAAGATTTGAAATCAGTGATGACATGTACGTGAAAGTTATTTTGCGGATTATTTTCAAAAAGTGAAGTAAGCATCACGCAGGCAGGAATGAGATATTTTTCGTTAAGCGTAATGGCAATTTGCATCTCCGGCTTATTCATCCTAAATAAATTTGGGTGAAGCAATGATCCATTCCATAATCGCCGGTCTTTTTTCCTGCAAGATCTCTTTGCGTTGCTGAAGTGTTAAAGATTCCAGTTCAGGATATTTATAATATTTTGCTTTCAGAAGGTCGTCTATAGTTTGCACGATCTCTAGCTTATGTGTACCCGCAAGTAATTTTTGCAAATTGATAGAAATTTCCGGATCAATAAAATCATGCGTTTCTATCAGGAGGGTAATGTCTTTTATATAAGGAAGCGCATCTGCATTAAATAATTTTGCTTCATATCCTTCGCAATCACAAATGAGGAGTGTTTTTTTTGAAGGATCAATTTCTTTGAACGAATCAGGAGTGAATTCATTTTTTATAGAGATGCGACCCTCAACATGATTGAGTTTACTCATTTCATCACATAAGATCCGCGCTGTTTCATCCGTATCATATGCATATATTTTTGCGTTTTTATTTTTCAAAGCGAATCCAATCGCATAGTATCCTTCGGCACAGCCTATATCAATGATGATATCGAAATTCTTTTGTATAAATGCTTCAATAGTTTGATGTAATTCCGCTTCATAACTTCCTATAATTTTCGGAAAGATCGTACTACCTACAGATTGATAAGAAGGATAGACCAATCCTTTAAATGGACCGTTCTTCACAACAGGAGCGCCTAAATGTTTAACCAGGATTGGATCCGCAATTGTTTCAGGTTGAGTTTTTTGTTTGTTAGCCTGTATGTGATTAGATAAATAGATCAGCGGTGTAAACGGTTTTAATAATACCCGTGATCCGGCAATATATTTTGCAGCTTTCTCTAGAATTTTTTTGATCATTGATTAATTAATTCCCATTTTGGATAGAATAACAATATGCCAACGGTAGGCTTATAGAGCGTATTATCATTTTCATCTATTTTAGGCAGGATCTCAATATTTGCTACGCTTGGCACATATTCCATGATCCCGTAAAAACATGCCGCCCCTAGGTTTAGCTGGTAGTTTCCTGCACGCAATGGCAGATCAAATTTAGCTGTGATGGTATATTCAATATCACGTGATACATTTATTGCCGGATGGTCCTGTGTTGATCTGCAATCCATCAACGCGTTGCCGTGTACATCAGAAACAGAAAATGCAATCACACAATCTTTAATTTCTTCCCGTGAAATAAAACTGATCTCCAGCATCATCTCATCCTCCTCGCGAAAAAGCTGGTCGCCCGGATCCGTTGCGTTAATAATTTTCACTCTTGTGATATTAAAATAATCCACCTTTGGTCCGAGCCGCGGGATCTTTGTTACATCGATCTCAGAATTATTTTTTCCGGTAATGGTATACTCACTGACCACCTTGTTAATATCTCCCATCATTTTCAATTCACCATGTTCGAGCAGCATTCCTTTTTTGCAAATTCCCTGGACCTGTAATAAATTATGACTGACGAACAAAACAGTTTTTCCCTGGTTTGTTGCCGCATCATTCATCTTTCCTAAACATTTCTGCTGGAAGCTCGCATCACCAACAGCCAGCACTTCATCAAGGATCAGGATATCTGTATCTAAATGCGCGGCAACAGAAAATGCCAGTCGCACGTACATGCCCGAAGAATAACGCTTGACAGGCGTATCAATATATTTTTCTACGCCGGAAAATGCAATGATCTCATCCATTTTGGAAGCGATCTCTCTCCGCCTCATACCGAGGATCGCACCGTTCAGGAATACATTTTCTCTTCCTGTCAGTTCACCGTGAAAACCCGTGCCTACTTCCAGCAAAGAAGCCATCTTTCCTTTTATATTTATTTTTCCTGTTGATGGCGAAGTTACTCTGGATAATAATTTCAGCAAGGTGGATTTGCCCGCGCCATTTTTTCCGATCACTCCCCATACTTCACCTTTCTTTATTTCAAAGTTTACATCCTTCAATGCCCACACATAATCCGATTCGCCTTTCTTGGTTCTGTCGTTTACTTCTCCGATCTTTAAATAAGGGTCTTCCTTTCCACGCATCTTATACCACCATCGGTTCAAATCATGGCTAAGAGAGCCGGTTCCGATTTCTCCTAACCGGTACTGCTTACTTAAATTTTCAACTTTTATAATTATCTCCGACATGTTATACAGTATCTGTAAATGACCTTTCGGTTTTATTAAAAATATAAAATCCCGCTAATAATAAAATTGTCATCACCAGGAAACTATAGCCAAGAGCCGACCAGCTAAAAATTCCTTTTCCAAGAAATGCAACTCTGAATGTTTCTACTATTGGCGTTAATGGGTTTGCAAGTATCAATATTTTGTACCGGCTATTTATGACTGTCGATAATGGATATATAACCGGTGTTGCATACATTAACAACTGCACACTAAATTGTACGAGAAAAGAAAGGTCGCGATACTTAGTGGTGAGTGAAGTGATGATCATTCCGGAGCCAAGTGCTATTCCTGCCATTAAAAATACGAGGACAGGCGTTAATAATATATAAGGTTGTAAATGAATTTGAAACCCACGGCAAAAAATATAAAATAACAATACAGCAATGAATAATCCGAACTGGATCGCAAACTTTAATAAATTGGATAATATTAATGATAGGGGAAGTATCAACCGGGGAAAATAAACTTTGCCAAAAATGTACGCGTTATCTTTAAATGTCGTTGAAGTTTTGACCAGGCATTCTGAAAAATAATTCCACGCAGTTATTCCTGATAAATAAAAAAGTACCGGTGGCACCTGGTCGGTTGGTAGTTTTGCAACGCGATTAAATATCAGCATAAACATTGCAGTAGTGAGGATGGGTTGAATAAAGAACCACAGCGGACCTAAAATTGTTTGTTTATAATTAGTTACAATATCCCGTTTAACGAACATCCATAAAAGGTCGCGATAGTGCCAGGCTTCAGTTAAACTTGCGAACGAAAACCCTGAATGGCTGTGTATTGTATATGACCAGCTTTCTTCTTGTTGCATTATAAATGCAAAGATACAAATATTAAAAGATGAAGGTTAGATACTATTTAATTGAAATCTTTATAATGAAAATCTTTAAACCTACACATTGCTTTAAATATTAATTCCATAATTTCACGCAACTATAATGTTCAAAAAAGTACTCATAGCTAATCGGGGAGAAATTGCATTGCGTATCATACGCACCTGCAGGGAAATGGGTATTAAAACAGTTGCTGTTTTTTCTACTGCAGACAAAGAAAGCATGCACGTAAAACAAGCCGATGAAGCTTTTTGTATCGGTCCGCCCGCAAGTAAAAATTCCTACTTAAATATGGATAGCATTCTCATGGCTGCTGAAATTTCCAAGGCAGACGCTATTCATCCCGGATATGGTTTCCTTGCAGAGAATGAAATGTTTGCTATCAAATGCGCGGAAAAAAATATAAAATTTATTGGTCCGCAGCCAAATCAAATACGCTCCATGGGCGATAAAATTACTGCGAAAGAAACGATGATCAAGGCTAAGGTGCCTGTTATACCGGGTTCTGAAGGATTGATCACTGATATTGGAGCTGGAAAAAAACTTGCAGCAAAAATTGGCTATCCCGTGATTTTAAAAGCAACAGCAGGCGGCGGCGGAAAAGGAATGCGTATTGTTTTTAATGAAGAAGAATTTGAATCCAGCCTGCAAAATGCGCAAACGGAAGCAGGCGCAGCTTTCGGGAATGCCGGAATGTACCTGGAGAAATATATTGAAGAGCCTCATCATATCGAAGTGCAGGTTGCGGGCGACCAGTTCGGCAATGCTGCACACTTTAGCGAAAGAGATTGCTCTATTCAGCGACGTCATCAAAAGTTGGTGGAAGAAAGTCCTTCACCCTTTGTCGACGAAGCATTGAGAAAAAAATTAGGCGACGCTGCTTTGAAAGCAGTGAGGTCAATTAAGTATGAGGGCGTCGGAACGGTAGAGTTTCTTGTAGATAAGAACAAAGATTTTTATTTTATGGAAATGAATACACGTATCCAGGTGGAACATCCGGTAACGGAAGAAGTTGTAGGTATGGATCTTATTCGTTTGCAGATCGAATTAGCTGCTGGCAAAAAACTGGAGCAATCTGAATATCTGCCAACCGGTCACGCGATGGAATGCAGGATAAATGCGGAAGATCCTTTTAATAATTTTAAACCAAGTCCCGGGAAAATAATTAATTATCAACCCGGCGGCGGTTACGGCGTTCGCATCGATTCTCATATTTATAACGGGTATGTGATCCCGCCATTTTATGATTCTATGATCGCTAAACTGATCACGCGCGGAAAAACACGTGACGAAGCAATCGACAGGATGAAGCGCGCACTTCACGAAATAAAAATTGACGGCATAAAGACCACTATTCCTTTCCATTTACAATTAATGGATAATGAAGAATTCCGAAAGGGAAATTTTACTACGAAATTTCTCGAAGACTTTGAATTGACTGAAGAATAATTCAGTGCGAAATTTAAGATGATTGTTTCACGATCATTCCCGAATTCTCATCCATATCTTTCAAATACTAAATAAAATTGTCTGTGATTTAAAACAGGTACATCTTTGGTGTATCAATAACAATTAAAATAATTTTATGAAAAAGGTAACTAAAACAATGATGATGATCGCAGCAGTATTCACTGTAATATTCATGACATCTTGCAAGAAGGAAACGCTTACGCAAAATCATAATCCCGATGTACCCACTATCCAGTATGGAGATGCTTTAGCTGACGGGTTTAATATCAATTGGAATGCTGCTTCAGATCCGGATGGGGATGCTGTAACCTATGACGTGTATTTGATGGATAACGTATATGTTTCAAAATTCAAAGTGGCGGAAAATTTATCTTCCACAACATATCATTATGTTACTTCAAATGAGCCAACTACAGTGATCATTGTTGCAAAGGATGGTAAGGGTGGTGAAAGAACAGGTGTCAGAAAATTTGAATATACACTTTAAGCTACTTCAATTTCTCTTTCAGATATTTCGCAGTGATCGAATCTTTATTTTTCACGAGATTCTCCGGAGTGCCTTCAAATACTAGCTGTCCGCCGTCCTCTCCGCCTTTCGGACCAAGGTCTATTACCCAGTCTGCGCATTTAATGACATCTATATTATGCTCTACGACCAAAACACTATGACCGATCTCTATCAATGCATTGAAAGCTTTCAGCAATTTATTGATATCGTGAAAATGCAAACCCGTTGTCGGCTCATCAAAAATAAATAATACCGGTTCTTTCGCAATTCCCTTTGTTAAAAACGATGCAAGCTTTACGCGCTGTGCTTCCCCTCCGCTGAGTGTGGAACTGCTCTGACCTAAATGCACATATCCTAAACCAACATCTTGCAGCGGTTTTATTTTATTGACGACTTCTTTTTTATCCGCAAAAAAATCAATCGCCTCATCTACCGTCATGTCTAAAATTTCAGCAATATTTTTTTGATTGTACGTCACCTCCAGTATTTCCTGCTTAAAACGCTTTCCGTTGCACACTTCGCAAACCAAATGCACATCTGCAAGAAATTGCATCTCCACAACTTGTTCTCCTTCTCCTTCACACGCATCGCATCTTCCGCCTTCAACATTGAATGAAAAATGTTTGGATTGATAACCGCGGATTTTTGATAGAGATTGATTTGCAAAAAGATCTCTTATGGCATCATATGCCTTAATGTATGTTACAGGATTACTTCGCGAACTTCTTCCAATAGGATTTTGATCTACAAATTCTATCTTTTTTATTTTGTTTTTATAGCCGGATATTTCTCTGAATAAACCCGGCTTCCCACCGAATCCTTCCAATTGAATTTTTAAATAAGGATATAAGATCTGTTTGATAAGCGTTGTCTTACCTGAGCCCGAAACCCCTGTAATTACAGTCAGCGCGTTCAATGGAATTCTGATATCAATATCTTTCAGATTGTTTTGTTTGGCGCCTTTTATTTCAATAAAGTTGATCGGCTTTCGACGCATTACAGGAACAGCGATCTCCATCTTTCCTGTCAGGTATTGCGTGGTTAAGCTTTTTGGATTTTTAATAATATCCTTTGCATTTCCCGCAAAAACAATTTCACCACCCAATGTTCCCGCAAACGGACCGACATCAATGAGATAATCCGCGGCGCGAATGGCTTCTTCTTCATGCTCCACAACGATAACCGTATTACCGAGATCGCGAAGATATTTTAAAACGTTGATCAACCTGCCGGTATCGTGCGGATGTAAGCCAACACTGGGCTCGTCAAGAATATATAAGGAACCCGTTAGGTTGCTTCCAAGTGTTCTCGTCAAATTTATCCGTTGCGATTCTCCTCCCGAAAGTGTATTTGAAAAACGCTGCAGTGATAAATATTCCAATCCTACATCGACCATAAATTGTAAACGGTTATTCACTTCCAATAAAATTCGTGAGGCAATTTGCTGATCTTGCTTATCCGGTTTATATTTTTGAAAATGTTCAAACAAATTTTTCACGGTCATTTGCAATAACTCTCCAATGGATTTATTTGCAACTTTCACATAATCTGCATCGGGTCGTAATCGCGTGCCGTTGCACTGATCGCAAGCCGTACGTCCGCGGTATTTTGCGAGCATCACGCGATATTGTATCTTATATGTTTGAGATTCTACATCTTTAAAAAATGCCTTGATACCAAGAAAATGTTCGTTGCCATCCCATAAGGTTTTATATTGCGCAGGGGTAAGATCTATAATTGGTTTATGTATCGGAAAATTACAAGCAGGCGCACCCTTGATCAATTGCTTTTTCCACCAGCTCATTTTTTCTCCCTTCCACGAAGCAACCGCATCTTCATAAATAGACAAATTTTTATTGGGAATAACGAGATCATGATCAATTCCTAAAATTGTACCAAACCCCTGGCATTTACTGCACGCGCCGTACGGTGAATTGAAATTAAAAAATTGCGGAGAAGGAATTTCAAATTGCAAACCATCCAGTTCAAAACGGTTGCTGAAAGTTTTCTTCTCTTTACCCGGAATATCTATGGTGCAATAACCATCACTTTCAGAAAAAGCAAGACTGATCGAATCCGCAAGACGGTATAAATTATCTTCACTTTGTTCTGCAGTGGCGCGGTCGATCAAAATAAATTTTTCTTTTTTCTTACTCAGTGACACGATATCTTTCTCTTCTATTTCTTCAGTTTTGACCACTTCATCATTTATAAGGAGCCGCTGGATGCCATCCTGTAAGAGCGTATCTAATTTATTTTTAGTGAGCTCTTTTAAAGGTGAAAGAATTTGAATCTTGGTATTTTCTTCCAGCTTCTTAATATGATCGATCACATCTGCAACATCCTGTTTTTGTACGACCTTATTTGAAATGGGAGAATATGTCTTGCCGATCTTCGCGTACATCAGTCGCAGGTAATCATATATTTCCGTCAATGTGCCAACCGTAGAGCGCGTAGTTCCCGTAGTGGTCTTCTGCTCAATAGCAATTGCCGGCGATAATCCTTTAATATAATCTACATCAGGCTTGTCCATCCGGTTTAAAAATTGCCTTGCATAAGACGATAGCGATTCCACATACCTGCGCTGTCCTTCGGCATACAGCGTATCAATGGTTAACGATGATTTTCCCGACCCGGAAACACCGGTAATAACGACCAGCTTATTTCTTGGAATTTCTACATCAATATTTTTCAGATTATGCGTTCGGGCTCCCTTAATAAAGATCTTTTTATCTGCTTCTGTATTATTTTTTTTTAATGATTTTGAAGTCTGCATTTTATTTTATCAGTAATATATTATCTTGATTAACAATTAAACCCACATTTTGTATGTCCAATTCTTCAACTTTAACCATTTTTGTATTCCCTGTTTATAATGAATTTTGCGTTAAATACTGTTAAGTTGAATACAAAAGTGATTTTTCTTTGCTAATTTGAAATAAATTAACTCACCCAACACAATAAATTATTTGAACAAAGTTTACATGACGTTGAATTGTTTAACACGCAAAAAAATGGTACCATGTATTCTATTGTTCAAACTGACAATGAGCTCATCCAAAGATATATAATCGGTGATGAAAACGCTCTCTCCTTTTTACTGAATAAATATCAACGAAAGATCTTTTCCTTCATTATGATGCGCGTCAAAGACCGTGCGTTATCCGAAGATATTTTCCAGGATACTTTTGTGAAAGTAATTGATAGTTTAAAATCCGGAAAATATAATGAAGAAGGAAAATTCCTTCCGTGGGTAATGATGATCTCACACAATCTATGCATGGATCATTTCAGGAGAAACAAGCGTATGCCTACAATTGTTGACAGCGAAGGAAAAGATATTCTGAATGTTTTGCGATTTGCAGAAGAAAGCAAGGAAGACGTGATCATCCGTGACCAAACTATAAAACAAGTAAAGGAGTTGATCGAGTTATTGCCGGCTGATCAGAAAGAAGTTTTGATCCTGCGCCATTATGCAGATCTCAGCTTTAAAGAAATTGCGGAAATGACCGGCACAAATATTAATACTGCGCTGGGAAGAATGCGATACGCGTTATTAAATTTAAGAAAGATGATCGGCGAAAAAGCTGTCGTGATATAAAAATAGACTGAAGTTTCTGATTTTTTAAGCCAGCCGCAAGGTTGGTTTTTTTATTGAAAAAATGTGAGATATAAAGTACAGGCGGGTAATGAAAAGATCAAGCCGTCAAAGCGATCGAGAAAGCCTCCGTGACCGGGCAATGCAGTCCCGGAATCCTTAATTTGCAGGTTTCGCTTGATCATGCTTTCTGCAAGATCTCCGTAAGTACTCGTTATAGAAGTGATCATTGCTAAGATCATATAAGTGGTAAGGCTTACATGATAACCTGTCCATGCGGGAAACAATAACCACACGATATATGCAAACAACAGCGAGCCCGCCACTCCGCCGAAAAATCCTTCCCAGGTTTTCTTTGGAGAGATACGCTCAAATAATTTATGCTTCCCGAAAAGTTTTCCGAATACGAAAGCCAGCGAGTCATTGCTCCATGCGAAGACCATGATTGCGAGCAGGAAATGCCAGCTGTAATTTCCATCGTGAAATGACAATAGCGATGCCGATGACAAAGGAATGGCTAAGTAAAAAATTGCCATGGAGTTTAAACATACATTATAAAAAGGTCTTTCGCTTTTTGTATACATTTCAATCACGAGCCATGTCAGCGGGAAGCCGCATACCAATGAAAGGGAGATCAACGGAATTTTATTGCTGGCTACAAGGAAAACAATTCCGAATATAACAACGCTGAAAACCGTATTGATAAGCTTATAAATTGTTTTCCACTTTTCACTTGCACGCAAAAGATCATGTGTAATAAAATAATACTCGTTGATACATAAAACAACTAATAAGGAAAATAAGATCAGGAAAGAATATTCACTCAGCACAACACTGCCGATCATCACGATTAAAAATAAAATGCCGGTGGTTATTCTTGTAACTAGGTTATTCATATTTTAAACTAATTCTTTGTGATCACAAATTTCACCAAGTTACAACTTTTTCAAGTATAAGAAAGTCATTATCATTCCCGGTTCAATTTTACAAAGCGTGGATTTCTTTTTTGTGAAAATATATAAAATACATACCAGAGTGCAATAAAGCCAAGGGTATAAATTATTAATTCCCATGTTTTCGGCATTTCGGGATTCTCCACATCACCTTTATAAATTCCAACAGTACTCAGGTACATGATGACAATTTGTGCTGTATTATTTACAACGTGGGCAAAGATATTTGTCCATAAGCTTCCGGAATAATAAAACAGGTAGCCAAGAAAAATTCCCAGAAAAACTCTTGGGAGAAATCCGGAAAACTCAAAATGTATAAGACTGAAAAAAACAGCGGACAATAGAACTGCGATATGAATATTTAATTTTTCACACAATTGTTTTTGCAGTGTTCCCCTGAAGATCCATTCTTCACAAACCGCAGGCAGCATGGCAACAGTAAACAGGTTTAATATAAAAACGAATATCGTTTTGTCTTTTAATAATGCATCAACGATCGCTTTATACTCGCCTTGCGAATCCTGCATCCAATTGCTCCACGGCATCCATTTATTTATAAAATAAGAGGCATTGATCAACGGGTAAATTGTAAAGATCAACAGCGGCACAAGGATCAGCAATATCGGATGGAAACCTTTATTTGCATTAGAAAATTTGGTGATGGGAGTATCTTTTAATTTGCTGAAGATTAATGCGGGGAGTAGAAATCCTAAAACAGAAGAAAGCATCTGCGTGTAACGCAGCACATTCAGGTCTGAAACACGGGAAGCAATAGTGGTGAGGTCCGCGCTTTTATAATACGCAATGATGATGCCGCCACACACCAGTTGCGCAGCAATAAAACAGCCGGTAAAAATTCCCAGCCATATCAATAACTGCACTTCAAAGCTGTATTTATTAATCCCTGTAACCTGATTTAACGGTTTATTCCCATCCGCGTCTATCATACTTTCTGCCATTATTGTATCTTTGTACGAAGATAGGAATTTGTTGTCCTATAACTTATATGGTAAAGATCGGCAATATAAATCTGGGTGAATTCCCTTTGTTACTTGCGCCTATGGAAGATGTGAGCGATCCGCCTTTTCGCGCGGTGTGCAAGCAGTATGGCGCTGATCTTATGTATACGGAATTTATTTCTTCTGAAGGCTTGATCCGTAACGCTGCGAAAAGTATTCAGAAATTAGATATCTATGATTACGAGCGACCGATCGGCATTCAGATCTTCGGCGGTGAGGAAGATGCAATGGTGGAAAGTACGCGAATTGTAGAACAGGCAAATCCGGATCTCATCGATATTAATTATGGCTGTCCCGTAAACAAAGTGGTTTGCAAGATGGCAGGCGCCGGAATCTTGCAGGATATTCCAAAGATGGTGCGGTTAACACAACAAGTAGTGAATGCAACAAATTTGCCGGTGACTGTAAAAACGCGACTCGGTTGGGATGAAGAAACTAAAAATATTGTTGAAGTCGCAGAGCGCTTGCAGGATATCGGCATACAGGCATTGAGCATTCACGGTCGCACGCGCAAGCAAATGTATAAGGGCGATGCTCAATGGGAACTCATTGCGAAGGTGAAAGAGAATCCACGAATACATATTCCGATTTTCGGTAACGGCGATATTGATTCTCCGCAAAAAGCACTGGAATATAAAAATAAATACGGTGTTGATGGAATCATGATCGGACGCGCGGCAATTGGTTCGCCGTGGATCTTTAACCAGGTGAAAGCATTTTTATTTAATGGAGAGATATTGGAAGAACCATCCATAGAAGAAAAAATTACCATCATCCGAACGCATTTACAAAAATCGATAGAATGGAAAGGCAATGCACTCGGCATACTGGAAATGCGCCCGCATTATTCCAACTACCTGAAAGGCTTACCGAATATAAAACCATACCGATTAAAACTGGTGACTACAAATGATATCGATGAATTACATTCGATACTCGAAGATATTTTGAATGAGTACGTGGGAGTTGAGGTTTAATTTTCTGCTAACATGATCACTCTGTACCTGTATTAGTTGTGAGCTTGTAAATCATTATCTATGATTGTTACTGTATCAGATTTATTAGAACAATTTAGAGATTATGCACTTAAAAAAATTGGCAACGATGAAAGTGATATAACTCATAGGACAACCATTGGCAATATTTATGAAGGGCTCACTAAAGAGCTATTAAACAAAAGTGTATTCGAAGGTTTGAAATTAAAATTGTCCAGAATAGCTTTATTTATAATGATAGCAAAAGTCTTAGTGATGAAATTGATTGCATGCTAGTAATAGGAGATGGAGAACAAATATTATTTACTAATCAATTCAAGTATCACATCAAAGATGTTATTGCAGTATTTCAAGTTAAAAAGAATTTATTTGCAAACGACTTAGATGATGCACATAAAAATTTGAAATCCGTAATTAAAGTTTCTGAACCTAGAGATGCAGAGCCATATGTTACTTTGTTACACAGAGACGCTTATAAGCTTTTCACCTCTTCTGAACTCCCGAAACGAGAAAAATTACATTTATTACCAGATCGAACGCAATTAATTTACCACTTATTAACCATGGAAGCGTTTCTTCCTTTACGAATTGTGATTGGGTATTATGGCTATTCAACTGAATATAGCTTAAGAAATGGCTTTGTTAATAAATTGGAAGAAAAAATTCAAAAAGGTGAGGTACAAGGATACGGACCAGTCAGTTTTCCTAATCTTTTTATTTGTGGCAATAATAGTATTATAAAATGTAACGGGATGCCTTATGGAAATCCATATAGAGAAGAATATTTTTATTGGCATTTGTTTTGTTCTTCCACGGGAAAGCCAATGTATCATTTGCTAGAATTGATATGGACAAGGCTATCTTATATGTTCGAGATTAGCTCAGAAATATTTGGAGATGATTTCGTGGAAGCAGTACATCCATTTATATCTTGCAAGGAAACAAAAATTAATGATACTTGGGGTTGGGAATACAATTATATCGAATTATCAAAAGAAGTACTTAATAAACCACTGAAAAATGCTGAGTGGAAACCAGCGGAAATTGATGAACACGAATTTGTAATTTTAAGCTTACTACTGACAATGGAAAGCATTAAACTTGAACATAATGAAGTACTTCTGGATTATGCAGTTAAACATAATTTAGATATCAATAAAATTATCGAATCATTGGTAAGGAATAAATTAGTATATATTGATTGTGGTGAAATGCGATTGCTAATTGATCAATTAGTGATTTTTAACGGAAAAAACAATAAGTATTATGCTGGTGAAAACAAGAACGGTGAAATGGAATACTTTTACAAAAAAAACATTTAATTGATTACAAACCCTTACTCTGGCGAATGAGCCACATATCTTGGTGCGGTTGCGTACTTGTGCCTTATCAAAAGTTTATTATTGATACAATGTCTTTAATTAAATGGCACAAGCACCCAACGCTAATTACCGGCTGCATGCTCGCGCCACAGAAGTAACTGTTAATTCAACATTCTACTCTTAAAATCTTTTCACTAAATTTAAACTGAAAGAATCCGCTATGTCAAAATCTAAATCCACCCAATTTAAAGCAGTCATACAAAGAGCAACCGACATGGATGTGTTTTACATCCCGGTTACATTTGATGTGGAGAAAACATTTGGCAAAAAAAGATTGAAAGTAAAGATCTGGTATGATGATGTATTGTACCGCGGGTTGCTTACAAAGTATGGCGGGGAATATAACCTGATGATGAATAAGACAATTCGCGAACAGGTAGGAAAGCAGCCCGGAGATACTGTAAATATTAAGATCGAAGAAGATCTCGATGATAGAACGGTAGAGCTTCCCGAAATACTGAAGAATTATTTTAAGAAAGAAAAAGATTTGAAAGCAATTTTTGATGGAATGTCCTTCACACATCAGAAAGAATACACACAATGGATCACCTCCGCCAAGAAAGAAGAGACATTACAAAATAGATTAATTAAATTTAAGGAGCTGCTATCGGCAAAAAAGAAAAAATAACTGTGTGTCTGTGTTCTTTTTGATTTCCTTCCTGTTTACTCTTTTTTATACCGGCATTATGTTTCTATACAGGAACAAATGGAATGAATTAATAGAAACCACAGGATTTTCTGACAGAGTGGCAACGCATATCTCCGTGATCATTCCTGCAAGAAACGAAGCAGCTTCGATTTCAAATATTTTAAATGATGTCCTTGCGCAAAACTATCCTTCATCATTATTTGAAGTGATTGTAATAGATGATAATTCCGACGATAAAACTTTCGCGATCAGTTCACAATTTGCAACCCGTCATTCCCAGGTCCGTGTTTTTAAGTTGAGTGAGTTATCCGATAAGAACAATAAAACTTCCGCATACAAAAAACAAGCCATCGAAAGCGCGGTGAATTTAGCCAAAGGCACTTTGATCATCACGACCGATGCGGATTGCAGGGTACAGGAAAACTGGCTGCGAAGTATCGCATCTTTTTATGAAACAGAACAATGTAAATTGATCGCTGCACCGGTATGTTTTCATCACGATAAAACAAAATTTCAAAAATTCCAGGCATTGGATTTTTGCGGTATGCAGGCAATCACTGCAGCGTCACTGGAATTAAAAATATTCAACATGGCGAACGGCGCGAATTTAGCGTATGAAAAAGAAGCATTCTTAAGCGTGAAGGGTTATCATAAAATAGATGACAAAGCCAGCGGTGACGACATGCTGCTCGTGTATAAGATCGCGCAAAAATTCCCGGACAGCATTCGTTTTTTAAAAAATAAAGAAGCCATTGTTTATACAGAACCTTGCAAGAACATACAAGAATTTTTGCAGCAACGTTTTCGCTGGACCAGCAAATCCGGGTCTTACCAAGACAAACGCATCACTATTATTTTAGGGTTGGTGTATCTCTTTGTGCTAAGTATCTGGATCAATGCATTTTGTTTCTTATTCAGTTCTACTTTCCATGTTCTTACTTTTGGCAGTGACCTGTTTCCTTTATTGCTTTTTCAACTGGCAGCAAAAAGCATTACAGATTATTTTTTTCTTTCATCAGCTTCCGGATTCTTTGGAAGGAAAGATTTAATGAAAAGCTTTGTCAGCAGTGAATTATTACATCTCTGGTATATTCCTTTTGTGGGAACTTTCGGAAATATTTTGCCGTACAACTGGAAGGGCAGGAAACTAAAATAATTTATTTTGTCAACGTTCCTGTGAAACTGATGCCAATTGGTAAATATCCAAATTGCTCAGAAGAATCCGAGACAACAGAATTAAAGAACTGTAATACATTAGCGCCACATTCACTGCATCCATCAAAATAACCGGAGTTTACAAATGAATGCAGATTATAAAAGGTGTTTGTTCCAATTAAATTTGATCCGATCTTACTGACACTCGTAGAATCAAAACTAAATTTTCCGCAGTTGTTTTTATCAAGAATTATTTTGAAAGAACCAAATGTTCTGCTGGAAACTTCCAGTATCCCGTCATGAGTATTGGAACCTGTTTGAATAGTTAGCTGCTCATCGGATTGCCAATCTCCTCCTCCTTGAAAATCAATATAGCCACCATAAGATCCCGTATAAGAGCTTTCATCGCAATTCAAGCTTCCTTTGCAACTTTCAGCAGTGCAATCATGCTTTTTTTTGCAACTCCATAAGGAAATGCACATACAAAAAACAAGGACTTTATATTTCATTAGTTAACGTTTTGCTTCCTCTAATATAACTCGAAAATCTTATTGCTTCACCAGCTTGGCAGTAGCGATCACTTTATCCCCGGAATAAAACTGCAACAGGTACATGCCGTTCATGAAATTATTTCCTTCGAATTCAAAGATCGCATCTACTTTCCGGTTTTCAATTAATTTACCGGTCATATCAAATACTTTCATCACAATATCATTGAGTGGTTTTTCCAGCTTTAATGCGATGGTAGTTTTATCGGAGAAAGGATTTGGATAAATTTTTATACCCGCCACAAATTCTTTATTCGTCTTTATCGCCGTGATCCTGTATTGAACAGAATCAATAGTATGATAAACCTGGTTAGTGTTTATCGCACTGTTATAATCAAAATATATTTGCGCGCTGTTTGTAGCTAACGTACCATTCGGAACATCGTTGGAAGGCAGCAAATGGAATGTAACGAAACCATTTGAGCCGTCACTGTTTGCGGAAGAATCCGGGAGGTTGATATGATTGAAAGTGATTTGTAAAACATTGCCTGCATAAACAGCATAAGTATAATCGTGTGATGCATCACCCATAACTAATGTTGTCAAATCTAAAGCCGGTGAAATGGTATCCAGCAAAATAACATTGTAAGCGGTATCGGTACCGGTATTCTGGAAATGTAGTGTGTATTTAATTTCTGTTTGCCTGCTCACCACATGCTCCTGCAAATATCCGGTGGGCTGGGCTGTTTTTTCATTCGGATCATAAGAATTCCTGTTTTGTACGCATGAAGTCGATAAAAATGCTACCCCATCATTTTGAGGAAATTGATTGACAAGATTCAGGCTGTCAATATTACCGCTGCAGCTTTCTATCACAAGGCTTGGCAAGCTTGGATATGGATAATTGGGATCCTGCTGGGCTTGCACATAAATCGTTTTTCCATTGGCGGGGATTCTTAAAACAATGCTGTCGTTTACTGCTAATTGAAAATTCTGCGGAGCAACACGAAGGAAATCTCCTTCAATTACAATATACCTTCTCGGCGCACTCATATTTCCTATTCCGGTATTAGTGATCACGAACACTGCCGTATCTCCTGCACAACTTCCTTTGATCACGATGTTTGATCCGTCATACAAGACGCTGTTTGCCGTACACAATTGATCAGGAAAAATGTGTGCAGTCACACAATGTGTCTTGCCATCAATCGCGCTGCATTTTACAGTTGCGTTGATTCTAAAGTTGCCGCACGTTTGAGGAGGTATGTTTCCGATATTGAACCGGTATTGATTTCCACTAACGGATGTCCATGGCAAGGAAGAACTGTTGACTTGTAAGTCGCCATCGAAATCAATTAAGATGTATGCATTTTTTGCAGTGTCGGTACCGCTGTTACAATAGTACACGGAATATGTATTTGGAAAACATTTTCTCAGGTAAGGAGTTGATATTTCCACATTTAGAAACGGACAACTTACTTTCGGCTGCAAAGGAATATTGATATTTGCAGAAGGATTAAATGAAGTGAGGTTAGTGGTATAATGATCCGTACAACCCTGCCAGTAAACGGTGTTGGGTAATTGTATCGAAACTTTATAAACCCCTGAGTCCAACGGCAAATTATAATTGCCAAGTGTATCCGTTATAGTATAAAAGGACTGGTTATATTTTTGTGCTTTGACGATCAGGTTCTGGTATCCTTTTTCGCCGGAGTTGTAAGTACAGCTGTTGTCAATATCAACAAAAACATTTCCGTACAGGATCTTTGTTTTCATTTTCCCATCTGCAGTAATATAAAATAATGCAACACTGCTATTGTTGGTATTAGTAGTTTGTGTAGAATTTCCTGCAACAATATAATTACCATCCGCAGTTTCCGCATAGCAGGTTAAATGATATTTTATACCGGGATTATCATAAATGCGTAATTCATCAAAAGGCTCGCGCTGCCAGATCACATGACCTGTCTTATTCAATTTCGTTATAGATTTTTGTCCGAGGATAATAATATTCTCATTTTTATCGATCACAATTTTTCTAAGATTTTCGCTTCCTGCAAGCGGCAGATAAAAACTAAACGTATCTGTTTGCAGAAGCGAGTCTGTTGGCGAAAGTGTGTATTGTAAAAATGTTCCGCCGGTATAATCGCCGCCGTTAACATCATACAGCGTAAGAAATTTATAATTGCCGTTTGTCAATTCTTTTTGTGCGAGCAAAACATTTTTGTTGGCAACCTGGCTTACATCATAGTTGGTGTTGATCACTTTTAACCACATTGTTGTCCCAGCGGAATTTTTCCTGACAAGGTTGAAAATTCCGTTAAATTTATTTGGTGCAACCTGCACACGATTTGCAATACCAAATATAAAACCATTGTTCGATGCCCTATCGCAAATTGCAGCATCGTATCGGAATTGAATACAGCCATTCGTCAGCGGCGTGATCTCCTTCCATGTTAAATGCCCGGTATTAGAATATGTTGCCAGGATATATCCCTTGTTGTAGCAGTCGCGCAGATTACTTCCTGCAATTGCGAAACCGCCGTCTGCTGTTGGCACAATTTTATTTACGGATAAATTCCATCCGTTTATAAAAGTTTCATCAAGACCGATACTGTCTATTCCCGTAAAAACGGTATATACGGAATCATAGTTTTTATTAAATTTTCTTATCACACCATAGCGTCCGTTGTTAGTGGGTGACGGATAAGTATTGAGTAAGAGGTAACCGTTGTCAGGTGTCTTATACATCACTCCTTCATCTACTCCGGAAAAATCAAATAATGGAAGGTTGCTGAAATTCTTTTCCCATTGCTGGTCGCCTTTCTGATCAAACTTCACAACTTTAGGGACAAATGCATCTGTCGGTGCCGTTTTAAAATAACCCATAATTGTGAAACCGTTGTCCGCATTCGGGATGATACTGCTGACGTAGCTAAAGGATTGTGGCTGATAAGAACGCGGCATTTCTACAGCACTAACAGAAGGCAGACTGCAAAAACAAAAAAGCAACAGGAAGAGAGTTGTAAAATTAGATTTCATAGCGGTGCATTAAAACAGTAACCAATATTATAATAAATTATTCGGAAAAAATAATACAAAAAAAATCCATTGTATTAAATGAAAATATACCAATTACACTAAAAGGTTAGCATTCAATTGTTTATATTCTTAATAGTAATTATTGTCTGATTAGCTTTCCGGCAGCTACAATAGAATTATTGTGGGTTATGGTGTAGAGATAAAGATCACTGTTTAAATCCTTGCCATTAATGGTAAGAGAAGAGCGGAAATATTGTGACCATAAGAGCTTTCCCTGCAAATCTGTTAGGTGAAATTCATAAAGATAGTTTTGATTTTCATCTGCCATTTTAAACGTAACGACATCACTGAAAGGATTTGGGAAAACACGTATACTGACATGATCTTTATAAGTATTCGAAACAGAAGAAATCACGTTGAATAAATTTTCCTTCACCGTGTGAAAAACTGAATTTGTTTTTACGCCATTATTGAAATCGAAATAGATGTTTGCATCATTATTAATTCTATTGTAATCCGGCAGCGTATTTTTTGGCTGGATAGTAAATTTAAAAAATCCCTGCGATGCTGACGGATCTGTTGAAGAATCGGGTAACTGAATGTTGTTGAAATTTACATTGAGCACACCTGTACCTGATACATTGTAGGAATACGGATGTGACGAAGCGCCCATTTTTAAAGTAGAGATATTGAGCATCTTTGATATCGTATCTGTTACTGCAACAGAGAAAGCAGTATCCGTTCCGGTGTTTTGAAAATGAATGATATATTCAAGCGGAGTTTTATTGTTTACGAAATGCATCGTATCTAAACCTGTTGGCAACGCGGCTTTAAAATTCGGATCGTATGAGCCGATGTTTTGCATGCAGTTATTAGCAACGAATGGGGAAGAATTATTTTGCGACACATCGTTTACATAGCCGGGCTGTAATGCGCCATTGCACCCTTCAATAGAAACGGCGGGCATTCCGGGGAAAGGGTAATTGTCTGTTTGCTGCGCAAGCAATGTGATCGTATTTCCATTTACAGGAACTGTTACTATTTTACTGTCGCTTGCATTCAGCTGAAAATCATTAGGCGCCAGTTTTAAAAAATCTCCTTCAAGCACATAATATTTTTTCGGGGCGGTCATATTTCCCGTTCCGATATTTTTTATCAGCAGTATTACAGAATCTCCAACACATCTTCCCGTAACTTGTATAATTGCGCCATCCCAGCCGGCTTGGTTTCCACACAATGAGTCAGGAAAAATAAATGCCTGCACACAATGTGTCTGTCCTAACACAGAGGAATCGCAGCTTAAATATGCATGTATATTAAAATCACCGCACTGCTGTTCATTAATATTTCCCAATAGAAAAGTATATGTATTCCCGTTAACGCTTGTCCATGGAATAGAAGACGATGTTACTTGTAATAATGAATCGAACACAATTTTTACGTAAGCATTTTGGGCAGTTGCAGTTCCGTAATTGCAATAATGAATATTGTATGTATTTTCAAAACATCTGCGGAGAAACGGCGTTGCGACATCTACATCGAGATATGGGCATTCGATTTGTTTTTGTACGGCAAAATCTGCAATCGTGGTATCATTTAAAGTGTTGACTTGTACAGATGGGGTACATGCCTGCCAGTAAGTGTTGTTGTTGAGATAGATCTTTACCGTGTACACACCGATGTCTACAGGAATAGAATAATTTCCGGTGGAATCTGTTGTTGCATAAAATGAAGCCGTTCCCGTGGTGGCTTCAACAAGTATTTGTTTTAATCCCGCTTCATTATCAGAACTGCAGTTTTTATTTTCATCAACAAATACATTACCGTTGATCAGGCGTTCGTAAATGACCCCATTCTTATTCGCTTTAATTAATGCGCCGAAACAAAAACAAAAATTTCCGGGATAACCCTTGCCACCTCTGCCTATAATATAAAAGGAGCTATCGCTGAGTTCTGTAAAATTCTGCATGAATACAAAATCCTGTTCGATAACATTCGCGGAAATCACCCGGTCCGGGAACATGATGCGATTCCAGACCATGGCGCCTGCAGGATTTCTTTTATATAATGAATTCGGTTTCAGAAAAAATAAATTGCCGGCTTTGTCAATATATAATCTTTGGGGGAAATGTGCATTGTTGCTGGAGTCCTGGAAAGTATAAGCAATGTTTTTTGTGCCGTTATCCATATTGAGATCGCTGATAAAATAAGAATTCAATGCTACGGAAGTATTATAATTTAAAATTGCAATTCGCATTTTATCCAGGTTGGTAATCGCTTCATCAAATAAGATCGGCTTGCTTGAAGTACTTACAATGATTTCTGGTAATTGAAAATGATTGTATTGAAATGTCTGGCTTGTATTATCATAAATAGCCTGGAATAATTCATATTTATTTCCCGAAGTATTAAATCCAATTCCGGTGATCGCATATTTATTCGGGTTAACTTTCTTTATTCGTGTTTGAAATTGCAAACCAAATAAAGCGACGCTGTCTAAGGAGGCATTAAAATTAACATGATCCAATATTTTCGTCCATACAATACTTGCCTGCGCATCGAACTTCTGTAAATAAAAAGTATTTGTGAATTTATTATAGAGGATATGGATCAATCCGCTGTCTTCCGTTTTCGCATAAGTTCTAATAAACGGAACGGGTTGCAAAGAATCAATGTTCGGTAATATTCTTGTATACAAAATTACGCCATCCCTGATCTTGGAAACTTTTTGAAGCAATCCGTTATTTCCGTTTTTGTGATGTGTGATGACAAAAATGTTCCCGTTGTTATCTGTTTGCATATCCACACCAAACTGTACGGATGTATCCTGTATGGGGAATAAATTTACAAGCCATTGTATATTTCCCAATGAATCTGTTTGCTGCAGGTAAAAAAAACCTTTATTTCCCAAACTTCCTTCGGTAAGTACAACAGCACTCTTATCCTTGCTTTCCAAAACTTCTTTCGGCTCTATGCCGAACAGCAATTTCACAAAACCCGAATTTGCTTTTGCTAAAACAGGATTTAATAGAAAAGTGACAATGAGTAATCGGTAAAAATGGTGCATACAATTTTATCTCTTCTAAAATTAAAAATATTACAGAGAAATATTAGATACAAATTTTTCTCTTTGTATAATGAAATTAAATTACTATATTTCGTATCACATTGTAATACAATTAATTATGTAAAATGGAAAACAGCAAAGTTTTTAATGCATTAGTTGTTTTGAATAAATGGGAAAGAAGAGGACTGGATAAGTTCGTTCAGTCGGTATATTTCAATCACCAGGAAGAGGTATCGATACTGTATAAAATATTGAATGAATGTATCGATAAGGATATCCCATTTCCGGACAAGGAAGCCATTTACAAAAAGTTGCATCCGCGACAGGCTTACAATGATCAGCAGTTCAGGTTATACATGAGTTACCTGTTCAAAACCATTGAAAAGTTCCTGATCATAGAGCAAATTGAAGACGATCCCTTCCTTCAGAAATTAAAATTGATGAGTGCATATAACCAGCACAATCATCACAAAAACTTTCATAAAACATATGAAGATGCTGCAAAGCTGCTGGAAGAATTTCCTTACAAAAATGCATACTATTATGAAAGTTATTACAACATTGAAACTGAGCGATACAATGAAAAAAGGAATCTGAGCAGAACGTCTGAATATAATTTCCAGCTGCTCACCACTAATTTTGATATTTATTTTATTGCAGAGAAATTAAAGCAGGGCTGCATTCTTGTATCCCATGAACAGGTGCACCAGATCAAATATGACTACGGCATGTTTGATATCGTAATAAAACATGTGGAGGATAAAAATTTACTGGATACGCCCGCGATTGCCATCTACTACTACATTTACCAGATCATTCAATTTTCCGATAAGCAGGAAAATTTTGATCAGTTGTTAGTGCTGATCAATAAATATTTAAAGCTGTTCCCGAAAATTGAAGCGCGCGATATTCTGATCTATGCAAATAATTATTGTATCAAGATGAACAATATGGGAAAGGAAGGATACGCGCGAAAATCATTTGACATTAATAAGATCGGAATTGAAAGCGGTGCATTTTTAGAAAAAGGATTTCTCTCAAGATTTACTTACAAAAATATTGTTACCGTTGGAATACGCTTGCAGGAATATAAATGGACGGAAAAATTCATCGAACAATACAAAGGTTTGCTGGAAGAAAAATACCAGGAAAGTACTTACTGTTACAACAAAGCGTTCCTTGAATATGAAAGAAAAAATTATTCTGCAGCAATCAAGTTATTGCAGAAAGCAGATTACGACGACCTGCTGTTGAACCTAGCTGCAAAAAACATCCTGATGAAAATTTATTACGAGCTGGAATATATTGAGCCGCTTGAATATTTGCTGGGGAGTGTACTGACATTATTGAAAAGAAAGAAACTGGAACAGGTATATAAAAATAATTACATCAATATTGCCAAGCTTACAAAACGGCTGATCAGCCTGAAAACATTGACCATGAGCCAGAGAAAGCACCTTGAAAAACGAAAAGATATTACAAGGAAAATAATTGAAGAAACCAATCCATGCTTTGAAAAGAAATGGCTCTTAGAGCACCTTGAAATGATCAAATAGTTCCATCATTGAAGCCGCAGAAAACAGTACTCGTTGCTCCATTGGACTGGGGTTTAGGTCACGCTACGCGGTGCATGCCGTTAATAGATCTCTTGCTGAAAAAAGATCATCGCGTAATTATTGCCGGCAACGCAGATTCTTTTTTTTTATTGAAAGAACAATATCCGCAGTTAACTTTTTACGAACTCCCGGGATATAATATTTCCTATCCCGCGGGAAAGAATGCCGCCACCGCAAGTTTATTCCAGGCGCCTAAAATTTTACAAACTATTCAGAAAGAAAATAAAGCAATTGAAAAAATATTAAAAGTTGAAAAGATCGATCTTATTATTTCCGATAACAGGTATGGCGTGCGAAGCGCGGGTGTGAAGAGCATTTTAATTTGTCACCATATCGCGATGCAGGCGCCACATCATTTGCGGTTTATGAATCCTCTTTTTTTAAAATTACATTTGCAGCAAATAAATAAATTTGATGCCTTATGGATCCCCGATGAAGAAGGTGAAAATAATTTATCGGGAAAATTATCACATGATATTTCTTTTAAAATTCCTCACACTTATGTTGGAATCCAAAGCAGGTTTTTCAACTTTAATAAAACAACTTCCTTTGTAGATGAGCTTGATTTCACTATGCTTGCAGTACTTTCCGGACCTGAACCTCAACGCAGTTTTCTTCAACAGGAATTAATGCGCAAATTATCCTGGCTTCCTGATAAAGTTTTATTTGTTGAAGGAAGAACTGAAAAACAAACCAATTCAACGGAAGGCAATATTACAACTGTATCTTACCTGAACACAAACGACTTATTTACCGCATTACAAAAAGCATCGGTAATTATTTGCCGCTCGGGTTATAGTACGGTAATGGATTTAGCTGTTTTAGGAAAGAAAGCGATTTGTATTCCAGCTAACGGACAAACGGAACAGGAATATTTGGGAAAGTCTTTATCGGAGAAAGGATTTGTAGTGTTATGCGACCAGGATAAGCTTGATCTTGATTCGGCATTAAAACAACAGGAAACTATACCCGGTTTTCCGGCGTATAAAACTTCGACTGATAAAATGGAAATGGAGCTGGAGAAATATCTTACTTAAATAACGGCAGGTGGATGAGATCCACAGATTCTTTATAAAATAGCTGTGTAGTTTTTTCGAAGCTTTCGGTATAATCAGAAACATAAAAAGCATTCTTTCCTTTCTTCTCGTAATTGATTAATCCGTGCTCGATCATAAATTTTTTGATATGGATGGCTACGATCTCGTTAGTAGCCAATACGCTTACTTTTTTATTTTTCTCCGCGTAGAATGTTTCTATTTCTTTTTTAATTAAAGGATAATGCGTGCACGCGAGGATCAATGTATCTATATCCTGCAGTTCAGGAGCATTTAAATATTCTTCAATTACAAGGTGTGAGATTTGTCCATCTACAAAGCCCGATTCAATCATTGGAACCAGCAACGGTGTAGCCAGCTGCCTGACATCGATGCTGCTGTCTTTCTCTTTTATTTTTGCCTGGTAAACATTTGAATTGATCGTGCCCAATGTTCCGATCACGCCAACTTTTTTATATTTTTTATTAATGATCTCTTCCACTACGGGATCGATCACATTAAAAACATACGCTTTATCGCCTGCCATATTTTCAAGCATTTCATAAGCCACAGAAGATGCGGTATTACAGGCGATGACGATCATCTTACATTCTTTTGACAACAGGAATGCGCCGATCGTTTTAGTGAAATAACGGATAGTATCCGGAGATTTATCGCCGTAAGGCAAATGCGCGGTATCACCAAAATAAATTAAAGACTCATTTGGCAATTGCTTTAAAATAGCATTGGCGACTGTTAAGCCGCCAATACCTGAATCAAATAAACCGATAGCTTGTTTAGCCTCTGGCATTGTTTTGTTTTGTTGTTATGGTTTTACCGTTGGTTTAGGAGCCATTCCAGGCTTTACATCCGGCAATTTCAAGTAAGTTTTTACCAATGGTAAAATATTATCGGTTTCATCTGCATATAAAATTGATCCCGCACCGGTATCAAAAATATATGTGTAACCATTTGCTTTCGCTACTGCCTTAATGCCATCATTTGCTTTTAGCATAATAGGCGCATACAGCTTTTCTTTTCTTGCGCCGATCTTATCCTGTGCAGATTGTTGAAAATCAGTGATGCGTTTTTCCATGTCCGCTAATTCTTTCACAACAAGTTCTTCCTGTTCTGCAGTCAAAACATTTTTTTGTTTTTTATCCTGTGCATCGGCTGCCTTCTTCTGATATTCAGCATACATTTGCTGTCCCAGTGCGTCTAACTCTCCTGCATATTTGTCTACTGCCGAATCTGCCTTGATCACTTCCGGCATCAGGCTCAATAATTCCGAAGAATTTAGATATCCGAATTTGTTTGCTTTTTGTGCGTACGTGCTTGCTACTATTGCAAACATCACGATAATTACTGCGGTTAATCTTTTACTCATCATTTTTTGTTTGTTTAAAATTTTAATTTATTTGTTTTTAGTTATTCAATTACATTCCTAATTTTTTCAATACTTCTTCGCTGATATCATACTGCGGGTTGGTATACAACATGGCAGCGCTTCCGGAAGCTTTATCAAATATAAAATCATAAGAGCGGCTTATTGCCAGTTTTTGTACGGCATCAAAAACTTTATCCTGTATGGGCTGAATCAATTCCTGGCGTTTCTTGAACAAGTCGCCGTTATATCCGAAGCGGTTCTTTTGAAGATCTTTCAATACATCTTCTGCTTTAACGATCTCATCCTCGCGCTGTTTTTTAAGATCAGCAGTCAGCAAAAATTCTTCCGCCTGGTATTTTGAATACATTTTTTTCAACGCTTCACTTTTCGAATCAATATCTTTTTGCCATGTAGCAGCCTGCTCGTCGAGTTTCTGCTGCGCCATTTTATAGTCGCTTAATTTCTCCAGGATATACTTCGTATCCACATACGCAAATCGTTGCGCATAAGAGGAAGCAATGCTGATCAGTAATGCTAAGGTGACGATCAATTTCTTATTCATAATGTTGTCTTTAAAAGTTGTTCATCAATCGGAGTTGCCATCTCCATTTTTAATTTATTTACTAATTCTAAGATTCTAATTCTAAAATTAAATTAAAATTATTCCGGTTCAAATCCAAGGATAAAGGAAATATTTCCATTTTTTCCGATGTAGTCAAAGAACCCGTTACTTGCTTTTATCGGGCTACCATTAGCACTATCAAACCGTATGCCATAGTCAATACCAATTAATCCGAACATCGGCAGAATTGCACGTACACCCAGACCTACACTTTTCTTTAATTTAAATGGATTGTAATCCTTAAAAGTGGTATATGTATTTGCTGCTTCAAAGAATGCCAGACCATAAATAGTTGCTGACGGATTCAGTGAAAAAGGATAACGCAATTCGAGCAAGAATTTGTTGTAGATCGGATCGCCGCCCGTTGAAGAATAAGCGCCTTCATAACCGCGATGCGCAATGATATCTGTACCGAATAATGTTACGTTGGAAGGAATACCGTTTCCGCCGACTTCAAATCTTTCAAACGGCGTGATACCGATCTTTTTATTGAACGTGCCGAGGAATCCGAATTTCGCAGCTGTACGCAACACGAGTTTGGATTTGCCTAATTGCTGGTACCAGTCAACAGAGAATTTCCATTTATGATATTCTATTAACTTGTATTTCTCCGCTACTGTTTTTCCGTCAAAATTATTGTCTTTTCTGAATAACGAATACGGCGGCGTAAACTGCACCGATACTTCTATCTTCGCGCCTCCTGTAGGAAACACAGGCTGATTGATGGAATTCCTGGAAAGAGAAATTTTAAAATTGAGGTTATTAAACTTCCCGCTATCCAGTGCGACATTATCTACGAAGTACCTGTTCCTGAATGTGGTTAACGAGTATCCATAATAATTTCCTGAAGCCTGAACAATGAAGAAGTCATCCGGTTTTTTCAAACGCGTTGCAAGAGAAACGGAAAGACCATTGGTGATCTGTTTTCCGAGCACATCTTTGTCCACGATATCCTGTATACGCGAACGGAAAGCTGCGAATGTAAATGCATTCGGTTTCTTGCCGCCGAGCCAAGGCTCCGTAAATGAAAAATTATAGTTTTGGTAAGCTCTTCCGTTGCTTTCTACGCGAATGGTGAGTTGTTGTCCGTCGCCGGTTGGCAGCGGAGACCATGCTTTTTTATTGAAAATATTCCGCAGTGAAAAGTTATTGAATTTTAAACCAAGTGTACCGATCAATCCGCCTTCTTTACCGCCCCAGCCTGCAGATAATTCTACCTGGTCTGCTGATTTTTCTTTCACGGTATATTTGATGTCTACTGTTCCGTCCGTCGGATTTGGAATTGGTTCCACCTTTGTTTCCTGCGGATCGAAGAAGCCTAAGTTTGCAATCTCACGCTGCGACCTGATGAGATCCGAGCGGCTGAATTTATCACCCGGGAAGGTTCTTAACTCACGGCGGATAACATGCTCGTTGGTTTTATTATTTCCTTCGATGATCACATTTTTTATAGTTGCCTGCGGACCTTCGTTGATGCGGATCTCGAGATCTATCGAATCATTTTCTACTGCAGTTTCAACAGGATTTATATTGAAGAACAAGTATCCGTCATCATAATATAAAGAGCTCACGTCGCCGCCATCCTGGTCCATCGTTAAGCGTTTTTGTAATAATTCCGCATTGTAGACATCACCCTTTTTAATATTTAAAACTCTTTGTAATGTTTCCGTTGGGAATTTTGAATTGCCTTTAAACACGATATCCCTGAAATAATATTTATGTCCTTCATCCAGCTGTATAACAATAGTTACGTTTCCGTTTTCGTTGTCGATGACAGTATCTGCAGTTATTTTCGCATCGCGAAAACCATTGTTGTTATAATAGTCGATTAATTTTTGTTTGTCGTCCTCGTATTTTCTTTCGTTAAACTTAGATCCTTTAAAGGTGATCCTGAATCTTTCCAAAAAGAAATCTCCGGTAGAAGTATAGTTCAGGTTAGCCAATGTATATAAAGCATCTTTCGCTTTTTGTTTCCTGCTTCTTCCATCGGGAACACGAAGTTCAACTTTAGAGCGTTCGCGTGTATCCTTCATCACCTTTCTCATTTTCGTGATCTCGCCATTCACTCTTCCAAGAAATATAAGATCATCAATTTTCACTTTAGAGCCTTTATCTATATTCACAATAACAGACATACTGTTGATCAGTCCTTCATCTTTCTTTTCCACCACATTAATGACCGGGTGCAAATATGATTTATCTTCATAGTGATCTGCGATCGTATTTTTTATATTGAGCTTTAAAGCATCGGTGAGCGGTTTGCCTTTCATCACTTCCAATTTCTTTTTCAGATCATCGCCTTCACTTTTTTTCACGCCCTTGATCGTGATCTCATTTAGCCTGGGTTTTTCCAGCACATCAATCGCCAGGTAAACACTGTCTCCGACAAACTTATCTGCATAAATTTTTACATTTCCAAAGAGTCCTTGTTTCCATAAGTTTTTAATACACTTTGTAATTTCATCACCCGGAATTGAAATGTCTTCGCCAATTTTTATTCCTGTTAGTGAACGGATAATATTTTTGTCAAGGAATTGCGTGCCGTTTATTTCGAGTGCAGCAACTTTATATTTTTTAGGATCTTTATAATTGACTATAGTAGTATCTATTTGTTCAGCAACAGCCGGGTGAATAAAGAACCAACAACCAAGCATTAATAAAAGGGATAAGTGTAAACGGAATGTCATTTTCATTAGTTGGTATTGGTTATTTGTTGGTTGATTTGTTCGCTGGTTTTTCCGAAGCGCCTTTCGCGCTGCTGGTAATCTAAAATTGCTTTATAGAGTTCCTGCCTGTCAAATTCCGGCCAGAATTTTTCTGTGAAATATAATTCCGTGTATGCAGCCTGCCACAATAAAAAGTTGCTGATCCTGTGCTCGCCGCTCGTCCTTATCATCAATTCAGGATCGGGAATATCCTTCGTATATAAGTGATTGCTGATAGATTGCTCGTTAATTTCTTTTAATGATATTTTTCCCGCTTTATAATCTACTGCTAACTTAATTGCAGCTTCTGTCAATTCTTCTCTCGATCCATAACTCAATGCAAGCGTTAGTGTCATCCTTGTATTTTTGCTTGTCGCTTTCATTACTTCCAGCAATGCTTTTTTATTTGCAGCAGGAAGATCTTCAATATGACCGATTGCATTTAAGCGGATGTTATTTTTCTGAAGTGTTTTAATTTCTCTTCCGATCGTCAGGAATAATAATTCCATCAAAGCATTCACTTCTGTTTTAGGTCGATTCCAGTTTTCCGTAGAAAAAGCATACAGTGTAAGATGCTTCACGCCAATTTCTGCACATCCTTCAGAAACTTCCCGCACAGCTTTCACGCCGTTCTTATGTCCGAAAATGCGATGCTTGCCCTGTGCTTTCGCCCAACGCCCGTTTCCATCCATGATAATTGCGATATGCTGCGGCAACCGCGACAGGTCAATTTTTTCTTTGTATGATATGGAAGAACCTGTACTCAATTAAAAACTTTTGGACATTTAGTGGTTTGGATAGTATAGGTTACGCCTACTCCAACGAACATAAACCTGTCTTTATCCTTGCTGGTGCCACGCTGCTTGCCGGCAATCCCGACCTTTGTAACAGACCTGTCGTAGATATCCAGACCGAGGTTTGTTCCGTTTAGAAAATAATTCACATCTATTTCATCGGGATAATTATTGCTGACATCATCTAAATAATCTGAAAAGGTCAGCCGGCTGCTCACTTCAACATTCAACGCCCAATTTTGCGTTAAGCCGATCTTCACGCCGCCTCCGTAAGGGATTGCAAACGCATATTGATCGTAACCTTTATTTTTTACAGGACGGTTAGGCGTCTTTTGTCCTTCCGTTCCCACGGATTCCAGTTTAATGGTTTGTCCTCCGAAAGAGATAGTTGGATTATAGTAAAACAGACTTCCACCTAAAAAAATATAAGGCGTCCAGTTGCGGGTGTCACGCGACTTCACCAATGAATACTTAAAGAAATTCAATTCGAAAGTTGCTGCAAGCTCTACAATATGTGATTGAAAACTGAGGTTGCGCGCCTGCAGGTAAGGATAGTTCTTGATCCGGCTATCCGCTGCGTCGAGAAAGCCATAATTTATTTCTGCTCTTACCGCCATCCTGTTGTTCAGGTTGTACCTGTAAAAAACGCCGGTTGCCCAACGCGCGTCTTTGAATGAAAGTGTAGGATTGAGGTCTCCAAGATAGACCGCAGTGCCCGCCCAATAGCCAAACTCATTCTCTTGTGAGAACAAATTTTTATTACCAAGATGCATGGTTAACAGCAGACAAATTATTTTTAAGCTCTTAGTCAAAAAGAGTGGTTTAAAAAGAGGAACAAAGATACATTTTTAGGGTAGAAAAGAGCACGCGACCATCGTGTTATAAGGTTTTATTAATGAATATATTGCAAAATTCACATTTTTTAAGTCAATACGGAAGTTTTGGGTTAGCTGCCAAATACTTTTTTGAAATAAGCAATGGTTAATGGCAGTCCTTGTTCAAAGGAATACTGTGGTTTATAGTCTAAGAGTTGCTGAGCTTTGGAGATATCCGCAAGTGAATCTCTAATGTCTCCTTGCCGCGGTTCGCGATGCTGCGCAGGAATATTTTTTCCAAGTGAAATTTTGATCGCTTCATACATCTGGTTGATGGTAAAGCGTTGACCAAAGGCAACGTTATAAACGTGGTTGTATGCTGAGGAATTGTCGCAGGTTAAGCTGAGAATATTTGCCTGAACGGCGTTATGTATGAAGGTGAAATCGCGCGTTTGTTCTCCATCGCCGTTAATGAATGGCGCTTCATTATTCAGCAACGATTTTATAAACAATGGCATCACCGCTGCATATTCTCCATAAGGATCTTGCTTCGGTCCGAAAATATTAAAATACCTCAAGCCGATCAATTCCAGTTGATAGACTCTTGCAAAAACATTTGCATACACTTCATTTGCAAATTTCGTTACAGCATACGGCGATAACGGGTTGCCGATCTTTTCTTCTTTTTTAGGAAGATTGGGTTCGTCGCCATAAACGGAAGATGAAGATGCGTACACAAACCGTTTTATTCCTGCATCTTTTGCGGCTGTGAGTATATTGATGAAACCGCCAATATTCACATCGTTTGTTGTGACGGGATCTTTAATGGAACGCGGAACGGAGCCAATTGCAGCCTGGTGACAAACGGCATCAATTTCTTTACATGCATTTACGCAATCATTTACATTTCGCAGGTCTCCTTCAAAAAAATCGAAATTGGGATTAGACTCAAACTCTTTCAGGTTTTCAATATTCCCTGTTGCAAGATTATCAAGTACACGAACCTTTGCGCCATGCAGCAATAAATATTCTGTTATGTTAGCGCCAATAAATCCTGCTCCGCCGGTGACGAGGAACCGTTTATTTTCTACCGGCGTTTTATGTAATGACTGCGTATACATGAGAAGGTGAAATTAGGAATTTTTGTTGTTTATCTTATCATGTGCAATTTTCCTTTTGCGAGAAAGACTCCATGGATGCCGTCATTTTCAATGGTGATGCGCTCCAGATCGAGATCGTTTATGCTGCCGTTGATCCAGTTGGATTGACTTTGCACTTCGTTGATCTGCAATTGCGCTTCTGTTTTTGCGTGAAATAATTCTTCTTTAAAATTATATTGTAAGAATTCTGCGAGAAACTTAATCAGCTCTTTGTGATAAAATTTATCAATCACTTGTAAAATAAAACTTTTTGTTTCGAGTTCGTAATTCAGGTTGCGTGTCTTTACAACATATTTAGGATGATGAAAGTTGACAGAGCCTTTAAATATTGCTGTTCCCGTCATCTTCCTTTTAAATATCCACCATTTTGCATCCAATGTGAAAGGCACATCTACAACTGCCTTTGTGCCGTGATTATGAAAGTGAAAATTCTCAATAGTGAGATAATATTTTTTTTCTTCGATCGGGTAAGACTGGTTTGAAAAATGATGATTAAAAAAAACAGAAACATCCTTGTATAACATTTGTGCCCTGATCAATACGTCAAAATCATAAGTGAAAGAATCTTTCTTTTGATTTCCAGCAAGATTAAAGGTGAGCAGGTTTATTGTTTTATCGATCCTGCGCTGCATAATATTTTCCACAGTGCTCCTGATAAACAAGCTGATCTTTGCATTATCTATTTCGAGCTCGCTTGATGTATTGTAAATTTCTATTGGCTGCAGCGTGATCAGCTGAATAAATCTTTTTTCAGAAAAAATATATTGCTGGACCTGTTTCCAAAAATCATAAAAAATATTTCCACCTAAAACGCGCTCTAAAATGGTCATAAGATCTGCTGTTACGCAAATGTACTATTAAGTCGTAAGTAAGAGAAAATTATAAACCCAACTTCTTTAAATAGAATTCCAGCTGACCTTGCTCCAAAGGAGTTTCGAAAAAAGCCTGGATATGTTTCTTGTTGTTCACGACCATCGTTGCGGGAATACTGCCCTGCCAGCGCTTATCGATCAGCGGCAGCCAGGAGAAATCACTGCTTTCATTTAATAAATAAACGGGAGCTTCGATCTTTAATTTTTTAATGAATGACGGAAGTTTTTTGAGATATTTTGAGTTGTCGAGGCTAACAAAAATGAGCTGCTTGCTTGTGTTTTTATTGTTTCGATAAAACTCATTGAGCACAGGCATTTCCATCATGCATGGTCCGCACCAGGTTGCAAAAAAGTTGATGATGTACGTCGTATCATTCGGCTTTTCATATACTTTTTTGAGATCTTCAATTTTTACTATGGTGATCTCCTGAGCATATGATCTCAACAGGAAGAAACAAGTCATTAAAAACAGGCTGCATTTTTTCATCAATTGAAATATACAAATAGTTTGCCAAACACAATGTTCCGTTAATAACTGCAACCTTCTATGTTATAGTTAATTCTTACTTTTGCCAATTCATGGAACAGCATAAAAAGATCGGCGGGGGAGATTGGATAATGTTTACAGCATTGTCTGTGGTTTGGGGATTTTCTTTCTATTTTATCAAGAAGGGACTGGAGGTATTTCACCCGGTGCAGGTAGCTGCTTTTCGCATGTCGATTGCTTTTCTTTCCCTTGTACCATTGATCATCTGGAATTATAAAAAATTAAATATTCCTGCGTCTAAATGGAAATTTATTCCGCTTCTGGGGTTGTTCGGAAATTTAATTCCGGCAATTCTTTTTTGCACTGCTGAAACAAAGATCGACAGTGGACTCACCGGCATCATGAATGGTACGACGCCCTTATTTGCATTGTTGTTCGGCAGCCTGTTTTTTCGCGTGCCACTCACACAAAATAAAATCATTGGTGTTGCTGTAGGATTTATCGGCGCACTTATTATTGTCTTGTCAAAACAAACCAGCATAACAGAAATCAATATTTATATTCTGATGCCGCTCGTTGCAACCATTTGTTACGGCATCAATGCGAATATTTTTAAAGCTAATTTCCAGGATGAAAATCCAATTGTCCTCGCATTATTACAATATACTTTTGTGGCGCCTTTTGCCCTGGCATATTTATATTTTACAGGCGCCTTTCATCAAATGATACAACAACCGGTAATTTGCTGGCATAGCCTGAAATACTTGCTGTTACTGGGAATTCTCGGTACTGCATATGCGCAGGTTATTTTCAATATTTTAACGCAGCGGACATCAGCATTATTTGCTACGATGACGACTTATTTAATTCCGCTGGTTTCAATTATTGTCGGCTTGCTGGATAATGAAAAAATATTGCCGATTCATTTTGGAGGATTGATGATCATCCTGATCGGGGTGTATGTCGGATCGAGAAATTAAGCCGTTTTTGTTTTTGTGGAGTGAAGTACTTGTCCGTGAGATTTATTTTTTCCAAATGTTGGACAATTGCATTTTTTTGATTTGGACGCTGCACAGGAAGACAGCAGGATAGTAATTAAGAAAAGAAAAATAAGATGCGAAGATATTTTCATAATAATTTTTTTGAGCTGCGGTTATCGCTGATCATTCATTAAATTTACTAAATAGAACGAAAAAGTATGTCTTTAATTTTAACGTGCAGAGGCTTTTCACCAAAATTTGGAAACAATATTTATTTAGCTCCGAATTGTACAGTCGTTGGAGATGTGGAAATCGGAGATGATTGCAGTGTATGGTTTAATGCAGTGATCCGCGGCGATGTGAACTCCATAAGGATTGGTAACAAAGTAAATATTCAGGACAATGCCGTGTTGCATTGCACATTTGAAAAAACAAAAACAATTATCGGAAATAATGTTTCCATCGGGCATCATGCGTTAGTGCACGGCTGCACGATCGAGGATAATGTACTGATCGGGATGGGCGCGATCGTAATGGATAATTGTTATATCGAAAAGAATGCGTTAATTGCTGCAGGCGCTGTGGTGTTAGAAAATACAAGAGTGGAGGCTGGTAGTATTTATGCAGGTGTTCCTGCAAAGAAAGTTAAGCAACTGGATGAAGAAACATTCAAAGACCAGAATGAGCGCATTGCAAATAATTACGTGAAGTATGCGGACTGGTTTAAATAGTGAAAGTGAAGTATGAAAGTGAGAATGAAATTCTTACGACTTATGACTTACAACTTACTTCCCTAATTCTTTTTTGAAATAATCGAGCGTGATCTTTAAGCCTTCAGCTCTTTCTACTTTAGGTTCCCATCCTAAAATATTTTTTGCTTTCGTGATGTCCGGTCTTCGCTGTTTCGGATCATCTGTTGGCAACGGACGATAAACTATTTTGGATTTTCCCGGAATTAATTTTAGTATTTCTTCAGCGAATTGCATTAAAGTTATTTCCTGCGGATTGCCAATGTTTACTGGCAAATGGTAATCACTCAGGAGCAACCTGTAAATACCTTCCACCAAATCATCGACATAACAAAATGAGCGCGTTTGCGATCCATCGCCGAATACAGTCAGGTCCTCGCCGTTCAGCGCCTGGCTCATAAATGCAGGCAACGCGCGACCATCATCTAAACGCATTCTTGGTCCGTAAGTATTAAATATTCTGACGATGCGCGTTTCAATTCCGTGGAAATTATGATACGCCATCGTGATAGCTTCCTGGAAACGCTTTGCTTCATCGTATACTCCACGCGGTCCGACAGGATTTACATTTCCCCAATATTCTTCAGGCTGCGGATGAATAGTAGGATCGCCATAAACTTCGGAAGTGGAAGCGATCAGCATTCGCGAGCGTTTTTCTTTTGCAAGTCCTAACAAATGATGTGTGCCTAACGAACCCACTTTTAAAGTCTGGATCGGCATTTTCAAATAATCGATCGGGGATGCAGGCGAAGCAAAATGTAAAATATAATCCAGCTTTCCCGGAACGTGTACAAAGCGACTTACATCGTGGTGATAATATTCAAAATCTTTGGACGGAAAGAGATGCTCTATATTTTTTATGTTGCCGGTGATGAGGTTATCCATGCCGATCACATGATAGCCTTCCTTTAAAAATCTATCACATAAATGCGAACCTAAAAAACCGGCAGCGCCTGTAATTAATACTCTTTTCTTATCTGCTTTTTCGCTCATCGTAAATTATATAGTAATTGTTTTTCTGCCGATACTGTTGTAATGAAATCCTTCCGTTTTCATGGCGTCAAGATCGTACAAATTTCTTCCGTCGAATATTACAGGCTCTTTAAGCATCGATTTTACCTTAGTGAAATCAGGTGTTCTGAATTCTGTCCACTCTGTAAGGATCGCTAAAAAATCAGCATCCTTTAAAACTTCATAATAGTTATCAGAATAAGATAATCTTGATTTTTTATCATCGGACAAATTAGTAAAATGCTGTTCAACATTTTTCATTCCTTCGGGATCGTATGCACTGAGTTGCGCGCCGGCATTTAGCAGGTCCTCGATAATGTATAACGCCGGTGCTTCTCGGATATCATCTGTATTCGGTTTAAAAGCCAATCCCCAAAGTGCTATTTTCTTGCCAGTTAGATCACTTCCATAATGATTGATGATCTTTTCAACGAGAATATGTTTTTGAATTTCATTTACATTCATTACAGCTTTCAGTATTTTGAAATCGTAATTATTTTCTTCTGCCGTTTTAGCTAATGCCTGAACGTCCTTCGGGAAACAGCTTCCGCCGTAGCCGATGCCGGGGAATAAAAATCTTTTTCCAATCCTGTTGTCGCTGCCCATTCCCATTCTTACTGTTTCCACGTCAGCACCAGTCTTTTCACATAGATTCGCCAGTTCATTCATGAAAGAAATTCGTGTAGCGAGGTAAGAATTGGCAGCGTATTTAGTCATTTCAGAACTGCGTTCATCCATAAATACGATCGGGTTCCCTTGTCGCACAAACGGTCGGTATAACTCCTCCATTAATTTACGCGCTCTCTCAGACGTTGTTCCGATCACCACACGGTCCGGTTTCATAAAATCATCTACAGCCACACCTTCACGCAGAAATTCCGGATTTGATATAACATCGAATTCCACTTTAGCATTTTTAGCAACGACAGCTTTAGTGCGTTCAGCGGTTCCAACAGGCACTGTACTTTTATTAATGATCACTTTATAATCTTTTATCACTTTACCGAGCTGTTCCGCAACGCCAAGGACAAATGATAGATCTGCAGAGCCATCGCCACCTGGAGGAGTTGGCAATGCTAGAAAGATCAATGTTGTATTTTCAATAGCTTGTTCGAGCTTTGTCGTAAAATGCAATCTGCCTTCTTTTATATTTCGCTGAAATAATACATCCAATCCGGGTTCGTAAATCGTTATTTGCCCCGATTGTAATTTCTCCACTTTGCCTGCATCAATATCTACACAGGTTACGTTATTACCCATTTCTGACAAGCAAGTTCCTGTAACTAAACCAACATATCCTGTTCCAATAACAGCTATATTCATTTCTTAATATTTATTCTAAGATGATTCTAAAATCGGATTGCAAAGATATGCATTAGTTGGCAATTTTCAATTCCTGTTTTTCCGCTTTTTTCTGCGAATCGGATAATATAAACAAGGCGACATAATAGAAAGGCATAAAAGGGATTTTATACCTTGCGAGGGCGCCGAAATTGTAACTGGTAAATCCTACGGCAAAAGCAAATATGATGGAAAAGACCATACAAAACTGGACTTCGGGGTTTGCCGCTATCAATTTAAAAAAATTAATAAATCCTGCTTTAAACAACAACCTTACGGTAAGAAAAAAGGTAAAAACACCTTCGATTGCAGCCGGTATAAGCATGGGTTTTCGCGCCTCCCAGAGGTAGGGGCGGAATAGCGCCACATTCACTGCTTTCGGAAATATTTTTAGCATTCCTGTAGTGGTATATTCTATGTCGCCCAAAGTATAAAAAGATCCTCCTGTCAATTTAGAAGCCGTCACTAACCAGTTTTGTGT
>JAQBNI010000028.1 GCA_028288625.1 Bacteroidota bacterium | reverse complement strand
TATCAGCAGGAGCATCCATAAAAACAACAGCGTTCCGAAGATCAGCAGAAATTCCTGCCTGGCGTACATACATATATACGATGCGATCATCGCCAGTAAAACCTTCGATTCATTTCTTTCTGCAAATACCATTGCAATAAAAGAAAGCAGAATAATTAAAAGACAAAAGTGACTTACAAATGTAAAATTGGAGATGAGCAACGGCTGCATTAAAAAAGATAAAGTTAAAAGCAGCGAAATATTTTTTTCAATTCCATAAACAATTAAAAATAAAAACAGCAGTGCAGGAATCAACACCATCAACACCTCATAATTAAAATAAAATAATTGAACAGAATCAGGATAAGCCTTTGATAAAATAAAATACCATAAGTTGTAAGACGGTCCCCAGTCGTTGTATGCATGTGCACCAAGATTAAATCCTTTCTGCAAATATTCCGTTTCATCAAAAAAAGGAATGTCGAGATGATGCTGAACGCCGTATAATTGTTTCAGGACAGCGGCTATAATGATCAGTAAATAAAAGCCAACCTGCGCATTTAGTTTAGGTGGAATAATCCTATCTTCCCTGAATAATTTCTGTAAAAATGCCATAAACGTATTGACGAAATTATGAAATATTTCGAGAATACTAAAGTTATATTTGACGATTAAAAATGGGAATGAAAATAAATTTATTGCGCAAAGAGGTGATTGATTATCCGTCGGGTTCGGCAATAGAATTTGACAATGACCTTTTGTACGTCATCGGCGACGATGTCAGTTATATTTTATGTCTTGATGCACAATGGAAACCTGTAAAGAAAATTACTTTATTTGATTTTGAAGGAAAACGGATTCCTAAAACGGATAAGCCCGATCTCGAGTGTGCTGCGGTGATCAACGATCAATTGTATGTATTGGGTTCCGGTTCGAGATCGCCGCAGCGTGACGTTGCATTTATTGTCCAGTTTTCGAACGATTCTGTAAAAAAGATCAATACCAATTCATTCTATTCACTTTTCCGCAATAAGCAATTGATCATGGAAATGAATATTGAAGGATTTGCTGCTTGCAGGGATAAATTATTATTCTTTAACCGGGGAAATACGCAGTATCCGAATCAGCTTATCATCACCGATCAGAAAATATTAAAAAAACAATTTCCCGGACGGTTTAAAGTGATGCCTGTACAAACAGGCAACATTGGAAATATTCCGCTTGGAATTTCCGGCGCTTGTTATGATTCGCTAAATGATATTTTATTACTGACTGCTTCCGCTGAAGACACAAGTAACGCTTACGACGACGGCACTATTGCAGGAAGCGCAGTGCTCGTTGTACGAAACGCTTATAAAAAATTAGATGATGAAATATTGACTGCGGATGAAGTTTTCTTATTAGGAGAAAACGAACCTGCATTCATTCAGCAAAAAATAGAATCCATTTGTATTACAAAACAGCAGGATAAAAACTACACCTGTGTTTTAGTAGCGGATAACGATGATGGTAATTCCACTTTGTTTGAAGTAGAGATTTCTTTGGAATAATAAACTATTACCACCCTAACCCTCCTAAAATAGGAGGGGATTAGCAGTAGCTATAAGTTCCATTTCATTTATTCTAAGACTTTTTTTATTTGTTCGACCTTCCTTCCCTAACTTCCTATTTTCCAGGAGGAACAAAAGGGTGGTTACAGACTCAGCTCAATTTTATCCGGTTGAAATGTTACTACTGCTGATGAACGTCCAACGCTTTGTTGATCAAAAATGCAACATGCGCTCTGTGTGATTTAGTGGAAGTGTCATCACCAACATTTGCTTCCATCAATCCGAGAATTCTTTTCACTTCACCAAAAGCAGCAGTTTTAGATGTATAGTTGTAAGAGGACTTTCCATCCATAATACTCAACAAGCGCGTCACATATTCTTCCTGCAGATTCTGGCGGATCGTGGAGACCGGCGACCCGATATCTTCTATAAAAACACTGCTGGTCAAGTCTCCGAGCATCGCATTCAAGCCGTATTTATTGCCATAGTAACGCGTATCTGTTATCCGCTGCATCACTGTTGAATTTAAAAGCTGATCAAAAATTGCTTTCTGAATATTTAAGATCCGATCGTGTATTTTCGGATCTTCATTTTCCTTCCTAAAATCATATCCTCTTCTCTGCATTTCGAGATAGCTGTAAATATTATTAGGCACTTTAAATGCCGATCTCGAAAAAGCATATTTACTCAATGCCTGCATCGCGCGCTTCTGATCCGTATAAGAAACAGGTGTAAAAGGTTTTGCAGATGTATCTTGTCCTACAAAAGTTCTGTTCACGTAAACGCCACCGATATACCTGCTGATCACATTCAGACTTCGCGCATAATGACCTGAAAGAATGAGGTAAGCATTTCTCAATTCATGGTATGATTGTCCCGGAGTACTATATTTTTGTAGGACTTTCGGTAATGCATCATTCACCATTTTAATATTATTCACCGCGTAGCCAATCGCATCGTCAGACATATCAAATACATTTGCCCTGGGATCAATTCCTCTTCCCGGCGAGCGCATATCATCCGCATCGTTCATAAAACGGTTTTCTTTTTTTACAGAGCCTGCAACGATACTCTGCAATGCTTCTTTTTCCTGTGCTTCATCAGGTGCGGTTAGATAACCATATTGAATTGCCCATTTATCATAAGGTCCCGGTTTAATATCAAAAAATAATCCCTGTTTGCTTTTATCTGGAGAAATATTCGGGATCGTGTAATCCATTACGGAAGCAGTTAAACCAACTGTTGCGCCCAATACGCCATCCTGCATTTCCTCAGGTGTATGAAGTTGTGAAGCGATAAAATTGTGATTCAACCCAAAGGTGTGACCCACTTCATGCAAGGTCAGGTCGTACAGTGCCTGCTTGATAAATTCATCTTTGTCAAGTTCGCTGAAACCGTAAGCATTCATCATCTGAGTGCCGAATAAAATATTTTCATGCATCGCTTCGCCGAAAGCGCAGTTGTCATAATTTAAATTTGAAGGCTGCTGCATATTATCGAGCGCAGCGACGTCATATAATTTTTCAAGATTCAACCGGTTGGTGAGATAAACAAATTCGAGCATGATATCCGCACCTAAAATTTGTCCCGTTCTCGGGTTTACAAAACTTGGTCCGTAACCCCCGTAAGGAGGGCGTGGAGAAGAAGTCCAGCGGATCACATTATAACGTATATCTTCTGCTTCCCACGTTGCAGTATCAGGTTGTTCGTAACATTCGATTGCGTTTTTAAAGCCCGCAGTTTCGAAAGCTTCATTCCATGCGAGCACGGCATTTTTAATGATCGGTCTGAATTGTTTCGGCGTCGTTTTTTCTATCCACCACACAATTGGTTTTACGGGTTCTGAAATTTTTGCTCCAGGATCTTTTTTTTGCAAGTCCCATCGATGGATCACATCCTTCCATGGCGTAACGCTTGTAGAAGTCTGATCGGTTACCTTTTCAATAAAATAACCTACGCGCGGATCATCATAACGCGGCTTGAAATTATTCTCAGGCACTTCAATAATACTGTGTTGTAGCTTCACGGAAACAAATCGCGCGTCTGTTACTTCATCTGATCCGTTGTTGACCGGCGAAGGATTTTCATAAATATATTCTACAGAAACATCTGTATTGTTCGGGTAATTATTGATGGCAAGATATTTTGATTTCTTTGTGCTCAGCGAACCCAATGAAAAAGCGTCAGGCTTATCCGTCGGCAATTTTGAAGGTTTTATTTGTGTGAAGTTTTCCGCTAAAAATAAATTATCTGCTTCAATTAAAAATATCTTCTTTTTATCGGTTGAAGTTGCCACAATTTTTTCGGAGATAAACAGCGGCTCGTTGATATTTGCATTTTCAGCCTTGCTCAGTTCATTATTTTTATCGAAATAATAATTTGTATTCTGCACCACAAAATCAATCCTGTCGAAATATTTTACCACCTTAAAAATGAAATTGTCCTTGTATCCGCCGCGTGCGTAACCGGCATCTAAAATTCCATCGAGCACATAAGCAAAGTAGATATATTCTTTCCCGATCTTATCTTCAGGGATCTCCAGGTAAGTTTTACCGGAAGTCGTATCCTGGTAAATATTAAAAAGACCGGAGAATTTTTTTGCTTTCTCCGTAACTTCCTTTATCGTCTTGGTTTTGTCTTTATCCTTATCTGCTTTTTTTGCGGTCGTGTCTTTTGCTACAACAACAGTAGTCGTTCTCGCAGTTGAATCCACCATGATGGTAACCACCTGGGAAGGTTTGTCTTTTTTCGGTTTCTTTTTAGCAAAAGTAAAGGAAATGCTCAATGCCATTAAAAGCATCAACAAGGATAAATTAAAAGATCTCATAACGTGTGGAATTTTACCGGTTAAAGGTACCAATTTTTACCGGGTTATAAAAGCAAAAGGCAACCCTTTGCGGTTGCCTTTAACATAAATTTAGTTTAACTATTTCTTACGATCGTACTGGCAACATTTCGGAAGTTTGTTATAAGCATCCTCATCTGCTTTATACTTTTCAGTATCGTAGCCTACTTTTGCAATATTCTGCTGGATCTGGTCGACTGAAATTTTGGAAGGAACGAAAGTGACCGTGATCACTTTTTTTTCTTCGCTCCATTCCGCAGTTTTCACGCCCTCGGTCTTTGCTGCTTTTTCTATTCGCTTTTTACAGTTTTCACAATTCCCCCAGACTTTGAAACTTGTTTTTGTAGTTGCGTCTTTAGCGAACGCACCTGCAGGAACCAGGAATGTAAAAAATGCGAGTAATATTAAAATTTTCTTTTTCATTCTTTTTTGATTTGTGTTATAAATTTAAGAAAAATCTTGTGCTATAATACTATCATATTTCATGCCAGGATTGATCTTTATGGTTTAGATTTTTCTTTTTCTGAAGCTACATCGTAAACGCTTATTTTCTTTGTGACCAATGCCATATTGCATTTAGGGCATACGCCTTCACTTTGAAAAACTTCCGTAGGATGCATCGGGCAGAGGAAGCCGCTTTGTTCCTGAGGTTTATTTGAAAGCGAAGCACGAAGATTTGCAGTCTGTTGAGCATCCTTCAATTTAAAATCCAGCTTCAGCGTTCTGAAATTTCCCGGTTGTTTATTTAATACAAAACCATTGTCCTGGAAAGGGGAGACGGGCACTTTTGGACTAAACAATTCCTCGGCATCTGATTTTACCGTAAGCGTTACATTTTTGTTGGGATAAATAGTTCCTTGCGGATCAACGAGGAATACATAATACTTGTCATCCATTTTTAGAAATTTCACTTTAAGGGATTTAAAATCCGTGGTGGCGATTCCAGCGCTTGATCGGATGGAATCACTTTGTGCATTGAGTGTAGTGAATGAAGTTATCAGTAAGAGCAGCAACAGTGTTTTGAATAATGTTTTCATAAATTATTTTTTAGATTGATGATATATTCTTATAACATGGTGCGATGTATTAAGTTGATGAACTGTTCCTTTAGAAGTAAAATCGATTCTTGACCACCCCTTTTATTCCCCTCCTCAGTGAGGAGGGGTTGATAGTAAAACAAGGAAATAGTAGAATCAAAATCCATTTATTTCGTTTTCTCCAGTTCCATTCCGCACTTCGGGCATTTACCCGGCTTGTCAGACATCACACCGGAATCCATCGGGCAATGATACATTCCCCTTCCTTCCATAGCGCCGCCTTTTGCACAACATGCTTTCTTTTCACCTTTTTCACAGTCCTTTTTGTCGCCCTTGCAACATTCTTTATTACCCTTATGTTTGCAGCAGGATGAATCTTTTGCGCACATTTCCTTACAGCATTTTCCATCTTTTTTACAATGATGCCTGCATGCAGTAAACATGGTGACAGTTGCGATCATTACCATAATGACCACAGCGATTGATTTGATTTTTTGCATTTTCTATTTTGTTTATTGAATTAAAAATAATTGTTATTTAATAAAAATTCTAAAGCCGCCGTAAACGGTTTCGCCCATCACCGGTGAATATACCTGGTAGGTATCGAAATAAGAAGTAGATGGCGTGCCGAGTACAGGATATTGCTGCTTGTAATTGGTGATGTTTTCACATCCTACAAACAGCTCCGCATTTTTGAAATATTTTAAGATCTGTGCATTTAGCAAAGCGTATACCGGCGAATATCTTTTACCGGCTCCATCTCCTATGAAGCTGTTCGGCAGTCTGCGTTGACCATTAATACTGGTGTTGACGTCGAACTGCCACTGCTTGTTCGGCGTTTTATAGCTCAGTGCAAACAATCCCTTGTTCAACGCCTGCAGCGGTCTTTGCATCAACACACCGTGATAAGTTGTGCGCACATCTTCCAAACGATACGCGGCTTTGAGATCCAGTCCTTTTAAAACTTCAAAATTAAATTCTACGAGCAAGCTGTTTGAAAATGACTTTCCATGAAGGTTGGAAATATTTACCTTCCCGTCAGCATTGTCAATATCGACAACAGTTTGCATTGTAAAATCTGTTCTGAAAAAATCGACAGACAAACTTCCTTCGCGTTGAAATAAATGAAACGTTTGTGTAAGGCTGATCCCGTAATTCCACGCCACTTCTTTGTTTGGAATTTCAAGAATATTTATTGTGCGCGAGCTGGCAAACAACGATTGATTTTCTGTTAATACATTCGGAACCCTGAAGCCGCTGCCGCCGGCAACACGCAGCGTTGTATTTGTTGCGAGCAGGAAGCGCGCGTGAACTCTCGGGCTGAATTGAAAACCCGCACGTGTATGATAATCGCCGCGCACGCCCGTAACAAGCGTGATCTTATCCTTGTATTTGTACGTGTACTCCACAAATGCTCCCGGCACAACATCGTTCCTGTGAAATTGCAGGGAGTCGAGTTGCTCATCGATCTTGTCATATACAAAATTCACCCCTCCTGTAACCATGTGGTTATCATTTTTAATCGTTGTTTGATAAAGGATATTGCCGGTAAAACTTGCTTGTGTCGCGTCAAATACTTTTGTGCCGTAGTACGATCTTTGCTGGTGATACACGCCGGATAATTGTGTGCCGAGACTGTTTTCTTCACTAAAAATATAACCCGTTTTCGCAAAGCCTTCCACACGTTTCGTGTTGATGTTTATACCGAACAAAGGCGTTGAATCTCCCGGGTGATGCGCGTGTCTTGTGATCTGCCCGGCATCGCGGTTTTCCGACAACACTTTGATCATGTACTGTCCTTCCACTTTATCGGAGTGATAATTCCAGCGGTTCAAAAGATTATACTGTTTCATTAAAGGCTGATCTAAAAATCCGTCGTGGTTATGATCTTCCTTGCGAGGAGTAAACGCGCCGTTTGCCATCAGCATAGTGCCGAGCTTTGTGTTGATCTTGTGGTTGATCAGCAGGTTGGTTTCTATACGTCCGCTTTGATTGGCAAACATATCGAAATACAATTTCTGATCATCGTTAAAGCTGCTCTTGAATTCCACGTTCAATGCACCGGTGATGCCTTCATAGCTGTTCTTTACAGAAGGAACGCCTTTGGAAATGGAAATAGATTTCATCCACGGCGCAGGAATATTATCTAAGCCGAAAGTGGCAGTTAAACCACGCATGAACGGAACGCCTTCCAGTAAATTCTGCACGTAAATTCCGCTTAAGCCCAGCAATTTAATTTCCTTCGCACCGGTCACAGCATCCGAGTATTGCACATCAACGGAAGCATTCGTTTGAAAGCTTTCAGATAAATTGCAGCATGCCGCTTTTTTTAATTCACCGATGCCAAGCTTTTCGGTTTTCAGCGGATCGATAGAAGAAACATAACTCGTTTGCTTGCGCGCTTTTACTTCCACTTCCTTCAGCGCGACTTCGGGTTGCAGCGCGATATCAATATTTGCTGCCTTCTTCACAAAAATAGTATCCGTAACATAACCGACATAACTGATCACCAGAGATTGCGGTAAAGTATCAGGAACATTTACACGGGCAATACCATACTCGTCGGTGGTGGCGCCATCGGTAGAATTTACCCATTGCACATTCGCACCCATTAAGAGTTCCTTATTACTTTTATCGGTAATTTTTATTTGTATTTTTTTTGATTCCTGGCTGAATGCGAACTGAAACAGCAACGCAGAAATACTAATACAACACAAGATTGATTTCATTATTTTTCTAATTGTTAAGGTGATGAAATTGCTGATGCATTTCAACGACCGCTAACAACGAAAGATCTGAAGATCCGAAGGAGAGGGTTGGAGAAGAGATTTTATTTTATAATGATAACCGGGCGGCGGCAATCCTGAGCATTGTGCGCCCCGGTGAATATTATTCCAGTTTGAAAGATCATTTAAAGTAGTGTAAAGAGGGAAGGATGCTTCCGGAGTTTTTAACTGGATGCGGTTGGAGATAAAACCTTCAATGGATAATTTGCTGAAGAATTGCTTGTGATCGCAGCAGTCTTTTTTCTTGATGCCCATCTTTGCGCAACAAGGCGCCACAGGGGCTTCCATCGCACAGGTTGGTTTCGATAGAAGCGAAAAGCAGCGGGTTTGAGACATGCTGCAGCTGTGTTCAAATACAAATACACCATTGGATGCAATGCCCACTAACAGGGCAAGAAATATCGCAGGTATATTAAATGTATTTTTCATTTCTGTTTTACAAAATTAACTTCATTTCACTTCAATAGCAATTTAATTATGTGCAGAATTGTTAATTTATAGTTTAAAGAGCTTATTTTAGAAGTAAGAAGCAATAACTGCTCCATCACTACAATTAATTTTCGTGAAGTTCACAGATATCATAAAGCAAATTACAAATCCTGATGGCGTCGACCAGTTCCTCAACCGTTTTCCAAACAAGGTGGGCAGCTACGGTTACGATCCGTGGGGTTTTAATATCAACGGTATAAAACCGTTTGTGGGGTTGGGAAAATTTTTTTATGAAAATTATTTCCGCGTGGAAACGCATGGACTGGAAAATATTCCGCCGAAGGGAAGATGCCTGATCATTGCGAACCACAGTGGTCAACTGCCGCTGGATGCGATGATGCTCGGTTACGCGATGGTGACCAATAACTTCGCGCCGCGCGCGCCGAAAGGCATGTACGAGCGTTTTGTTCCGAAGGTACCGTTCATTAGTTCTATTTTCAATCAATGGGGAGGAACAGTAGGCGATCCTGACAATTGCATTAAGATGCTGGAAAACGAAGAAGCAGTGATCGTGTTCCCCGAAGGCGCAAGAGGAATTTCAAAACCCTATAAACAAAGATACCAGCTGCAAAGGTTCGGATTGGGATTTATGTACCTCGCTTTGCAAACGGGATCACCAATTATTCCTGTCGGCATTGCCGGCGCTGAAGAAATACTGATCAATTTCGGGAACGTAGGTTTTTTACAAAAGTTGTTGAAGTTTCCTGCTGCTCCCGCGTTGCTGCCATTTGTTCTGCCGTCAAAAGTAATTATGAATTTCGGTAAGCCGATGCACTTCAGGGGCGGCGATGATCTAAGAGAATATGAAGTGGAGGAAAAAGTAAAGACAGTAAAAAAAGAGATCAAGGAATTAATGAATATCGGGCTGGCGCAGAGGAAGGGTGTTTTTAGTAAATAAAAATATGGCTTTTTCTATAGATAAGTTTAGCGGTAATTTTATATGCCAGCATCATAATAAATGACAAAGTCAATGTGTAAAGCAATTAGAAAAATAATCTACCTCTTAATATTGTTTTTGTACTGTAATTGTAAAGGGCAAACCAACATAGAATACAAGGTAGGTGTGATACCGTACGTAGCGGAATTTGAAAAAATGACTGAACATGAAATTAAAATTGATACTAATAGATTTATACATAAAACGGAAGAAATAAAAAGGATGGAGGATGGCACAGGTTTTATTGATGGAGTATCAGATGAAATAAAACAAAGAATGATTAAATATACTAAAATACACAATCAGCGATATAAGGATAATAGAAGTAGATATTATCTAGAACAATTTATAAATGATAAGAAAGATGTTAGAGAATTTAATGTAGATACTATTACGAGTGATTGCCAATGTTATTTAAACAATGATACTATAAAGATCAGTATGTTTTCATGGAGTAATTTTGCCATTGATATAATTATTTATAAGAACTATTTCAATAGCACTTATCGAACTATCACCCATAAGGAACCCGTTAATAAAAAAGAACTTAATGATACTGATTTTGTCGATAATTTAATTGTTTCAAATGAACAACAAAATTTAATTTTAGAAACTCAACCAAGCTTTTCCATAGGTGAAAAGCTTCTGGGATATTTAATATTTAAAACTAACAAATACTATAGAGCTAAGGAATATGAGATGGGTGTAGAGCCAGATTTCAATTATAGCGAGAATATGCAAAACATCTTTATAAAGGGATCACTACACTTTAAATGTATATCCAGAGAGAAAACTATTGGAGACAAGTAAAACTACCGCTAACCGCATAAACGAAGTTGGCTTCCATGTATCAATTACTTTGGAATACATCAAGCCGTAATAAATTAACTGGTGAAAAACAGGAGGAAAAACGATTTCTTTAAGATGCTGCCTATCGGTGATCTTGTATTTCTATTCTGAAATAATACTTAGGAATATAGTATAAAGAAGGACTATCAGTAGGATACGTGTCAACATGCAGTTTTATTGCATCTGAAGCGTAATCTAAAAAAACATCTAAACTTTCGCCAGGTTGAAGCATATAACCATCACACTTTTTATTCCTGATTTTAAAATAATAAACCGTGTCATATCCGGATGTATTCCTGTCCATTAACTGGTACTCCAAATACATCCAGTGTTGGATGCTGTCATTATTCTTTATGGTAATAATATTACTCCCGTCAAATGGTTCAACCGTATAATTATTCATTACGCTACCAGGAACTAAATATTTATTCTTTGCATGATCATATAAGCTGAACTTAAAAGGAAAAATAATAACATTTCCTTTAACAGATAATACTATGGGATCGATCATATCTTCAAAATGAATGATAGCAGATTTAAAAAATACTGAAAAACGCTCCGCGAAATAATGTACTTCTATTGTATCCCATTCTTCCGGTTGAATAAATTCTTTGGGATAAGTAATTGATATTGCGCCAGCTGACTGAACATTAGATACTTTAATTGTATGGTTACTGATATTTTTAAATGGAAATCTGAAAGTATAAGTTTCTTGAGAATAGATAATACCTCCATCAATAGAATGCACAGGAAAATAAACTATACTATCAGGTGCAGATAATATGACTTTTTGTAAAAGTAAGAATATGCTAATTGTGAGGATAAATCTTATCATATATGTTGACTGCTCTTTAAACAGAAATATTAGTGAATCCCTCCTGAAACCTTTGGAATTATATCGCCAGTAAATCTAAACCAAATGCGTTCGCCATCTGACAAATTAAATCCCATTGTTTTACTAAATCCCCCTTCATAAGCTCGCATCCAGTTTAAAGAAAAACACACGTAAAAAAAATAAATTTTATTGGGAATTAAAGTTTCTTTAGGTCTGCGGCAGATGAAATGCGGATCCCCGGCCCACGTGTCAGTTATATATACAGAATCTGTGCCGATGTATTTAAAATATTTTACCAACCTGCCATCTAGTGGTTGAACATAGCCTACGCTATGAATGAAAGAATCTGTCACGATACTAAAAGCGTATCTCTGAATATAATGGAATTTGTATCCGTCATGTCTACTATATCATCTGAAATCTGTACAAAGGGAATGATCTGTTGGCCATAAAACGATTGTATAGAAAGTAAAATCAATAAACTCAATGTGATAATTTTCATAGTTGTGTCGATTGGGATAATAACAATCGATATTAAAGTTGACTGAAAGAATTGAGAAGGCGGTTAACCTGGCTAATTATTAACTGTATTTTTAGATAAAGGATTGTTAAAATAAAATCCCATAGCTGTCCTGAGTTTGCAACTCAGGACATTGTGATATCTTATAAGAAATATCCTGAACCCTAACCCTGGCGCGAGTGTGCGGCTTGGAAAACTGTACTGTAAATAGTAGGGAGTTATTTTTTTAACGCATATCCGGTATGGTCATAAATATCTGAAATCATATTTACTTCATAGATGTACGTAAATTCAGTAGCTGTAAAGTGAATAAAGCTCACAAAAGTGACTGGAGGTCTTATATTATCGGTGTCCACGGAAGTTGTAGGAGACGTATTCATATATATGCTATCTTTTGGGTAGGGGAAATTTACAATTAGTATTTTATTATCACTAATCTTCGTTATATAAAAGTCCCTCTGAAAAACATCGTTGGTACTTTCAATTGAATCATACAATCTCCAGTTACCTACATATTGATCAGCAGTAGCAGTTAAATTATTTGTATTGGGATCGGACTTTTTACAGGAAGATAAAATAGTTAATGTTAGAGCCGTAAATAAAATCAAGTTTCTCATTTGTTTTTTTTCTAAAGATACTTTTTTAAAAAATAAATAAATGAGGATTGTATATCGAATATGGATTCCATAACAATTATCAAATATTTAGAGGTTTAAACTCAGATGATATAATTTATTTTTATAATAACTATTGAAAGCACTCCTTAATTTGCAACTAAGGATTACAAAAAAATAAAAGACTCACGAATTATAAACTCAGCTTAGCAAGGCACAAGCACTCCGTGCTTTACTGCATGCTCGCGTCAGCAAAGATTAATCAATTCATAATTCCTATCTTTATCAGATGAAATATCCTTTCATAATTTTCTTTTTATTTTTCTGTCAGCGCGCCGAGGCACAATCGCCCTTCCCTCAGCAACTCATCAACGAAACATTGCAAAAAGCATGGGACACAAAAGATAACCCAATGCCGCAATCCCGTGCATTGGGTCAGCCAGCTAATTCACGCCCTTCCGGCATTTATCATTTACTGCAAGAAGGCAAGCCCGGGCAAATCGCAGCAAAGTCATCTGTCTCCGGAAGCCAGAATATTTTATATGTTGGTGCAACACCACATGATACCTTGATCGTTACGGGTACCTGGCAACATAACGGATGGGTTGCAGTGATCAATGATGGCGTGCTTATTTTCAACAACGCATATGCCACCATATCCGGCTTTTTGATAGCAACAGGTGAAGGAAAGGTGATCGCTGCCAATTCGACCTTGTATTTTCCGCAGCAGTACTTTTATCAGTGGGGCTTGCAAGCCGACCGTCATGGACTGATACAGATGAAACACTGCACCCTTGATTTTGCAGGACTTGCACACATGATCGGAACGGGTGATTCTGCAACGATCAATCTTCAAAACGTGCATTTTACCGATTTCACTTCAACTATCGGGTTAAACGGTCATTCAAAATTCATAGTCGACACCGCCAACCTGTTGGGCGAAATAGTAGCTACCGATTCTGTCCTGTTGAGTCTCAAAAATGTGGATACAGTTATCGTCTGGCACCGTATTCAGCGTGGTGCGGGCTTAACGAAAACCTTCCCCAACGGCTATAACGTGCAGCACTATGCCATCGGGCCAGACTCACCCGGTGTCAACGGTTTACGATATACGATCGAACTGGATAACATCAAAAAAGTCAATTGGGCGCTTATGCCGGAAGACCAAACCAACGTACATATCAGCAACTCCACCATCCGGTCGGTGGCTGTCATTTACAAAGGCACTGAAACCGGCACTGCGCACGGTTTGGTAGATAATTCAAACTATGTCACCTCGCCCACATTTTTTTCCGACCGCACTTTTCAACTCACCAATTGCTCGGTTCAAACCTGGGGCGTATACCCTACCGATACCACTCATGTAGATATTACAAGCTGCATATTGGGTGAAATAGGCACCGGCGGACACGCTCACACCAGCTGCTCGTCTATGTTTGCCGATGGCTCCGGCGGCTATTTCTGGGCAAATGCTTCTGGTTTTCAAAGCGCCTCGGGTTGCGGCTTTAATTGCCCGGTACGTGCCGAGCAGGGAGGTATTGCGATGGTAGGTTTTTGTTCCATAAGCGCGGCAACCGGTTATGCTGTTGACAGCGGCATGTTAATTATGGTGCAAACTCCAACCATATCTCCACCCATTGCCTATGACGGCGCTGTTGTTTGGGTAGGAATGCTTTCTCCTCAAGCCGCTGACTCGGGCAGCATCGTTTCGTTAACCGGTTCGGCTTATATTTTACGCGGTCCCACAAGCCACCTGATGAGCTTTGCCAGTTACTACATAGCCTACCAGCTAGCCGGCACCAACACCTGGACGATCACCGACGCCATCCACACCACACCGGTCACCCAGGGCACAATGGTAAACTGGAATACCACCGGTATTGCTACCGGACATTACAACATGCTGCTGGTTATAAAGGATAACTTCGGCGATAGTGTCATAGTTAATTCGGGCCTCGACCTCCGTACCGGAACCTCGACAGGAATAGTCAATATCCAAAACAGCGATGTGAAAATCTACCCCAATCCCGTAAACAACTCTATTGACATTAGCATTAAAGAAAATATGATTGGTGCTACCGCTACCGTTACGGATATGACAGGTAGAGTGGTTGCGAATGTTATACTGTCAACCAATAACTATGAACTGTCAACCGGTAATTTCTCCAAGGGAATTTACATCATGCAGCTAAAGCAGAAAGACAGAACATGGACAAAGAAATTTGTGAAAGAATAATCTCACACCGCTTTAAGCGTCCCGCTTAAAGATTCAAACATAATTTACTTCAAGCGAGACGCTTGAAGCGGAGGTCAGAGTAGAGTTTTCGAAACTGTCAACACTTAACTTCAAACGAAAAATTCATATCATCTTTTTATAATAATTTTTAAATTTAGGTTTAAATTAAAAAGATGGAAGCAACGACAAAAGTTTATAATATTTATTTTGATAGCGTTATCGACTCTGTTGTAATGGAATGGCGTGGCTATGCTACAAGTAGAGAATTTAAACAAGGAACAGAGCTTATGCTTAATACTTTAATTAAAAATAATGCATACAAAGTATTGGCGGATATTAAAGATATGACCATTATTGCAAGAGAAGATCAGGAATGGCTGGATACAGATTTTCTTCCCCGTGCCACTGACTATGGATTTAAAGTAATTGCTATTGTACAACCTGATCATTATTTCAATAAAGTTGCTGTAGAGAGCATTTCATATAAAGTCGATAAAAATAAACTGGCTATTCAATTTTTTAATAATGTAAATGATGCACGCGAATGGCTGAGCCTGTTAGAAAATTCATAAACAGCCCACGCTTAAAGATTCAAATAATATACTTCAAGGGAGACGCTTGAAGCGGAGGTTGTGTATTAATACCTTTTAGATCCTGAATCAAGTTCAGGATGACGGTCCTTGGGTAAAACCTATTCATAATTCTTATCTTTGCTCTATGAAAAATCCCTTCCTGATTTCCCTGTTATTTTTCTTGTTGCATATTGCGCATGCGCAATCCGGATGTACCGATCCGAAAGCAAATAATTATAATGCATCCGCTACTATAAACGACGGCAGCTGTACTTACAACGGCGCAAATATTTCTCCGCTAACATCAAAAAATTTATCCGCGTTGTTGACGGAGACTTCCGGGTTGATTCACTGGAACAATAATATCTGGTCGCACAACGATGATACAGATAACAAGCTGTACGCGCTGGATACTGCAACTGCGGCTATACTTCAGTCTTACACGCTCACCAATACTGTCAACAAAGATTGGGAAGAGATCTCGCAGGATTCTAATTATGTTTATGTAGGCGACTTCGGAAACAACAGCAGTGGCAACCGCACCGACCTGCATATTTTAAGAGTGGAGAAAAATTCGCTCTTATTAAATACGCCGGTCATCGATACGATCTGGTTTTCTTATTCTAACCAAACGGATTTCACACCCAAGTCAAGCAACAGCACCGACTTCGATTGCGAAGCGTTCGTGGTTTCTTCCGACAGCATTTATTTATTTACCAAGCAATGGATCTCGAATAAAACAAGTATTTACGCGATGCCGAAAACACCGGGCACTTATGTTGCCGCATTGCGCTCCACCATTAATATCGGCGGATTAGCTACCGGCATTACCTACCTCAAATCAAAAAGGCTGGCGGTAATCTGCGGCTATTCTAACCTTCTGCAGCCTTTCTTTTATTTATTGTATGATTTCAGGAACAACGATTTTGCTTTTGGAAACAAGCGAAAGATATCCGTCAATCTTCCCTTCCACCAAATGGAAGGCATCGCTACTGCGAACGGGCTGAAATACTATGCGTCAAACGAGAGCCAGGCAGGAAATGCGCAACAGCTGCATACGTTCGATCTTTCCAGTTTCCTCAGTGGTTACTTAAAAGATATTGTGACAAACACTTCGGTTCACAAATCACAAAATGAATTTTCCATCTTTCCAAATCCTGCACATGAATTTGTAACCATTAGGTTAAATAATGATCTGTTAGGTTCAACTTGCATGATCACCGATGCAACAGGAAAAAATGTAATGAGCATAAAATTAAATGACCTTCAAACGATCATCAATACAAAAGCATTTCCTGTAGGTTTGTACATTATTCATATCGAAGGAAAGGAAGGATCGGCTTCGTTTATTAAAAATTAATCATGGAAAAGAATATTCCTTTTCAAATTACAGATTGGGATAACATTGCTGCCACTGAACACAAAGGAGAAACCGGATTGGCTCACTGGAAGACTATTCAGTTCGATGGGTTAAGAATAAGGTTGGTGGAATATTCAAAGAACTACAAAGCAGATCACTGGTGTCAGAAAGGACATATTATTTATTGCATAGAAGGAGAAATGGATACGGAACTTGCAGACGGCAGTGTGATGAAATTATCGAAAGGAATGAGTTACCAGGTTTCGGATGAATTGAGTTCTCACTGGACAAGTTCAGGGAATGGCGTAAGACTTTTTATCGTGGATGGTGATTTTTTAAAATTGAAATAAATTTGATTGAAAATATTAAGTTGCTAATGTGTTTATAATCTAAAGAGCCATCTCCTTCTGTAAATAAATAATGAAGCAAATAAATTATTAGTATGAATAGAGTCTTTATAGGTTCCTCTTCAGAAGGAAAAGAAATAGCATATAAGGTAATTTCTGAATTAAAGAATAAAGGAATAGCCCCTCTTCCTTGGTTCGATTGCTTTAAACTTGATAGGTCACCATTACAGGAACTTGAACAAATTTCTTTGAACATAGATGGTGCTATATTAATAGGGACATTAGATGACGAAACAATTATCCGAGACCAAAAGCATACTCAAATGAGAGATAATGTTCTTTATGAATATGGCCTATTTTCCGGAATAATAGGACGTTCAAAATGTGGTTTAATAGTTCCAGATAAGGAGAGTTTTCGAATTCCAACTGATTTTTTAGGAGTTGCCTGTTATAAAACATATAACATCAACAATGTTGGCTCAATAATTTCTGTCACTGTGGATTCTCTTATCGAAATTCTAACAAAACCTATAATTCACGAATCAGTGAAAACAAGAGGACGAAGATTACTACAATTTATTGGTTGGTTAAGAAATGAATCCTTTCACTTAGCCCAAGATTGGAGAAATGGAATTGGAAGAGATATAATTTCTAAACGAATCATCGCGGTTTCTGGTTTCATTAACGATGACCTAATACATTTTAATCTCAGTAATGAATATAAATATATAGAAGGAGCAATTCTGGATTTGATAGATACTTTTCCTAAAGATATTAAGTACCAGTATTATAAAAAATTAATAAGTGGATTAGATATATTAATAGATGGATTTTCTCCAAATCCTGAAATTCTTATGCAGTTATTTCATTATTTAGATAGAAGATGCATTAAACTTTGTGGAGACTGCAAATTTAGGAATAGGGAACACATACATTGGATAACACGATTACAGAAAAATTTTTACCATAGGTATCAACCCTATAGTCATTATTCTAACGAATCCATTTGCAATTGTGAAGCTTGGGCATTTGGTGTAGCTGAAACTATCACCTATCTGGAGAGTACATCAAATTATTACAATCCATTTTCAATTTTAGAGGAATGGTCAAATCAATTTTTTCCGATGTTAAATAATGCAATAGCTAATTTTGAACATAAATTGCACGCAGAATTATTTGGAAATTTATAATTCAACTTCTTAGCTGTTGAAGCCGTGTTATTAAGCTTGGCAAATGCTTTTGGTTTACTCTTTATTTTTCAGCAGCACTTCCGTTTAAATTAAATTTCAACGGTTCTTTTACGAGCTTTTTTTCCAGCGCCATTTCCAGCACTTCTTCCATTGTTTCAACATAATGAAACTTCAAACCTTTTATAAAATCTGCAGGAACTTCTTCCACATCTTTTTCATTCGTCTTCGATAAAATAATTTCTTTGATACCTGAACGTTTCGCCGCAAGAATTTTTTCCTTGATGCCGCCGACAGGCAACACCTTTCCGCGTAAAGTGATTTCACCGGTTAATGCAGTATATGGTTTTATTCTTCGCTGTGTAAATAAAGAAGTCAGCGCAGCTAAAATCGCAATGCCCGCGCTCGGTCCGTCCTTTGGAATAGCGCCTTCCGGAACATGTATATGCAAATTCCATTCTGTAAATGCTTCTTTTGCAATTTGCAGTTTGTCTGCTTTGGATTGTAGATACGTCAATGCCGTATTGAAAGATTCCTTCATCACGTTGCCGAGATTGCCGGTAATTGTCAATCGTCCCTTTCCCTTGCTTACCGTAGATTCGATAAATAAAATATCGCCGCCCATCGGTGTCCACGCCAAACCAATCGCCACACCGGCAGGATTATGTTCCGTGTAGATATCATGGTTGTATTTTGGTTTGCCGAGAATGCGTTCAATATCTTCCGGCGCTATAGCCGCATTATATTTTTCTTCCGTCGCAACACTTTTCGCAATATTCCGCATAATAGATGCGATCATCCTTTCCAATTCGCGCACGCCACTTTCGTAGGTATAAAATTGAATGAGATGCTGCAGCGCTTTATCATTCACCTTGATCTGCGAGGCTTTTAAACCGTGCGCTTCACGCTGTTTGGAGATCAAATGTTTTTTCGCGATCTCAATTTTTTCTTCCGTCGAATAACCGCTTAAGAAGATCACTTCCATCCGGTCTCGCAAAGCAGGCTGTATCTCGCTTAAATTATTTGCCGTTGCAATAAACAATACTTTGGAGAGATCATATTCGAGTTCTAAAAAGTTATCGTAGAATGTTGTGTTTTGTTCCGGATCTAAAACTTCGAGCAAAGCTGAAGACGGATCACCGCGATGATCTTTTCCAACTTTATCGATCTCATCCAAAATAAAAACAGGATTTGAAGATTGAATTTTTTTGAGCGATTGAATAATTCTTCCGGGCATCGCGCCGATATATGTTTTGCGGTGTCCGCGAATTTCGCTTTCATCATGCAAGCCGCCGAGTGACATGCGAACATATTTCCGGTCAAGAGCGCGGGCGATACTTTTCCCGAGAGAAGTTTTTCCAACGCCCGGAGGACCAATAAAACAAAGGATCGGCGACTTCATATCACCTTTTAATTTTAATACCGCGAGATATTCCAGAATACGATCTTTGATCTTATCCAATCCATAATGGTCTTCATCGAGGATTTTTTTTCCGCGCTTCAAATCGAAATTATCCTTCGTCACTTCATTCCATGGAAGCTCAACCATTAAGTCGAGATAATTCAGGATCACCGAATATTCTGCCGCAGCAGGATTGATACGCTGCAATTTCCCGATCTCTTTTTCAAAAGATTTTGCAACCGCTTCACTCCACTTTTTTTCTTTTGCTTTTTCTTTCAGGCGATTCACTTCCTCCTGGTACATATCGCCGCCCAACTCTTCCTGGATCGCGCGCAATTGCTGGTTTAAAAAATAATCGCGCTGCTGTTTGTCGATATCAGTTCTCGTTTTATCGTTGATGTTTGCTTTCAGCTCCTGCAATTGCAATTCCTGGTGAAGATGTTTTAAAACCATCTGCACGCGTTCATGTGCATCATTTGTTTCGAGGATCTGCTGCTTATCCTGCAATTCTATATTCAGGTTGGAAGTAATAAAGTTGGCGAGAAATTTTATACTGTTGATATTATTCAAAACGATCTTCGCTTCATTTGGAATATTCGGCGACAGCTCAATAATTTTGTTAGCCATCTCTTTTAGATTCCCCATCATCGCTTTTTCCTGCTGCAGATCCTTCATTGGAATATCGTTCAGGTATTCTACTTCTGCTTCAATGATCGGTTCGGAAGAATGCATTTGTTTTACAACAAATCGTTTTACACCTTGCAGGATAAGCGTATTTCCACCATCCGGCATGGACAACATTTTAATGATCTTGGCAGTGCAGCCGATGGTATACAGGTCATTCGGTTCCGGTTCTTCGATAGTTGTATCGCGCTGCGCAATAACACCTATATACCGGTTTTGCTTATAAGCTTTTTTGACCGCTTTGATGGATTTTTCCCTTCCGACAGAGATAGGAATGACAACTCCGGGGAAAAGCACGTTATTTCTTAAAGGTAAGATAGGTACTGATTTTGGAAGATTATCGCTGTTTGTATTATCATCTTCTTCGATCGACAATAAGGGCACCATTTCTACATCTTCTTCGATAATATTGGACAACTGGATTTTTTGGAACATGGTTACAAGTTATATTATTTTCGACAATATGGCATGAACCTTATAATAAATAAGGTTTTTTATTAATTGCAACATTTATGCCGAAGTGAAAAAATAGAGTGTTGCAGAAAATATGTCAGTATAAAAAGGTATAAATAAGGGGGAGCATCCGGAATCGGAATGCTCTCCCTTTTATGAAAGAAATTTTTCAAGGAATATCTTGTGGAGTATCATCTTACGCCTAATATAAAATTAGTATACTTTGTCACCAATATTTCAAATTGGATGCGTGCAGCTAAATTTTCCTTAGTATCGTCAGGTTCTTCAATATTTAAAGCCTTCACTACAATTTCATGCGCCATAGCATATGCTTTTACAAATTTTGTGAATTGACCGCTTCCTGATAGTATCAGATCCATACCATGTTCCCTTGCAATCTTTTGAACTTCTAGTAATCGTAACATAACCGTAATTTTTTAAGTTATCAATATGCATCATGCCTTTCTTTCCAGTTAAGTGTAATCTTATTTGCATCGGTTATTTTTAATGTTATAAAATTATCTAATACAAAATTGAGTATTTTGGTTGTAGCAGTTATTATAAAACTTCAATATAAGATTATAAGATTCGCATGAATTTTTCTCTTAAATTAAGTGAAAATTCAGATATAAGATACACGACCTCAGCCTATTATATTTGGTAATTTAATTTTGTGTTTTAAATGAATAATTAATTGAGAGGGATCAATTGCGATTAGATTTTTTTGCGGACTATACGTTCTTGATAAAAATGTTTAGAAAAAGATAGTACTGGAACGTGTTGAAAATGCTTTTAAATCAGTAAAAAATAACTAAGTTAGCGTGGGATTATTATGATTAAAAATGTTGAGTACAGCGAAAATTCTCTACTGCGTTACCCAGGCGGTAAAACTCGAGCCGTAGAAATAATCACCCGCTATTTCCCATCAGATATCACAGAACTTGTTTCTCCATTTTTTGGAGGAGGTTCTATAGAACTTTCTTTAGCGGCTAAAGGAGTTAAAATTTACGGATATGATATTTTTAAGCCACTCGTTGAATTTTGGCAGTGTGTATTTAGCCATCCTGTGGAACTTTCTAATGCGGTTAGTGATTATTTTCCTTTGACTAAACAGAGTTTTTATGAATTGCAAAAAACACAAACAAAGTTTAAATCTAAAATAGAAAGAGCGGCGGTTTACTATGTTCTAAACAGGTCCTCTTTTTCCGGTTCCACATTATCGGGAGGTATGTCTCCTGATCATCCCAGATTTACACAAACATCTATTAATCGGTTAAAAAGTTTTTATAACCCAAATGTGAAGATTAAAAAAGCAGATTTTAAAGAGTCATTAATACTTCATAAAAATAGTTTTGCATATCTTGATCCTCCCTACTTAATTAAGAATTCTCTTTATGGCAAGAAAGGGGATGCCCACAAAGATTTTGATCACAGTGGCCTTGCAAAGATCTTGAAGAAAAGAGAAAAATGGATTTTATCATATAACGAATGCGAAGAAATTCACAGCCTTTATAATGGATTTGAAATGATCATTCCTTATTGGAAATATGGGATGTCGAACGATAAAGCTTCAAAGGAAATTCTGATTTTCAGCCCGGATATTAATCCTATTACTAATTTTTTTGGTTAATATGACAAAAGAAATTACCGGAAAAGATAAAAGTAAGAAGGATGCCGGTAAAGCTTTTGAATATGCGCTCATTAATGAAGCGACAATAATTTTATCTGAAAACTTCCAAATAAATTTAATTACTGACACAAGTTATAAAAGTGCAGAAGCTTCCTTTAATTTGTATAACGATATAGAAAGAAAGAAATATCAGTTGGCAGCTAGTATTGCTATAAGTCACATTATTCGTTTAGAGCCTAAACTCACCTATAATATTTCAACGTCTGACATTCTTCAATTACAGCTAATGCCTGATGCAGCAGGCCAAGCAGGAGACGTCAGAGATATTTTGTTTATCCGTTCGAACCAAAATTGGGAGATAGGAATATCTGCAAAAAACAATCATAAAGCACTGAAGCATTCCAGATTATCTAATATAAAAGACTTTGGGAAAGATTGGGTGGGAGTAAAGTGCCGTTCGGATTATTTTTCACAGATCAATCCTATTTTTAGAGAACTGCAATATTTGAAAGGAAAAAATGAGTTATGGAAGAATGTGACCAATAAACATACATTAATTTATATGCCAGTATTAAATGCATTCAAGGAGGAATTGTTGTTTATAAATAAGAATAACCCATATATCCCGGAAGCACTTGTAAGTTATTTATTAGGCAAACATGATTTTTACAAAGTTATTAAAGGAAAAAAGCGCGTTGAGATTTTAGGGTTTAATATAAATGGCACACTTAACAGAACAATTAAGAACAAACCTTTAAATGAAGTTCAGCGATTAAAATTGCCAACTGAAATTATACGATTTGAATATAAACCTAACTCCAGGACTACTTTGTTATTAGTTTGTAATGAAGGTTGGCAAATCTCATTTCGTTTACATAGCGCAGAAACAGCAGTCGTAGCATCTTTGAAATTTGATTCAAAATTAATAGGGCATCCTGAATCCTTGTATTCCCATCATATCTCTTATTAGTATTTTGTTTTGATAATAACATAGAAGATTTGTCTTATCTTTCTATATCCATATAAATAATACTATGAGACTAGAATTTTACAACAACGCATTTACGTTTCTCAAAAGAATAAGCTTTGTTTTTCTTTTGATTTTTTCTGTGAATGATGCAACGGCACACAATCCATCCGATAGTGTATTGCTCGAAAAATACTGGAATTACCGTCAGCGCTTTTCAAACCGTTTTGTACGCATCGGTGATCAGCCGGGTTTTAGTATGCCAATTGAGCAGTACCTGTACAGCGATTGCCGCAACGATTGGTTCTGGTGGAATTATCCTCCGCAATACATACAGGATGGTGTTGGCATTTTATCTCCGGGCGGTGATCAGACTTGTAACCTTGGTCATTACATTGCATTACTTTCTACAGAATATGCCTTACTCGATTTGAATCATCAAAATACGGATTCGGTTACACGTGAATTGTATTATGCATTGAAATCTTATTTCCGTTTGGAAACAGAAGCCAACGAGATATTTCACAAGCCGAATTATTTCGGATATTTTTTGCGACAGGATGCACCGAATGATTTGCATCTTTCTTTCCAGGATGATTCTGTCCCCGCCGGAAAAAAACCGATGTGCACGATAAGCGAGGAAGTGGAAAGGCAATACAGCAAGGATTCGATGATCACGAATTTTACTTCGCAGGACCAGGTGGTTCACCTGATGTATGGTATGGCGATGGCGAAAAAATGCATACCGGCGGGAGTAATGTATAACGGTGAAGATATACGTGCATTGGCAACGGAAGCGGCGCGGAGAATGATCCTGCGTTTTTATACGGATGCGTGGGATCTGAAAAATCCGCGTGGCGAATCTGTTGGGAATGCTCGCGGCGGACAGGCACAGCCGTGGGCGTATGCGTTTGATAAAACATGGGCATTCATCAACCCGCAGGGAAAAACATTCGGCGATTATACTTATAATATTGTGGATGTACTTCTGAAAAATATTTATGACTGTTGCGGGCACCTCGGCGGAGTATCGCATTTTTATAACAGGCGATTATTTATTTCACTGGCGTCTACCAGCAACACAAAAACTATAACTTATAATTTTGATTATACTATGGCGGATGGTTTGTGGATCTATCCGCTTACACAGGGCATCCTGTACAACCTGCACTTGGACAGTGCGCGCGAATTGAGATTGCTCGATACGATGTATGAAGCGCTTACGTTGGCGCCGCCAAGTGGTGAATGTATCAACATTAATAATGGAAACCCTGATTGTGTACCCGGACCGTCATGGAAAGCGCCGAACCGCTGGTTTGGCAATCCTGATTCACGCGATACGATCAGCGATACGAATAATCATCCGGCAGATCAGAATGGTTTGGATTATTTACTGGCATATAATTTATACCGCTTGTATACAGATCCGGCGGGATATCACAATACACATCTTCCTCTTTTTACATCGGTACATTCTTCCGGTAAAAAATTATTTGATGTAAATATTTATCCGAATCCTGCAGGAAATGAACTGACCGTTAATTATTATTTACCGGCTGCTAAAAATGTTTCTATGGAAATATATGATGTGACAGGAAGAAAAGTAAAACAAATTGTGCAATCAGTTGTGACGGCGGGCAACCACGAAGAAAGGATCGATATTTCTGATTTGTCACCGAACGCTTACATTTTATTGATAAATTTTAACTGGGAAATGATAAGAGAGAAAATCGTGAAGTATTGATTTCTAAATGTAATTTAAAAAATAAAAAAGCGTTGTAATTTTTACAACGCTTTTTTTGAGCGGAGACGGTGAGATTCGAACTCACGGTACAGTTACCCATACACATGCTTTCCAAGCATGCTCCTTCAGCCACTCGGACACGTCTCCTTAGGAGTCATAAGTTGTAAGTGATAAGTCGTAAGAATCACTTTACTAGTTACAACTGTTGTCTTTTAGGTGCAAGGTGTAAGTAATAAAGTGTAAGATCACTTTTACTAATTACAACTATTGTCATTTTATTGTGAGCTGCAATCTTACGACTTACAACTCACGACTTGCTACTATATTTTCCCACTCAACACTCCTCTCGAGATCACTATTCTCTGCACTTCAGAAGTGCCTTCATATATAGAAGTGATCTTTGCATCGCGCATTAACCGCTCTACATGATATTCTTTTACATAACCATATCCGCCGTGGATCTGCACAGCTTCAACAGTCGTTCTCATAGCCACTTCAGATGCAAATAATTTCGCGGTCGCTGAAGCAATGGAATAATCCATGTGGTTATCTTTGAGCCACGCAGCTTTATAGATCAGCAATCTCGCTGCTTCAATTTCCGTTGCCATATCCGCCAGCTTAAATTGTATGATCTGGTGGTTTGAAATCTCTGTTCCGAATGCTTTGCGGGTTTTCGAATATTCAACAGCCAGCTCGTAAGCGCCTGCTGCAATTCCCAAAGCCTGTGCAGCAATCCCGATGCGACCGCCTTCCAGTGTTTTCATCGCGAATTTAAAACCGAAACCATCTTCACCGATCCTGTTTTCTTTCGGCACGATCACGTCGCTGAATAATAAAGTATGTGTATCGGAAGCGCGGATGCCGAGCTTGTCTTCCTTTGCGCCAACTTCAAAACCCTTCATCCCTTTTTCAACGATCAGGCAATTGATACCGCGGTGACCTTTTTCAGGATGCGTTTGAGCCATCACTAAATAAACAGATGCTTTGCCGCCATTCGTGATCCAGTTTTTTGTACCGTTCAGTAAATAATGATCGCCTTTATCTTCCGCTGTTGTACGCTGGGAAGTAGCATCGCTTCCGGCTTCCGGTTCGCTTAAGCAAAATGCGCCGAGTATTTCGCCTTTCGCCAGCGGCACTAAATATTTTTGTTTTTGTTCTTCGGTTCCGTATGCTTCGAGTCCCCAGTTCACTAATGAATTGTTCACGGACATTGCCACAGAACAAGAAGCATCGATCTTCGAAAGTTCTTCCATCGCCAAAACATAACTGATCGCGTCCATTCCGCCGCCGCCGTATTTCGGATCCACCATCATGCCCATAAAACCAAGTTCACCCATTTGCTTGAGGAACTCCGTCGGGTGGATCATATTGCGATCGCGGTCGATTACGCCTTTCTTTAATACATCCTGTGCAAACTTGCGGGCGGTATCGCGGACTGATTTATGTTCTTCGCTGAGTTGAAAATCCATTTCTTTATTTTGAGAATGCGAAAATACGATAATTTTGGAAATTATTGGTTAGAGATGCCATCGCTTTAAGCGATGGCATCTATTTAAGGCTGGCAGTCGTGGAAAATCCATCCAAAAGCGGGATGAGGACTACTTTTCCGCCGCATTTTTTTACAAGTTCACCGCCAACTACATCTTCTTCTTTATAATCATTTCCTTTTACTAAAATATCGGGTTCTATTTTTTGAATAAGTTCGAGCGGAGTGTCTTCATCAAAAGAAATTACGGCATCGACTACATTTAATTGAGATAGTTTTTTCATTCTTGTCTCTAAATTTTCAACCGGGCGCTTTTCACCTTTTAATCTTTTTACGGAAGCATCATCATTTACTGCAACAATTAAAATATCTCCCAATTTTTTAGCTTCTCTTAATAAATGAAGATGACCTTCATGCAAAAGATCAAAACAGCCATTTGTAAAAACAATCTTTTTATTTTTTCTATCAGAAAGAAATGATTCTATATGGCGAAAGATTTTTGAAGTGGGATCATTCATACATTTCCGATTCCTTGTTATACAGTGCGAGGAAGACAAGACTTAGAATTCCGCCGAAAATGACAAACACCGTTTGCACACTCCATGATATCCAACCATAAGATAAACCGATGATGGCAGCGATACCGTATGTTGCTAAAACTTTTTGTGTAACGATCTGGAATGCGCCGATGCCGCCTTGTGTAGCGACCATTGCAAATCCGCCAAAGAAGACATTAGCCATTGCTGCAATTACACCAAGGTGCGATGTTTCATTTAAGCATTTAAAACTGAAGTAGGGCATTAAAATATAGCACACCCATATCATAATTGTGTGAAAGAGAAATTCCCATTTATTTTCGAGATCTTTTATAGACACAATACCTTCTCCTAAGCCCTTTAGTTTATTTTTTATGGCTGCAGATAATTTCTCCCAGCCATGTTTTCTTATCATATAAAATGCGCCAACTACGATTGCAAGTACGATACATAGTAACACAATGTATTTTGTGTAGCTCGTTTGTGCTGCAGCATTTGCATTTGGCTTGTCACTTAAAAAAAAGCTTAAAAAGAAATTGTAGAAATGGCGGAATTCAAACAAGAGTACAATTCCACCCAAAATAAAAATTGAAATTAAATCAACAATTCTTTCGAGCACCATCGTTCCGATCGATTTTTCTACAGGCACTTTTTCATATTTCGCCAATATGCTGCATCGCAATACTTCTCCCAGCCTGGGAAATGCAAGGTTTGCAAAAAACATGATCATAACAGAAGCAAAAGTATTCCAGTAATCCGGTGTGTAACCTAATGGTTTCAGAAGCAATCGCCATCTTTGTGTACGAAAAAAGTTACTTGCAAAACCAAAAATAATAAGGAAGGACAACCAGCCGTAATTCGCTCTTTGGAATGAATCCGAGATCATCTTTCTTTGTTCGGCAGTAACGCCTTTCAACGACCAATACACTAACCCGATACCTAAGGCTAATGAAATTAAAAATTTGAGGATGTTTGCTAAATGTTTCTTCATTATAATTCTTCTGATAGAAATGAAATGGACGAATTGTCCTGAAAATTGCGGTGAAAATATAATTAATTTTTTACTTGCATATTATTTTCATCTACATAAACGACAACAGGCGTGAAGCTTTTAGCTTCTTCCAGCGGCAGCATACCATACGCGATCACAATTAATTTATCGCCGGTTTGTACTTTTCTCGCAGCGGGACCATTCAAACAAATCACGCCTGAACCGCGTTCACCCTTTATAACGTAAGTTTCAAAGCGCTCGCCATTATTGATATTCACCACCTGCACTTTTTCGTTCGGTAATATTCCGGAAGCGTCCAAAAGATTTTCATCCACGGTAATACTTCCCATGTAATTGAGATTCGCTTCGGTGACCGTTACGCGGTGTAATTTCGCCCTGAAAACATGTACCTGCATAAAAATAAATTGAATACAAATTTACGGCTATTTGCGAAGAGTAATGTGATGATAGAATTATGAATAGTTAAATGATATTAATCAGTGACGATCACATTGTCAATCAATCTCACCTGACCCACCATAGCCGCAATTAAAACGGTCGTAGGAATATCATTTTTATATTCTGACAAAGACTGCAATGTTTTTCCATCTACCACAGCGAGATATTCCACCTTGATCAGCTCATCTGCAGACAGCACCTGTAGTTGTGTGGTCACCAGATCATTTATTGTCTGCTGCTGAATATGTTCCTTTATATAAAAAAGTGCTTTCGATAATTTTACTGCAGACAAGCGTTCAACAGGGTTCAATCGCTGGTTCCGACTGCTCATAGCGAGCCCGTCCGGTTCTCTTAAAGTCGGGCAGATCTCCAATGTCACGGGCAAATGAAAATGTTCGATCATCCTTGCGATCACCATGCATTGCTGGTAATCTTTCTGTCCCAGGAAAAGGAAATCCGGCTGAACGATATCCAGCAATCTTTTCACCACCTGCATCACGCCCTCAAAATGTCCCGGACGTTGCACCGCTTCCAGTGTTCTTCCTAAAAAGCCCAGATCGACATCCGTTTTTCCCTGTACGCCCGCCGGATAAATGTCATCTACGGAAGGAACGAATACGACATCACAACCTGCCTGCAATAACATTTCCAGATCGGTGTCCACCTGGATCGGGTACCGTTCAAAATCCTTAATATCATTAAATTGGGTTGGATTTACAAAGACGCTGGAAACGGTTAATTTGCTTTTTTCCTTAGCTGCTTTCACAAGAGAGAGATGTCCCGCATGAAGTGCTCCCATGGTGGGAACGAAGCCTACAGAATTTGTTTCTAATCTATTGATTTCCAACAAATACTTCTGAATTTCTACGACTGTTTGGAAAACCTTCAAGCTCTTTAATTTTACATTTCTTAAACAATTATACCACTTTAAATGCGTACCTTTGCACACTAATTAAGCAAAATAAGTCAAAATTAACGAACAAGCGGAGCATGGAAAAGAAAAAACTGTTATATGTTACTCAGGAAATGGACCCGTATATCGTTCTGTCTGAAGCGGGAAATATAGTAAAAAGATTAGCTCCTTATATAAACGATAACGGTTTGGAAGTACGCGTGTTAATGCCGCGTTTTGGTGTCATCAACGAGCGCAGGAACCGCCTTCACGAAGTGGTTCGTCTTTCAGGGATTAATATAATTATTGATAATGATGATTATCCGCTCATCATTAAGGTCGCGTCTCTTCCGGGAGCCCGCATCCAGGTATATTTTCTCGATAATGAAGAATTTTTTAAAAGAAAACAAGTATTCAGAGACGACGATGAGAAGTTTTTTGATGACAATGCGGACAGGATGGTTTTCTTCTGCAAGGCAACGCTGGAAACCGTAAAAAAATTTGGGTGGCATCCAAACATTATTCATTGCCACGGATGGATGACGAGTCTGATCCCGGTGTATATGAAAACGCAGTTTGCAAAAGATCCTGTTTTCGCGAATACAAAAATGGTATACAGCATTTACGAAAAAGCATTTGATGAGAAACTGAATAAGAATTTTCTCAAAACGGCTTTGATCGGCGATGATGTAAAAGAAAAACATCTTGCAGTATTTAAAGACCTGACGAACGACGCATTAACGCTCGGCGGTATTCAATATGCAGATGCAGTGGTACAGGGTTCTGAGAATTTTAAAAATATAGATGCTATAAAAAAAGCAATTGGTAAGAAACCATTCCTGGCACACCAGGAGCAGGATAACCTTTTGCAGAAATATGTCGACTTCTATCAAAGTTTATTACAATAAAACCGTTTAAAAACGAGGTGTAACATCTCACAAAAAAATTATACAGTTTCGGATGAAATGAGCTTTAAGAAATCAAAAATTAAAATGAAGAAGACAGCGAATTCCATCTCACCATTAAAAAATTATACATTTTAGATGAAAAAAATCTATTTCGTTTCCATCATTACCCTCGTTTCATTTCTTTCAGCTTGTAAAAAAGATTCAAGTATCGGCGCAGATATCCTGCCGAATAGTGACCTCCTGAATGTCAGGTTTACAGATAGCTTTTCGTTATCGGTTAAAACTTTAGGGGATACGTTTTTAAGAACTGATAAATTATCGAAGAACTTCTTAGGTGTGGTCAATGATCCGCAGTTTGGTTTTCAGAAAGCAAGTATCGTAATTGAGTTAGATCGTCCCAGTACAGTGTATGACGATACTTTAGGTCCTTTTACTTTAGATTCTGTGGTCCTGTTTTTAGGCTATACAAGTGTTTACGGAGACACCACAGTTGCGCAAAGCTTTAATGTATATGCCAACAATAACAAGGTAATTGAAACCAATGCTTATTATTCCAATAGCATATTTCCGGTTGGAGGGTTACTCGGAAGTGTCACGAATTATTATTTTCAGCCGACGACCACGAAGGTGATGACTTTTGCAACTGATACTATCGGATCTATCCGCACGCTCAGGATAAAACTAAATTCATTTGTAGGTTATTCCATCTTAAACCTCGGACAAAATATCCTGAGGGATTCTACAGCATTTAAAAATTCATTCCCGGGAGTGATTGTAGAAAATGCATCAAACGCTGGAAAGGCAATGGCGGAAATTAACCTGGTGAGCACCAATTCTCACCTCAGTATTTTTTATAAAAATAAATATGGTGTGCAGCAGCAAATGAAACTCAACCCGAACATATTTAATTTTACGAGCGGTGTATTGTCTTATCGTCAGAACAGCATCAATTTATTTACGAACACACTTTCTTCCATCGTAACGAATACCATCAACTCCGGTATGCCGTCCGATTCAGTGAATTATATTTTGGGACAAGGCGGAACAATTATACGTGTAGGAATGCCTACAGTGAGTAACCTGGGAAAAGTTGCTGTGAATAAAGCTGTTTTATCCGTTTCACAGGTACAACAGAATAATTCTACAGCGTTGCAGACGCCATCGTTCCTTTTATTGTTGAAAAGAAATTCCGTGGGTAACCTTGATATTCTTTCTACCGGTGATGGTATCGGACTCCTCGACACCACTGCAATTGATGTGCTCGGCAATAAAATATCGGTATATAATTTTAATATCTCCCAATATATTCAGAAGGTGTCTACCGGACAGGAAACAAACACCGATCTGTTTATTGCTACATACCGTTCGGGCGGAAATGACGGAACAGTAAACGGGTTGAATACAATTACAAACGGCAATACTATCAATTTCAGTTATACGCCATCAAGAGTAATCGTTGGCGGTCCTAATTATTCTGATGCGAGATATAAAATGAAGTTAAATCTGACATATACCCTGATCAAGTAGCCGATTTATAGTATTTCTTTTTTATTTTTAGAAGGTATTTTACACTAATTAAATTATATGTGCGGAATTGTAGGTTATATTGGTAAGAAGCAGGCTTTTCCGATTATATTAAACGGGTTAAAACGCCTTGAATACCGCGGCTATGACAGTGCAGGCATTGCATTGTTGAGCAGCAGCAATCAATTAAACATTTACAAAAAGAAAGGCAAGGTAAATGCGCTTGAACAGGTAGCTGAAGGGCATGATATTTCAGGCACCGTCGGCATCGGGCATACACGCTGGGCAACGCACGGCGAAGCAAACGACCTGAATGCACATCCGCACTTTAACACGAACGGCGATGTTGCAGTGATACATAACGGCATCATTGAAAACTATTATTCCCTCAAAACAGAATTACAGGCGCGTGGTTATAAATTCCGTTCGGAAACGGATACGGAAGTTTTGGTTTACCTCATTGAAGACATTCAGAAAAATGCGGAAGTAAGCCTCGAAGAAGCTGTGCGTCTTGCACTGAACGAGGTGATCGGCGCTTATGCTATTGTTGTTATTTCAAAAAATGATCCCGATAAACTGATCGCAGCAAAATTAAGCAGTCCGCTTGTAGTTGGCTTCGGTGACAATGAATTATTTGTAGCGTCAGACGGTTCGCCTTTAATAGAATACACTAAGAAAGTTTCTTACCTGGAAGACGGACAGATGGCTGTTTTACATGTTGATGGGAAAATCGATGTAACATCGGTGAAGGACAACACTACGCATGTTCCTTATATAGATGAGTTACAATTAAAGCTCGAGCAAATCGAAAAAGGTGGCTTCGATCATTTTATGATGAAAGAAATTCATGAGCAGCCGCAGGCAATTAAGAACAGTATTCGCGGACGCATCGACAGCGAACAATTCTGGGTAAATCTCGGCGGCGTGCGCGAACATGAACTGCGGTTTAAAAATGCAAATAAAATTATTATTGTTGCGTGCGGTACTTCATGGCATTCCGCGTTGATCGGTGAATATTTAATTGAAGATCTTGCGAGAATAAATGTGGAGGTAGAATACGCAAGTGAATTCAGATACCGTAACCCAATCATTACAGAAAATGATGTGGTGATCGCGATCTCGCAATCCGGTGAAACAGCAGACACGCGTGCAGCGCTGGAGCTTGCAAAATCAAAAGGCGCTTTAACATACGGCATTTGCAATGTAGTTGGCTCCAGCATTTCCCGAATGACGGATGCAGGATCATATACGCATGCAGGTCCCGAGATCGGTGTTGCATCAACAAAGGCATTCACTACACAAGTGAGTATACTTGCACTGATGGCATTGCAGCTCGCGGAAATAAAAGGAACGCTTTCTCAATCTAAATTTCACGAATACATTACCGAGCTGGAAGCCTTGCCACAAAAGATCGAAAAGATATTAAAAGCAGATCCGTACATACAGGAAATTGCAGAAACATTCCAGGATACTACGAACTTCCTGTATCTCGGAAGAGGCTATAATTTCCCGGTGGCACTCGAAGGCGCTTTAAAGTTGAAGGAAATTTCATACATACATGCCGAAGGTTATCCGGCAGCTGAAATGAAACACGGACCGATCGCGTTGATCGATGAAAACATGCCGGTGGTCGTGCTCGCACCGCTCACGCAACACTATGAAAAAGTGTTGTCAAATATTGAAGAAGTAAAAACACGTAAAGGAAGGCTGATCGCAATTGTATCGGAAGGAGATACAGAAATAAGCAAGCTTGCCGAGTATGTGATCCGGATACCAAAAACAGATGAACCCTTCACTCCAATTTTATCTGTTATTCCACTGCAATTATTAGCATACCATATCGCGGTGTTAAGAGGATGTGATGTTGACCAACCTAGAAATCTTGCAAAATCCGTAACTGTCGAATGAGAAAGTTTTCCCTGATTTTTTTGATGCTGCTCAGCGGAGCTATATTCGCGCAAAGCATTCCCTATAATGTAAATAAAAAAAAGTTTCCTTTAGGTGATGAATTCCGTAAGATACTTCCGTTGAAAGTAGGAAGCTGGAACCGGTATGCATTTCATGATTTTATTCCCGGCGAAGATGGGAATGTTTATTATGAGAATGGCAAGAAAGAAATATACATGTTGTTCGGTAAAGGGGTCACCTCCGCGGATATGAATATTATATGGACGAAGCTGTATGATAGCGTTACCGAAGATAAGATCAGTGATATAAAAAAGAAGAGCCCGCAGAACGGCAGTATTAAATACCTCGAGATGCAAGGCAAAAAATCATATTTATTTGCATGGTCGAGAAACCTCTATTACTTCTGTATTTCTACAAAGGATAAAGCAGATGCCGATGATTTTATGAAATCATTCCCGTGGTAAATCCTGCTAATTAAATAATCACTCTTCTTGTAGACATTTAATTTGAAATAGTTTCTTATTTTCATAAAACCTTATGTCAGAAGATTTATTGATACCTGAGCTTTTTGAGCTTCCCGCGAAGGAATTTACTGAACATTTCCAATTAAAGGGAAATGACCGAATAATTTTTTCCGGGATTTATGGTATTGGGAAGACTACATTTATAAAACATTATTTTAAAGAAGAAACACAAGTTAAGAACTTTAAAAAGAAGAGATATAATGTAGTCCATTTATACCCGGTTAATTATTCGGTAGCTACTAATGAAGATATATTTAAGTATATAAAATTTGACATTCTTTACGAATTAATAGAAAATAAAATTATTACACTAGAAAAAAATGATTTTTCCTTTTTGACTACATCAAAATATTACTTATGGTTTCATTTCCCCAAATTTATTATGTCTCTTTTGTCCTTTTTACCAAAAGTTGGAAAAGAAATTGATGAAGGCTATAAAAAATTTAATGATATTCAAAAAGATCTAATTGACTTTTATAGAAATGCAAATAAAGGAGAAGCTGATGAAATTTCTAAATTTTATGATGAACATATCAGTCAAGAAGGTTCTATATATGAAGATGGAATAATTACACAACTAATCAGAAATAAATTATCGGAAATTAAAGTAGACGGACATGAAAATATATTAATAATTGATGATTTAGATAGAATTGATCCACACCATATATTTAGACTTTTTAATGTTTTCGCAGCGCACTTTGATAATGATAAATATGAAAGGAAAAATAAATTTGGGTTTGATAAAGTAATTTTTGTATGTGATATTGATAATATTAGAAATATATTTAAGAACAATTATGGCGCTGATGTAGACTTTAATGGATATATAGATAAATTTTATAGCAAAAAAATATTTAATTATGACATCACTCCAGTTTTAAGAAACCTAATAACTTATCGGATTTGGACAAATATTAAGTTGAAAAAAACATTTGAAGGACATGATATTCCAATAGCAGCGGAAGTAAATACATCTCTTGTGTCTCTTTTATTTAAAATGATTGAGTATAATCAAATTAACTTAAGAGAGTTATTAAAATATTATAAACAATCCAGTATTGAACTATACAACAGGATAGTATATTTTCCTTCTTCAAAGGAGATTAACAATCATGAATTATTAGGTATTACTTTGATTGACATTTTAATTGAAGTTTTTGGTGATAAACAAAAATTAATTGAAGTACTTGAAAATTGTTATTCTGTAGAAAAGGGATTACTGGGTGAAGATCGCTTTGAAATAGAACTTACAATTTTGTTGCCTTTATTACTTTGGGAACAACACAAATTTCATATAGATTATAAAAAAGAAATTGACTACAGAAATGCAGAGTTAGGCTTTACTATTGCATTTAATTTTGTTGGTAAAAAGATGGGGAATTGGTATTATTCAGGAGATATACGTAAAATAATTACTGACAATGGGGAAGGCTTTTCCCATGCAGACCTATATATGTTATATATTAAAGCTGTTAAAATCTTAGAACAAATAAATTATTTAAAATAATGAACAACAACAGCGTTTTCTTAGGAGATAAATTTTATAACCGCGAGCATGTAAATTTCGTTTTGTTTGATGTGCTGCATGCGGAGAAACTCGCCGAACACGAATATTTTTCAGGGCACGACAAGGATACTATAGATCTTTATCTCAATTCCATCGACCAGTTTGCAAAGGAATATTTATTTCCGCATTTAGTGGAGATGGATAGAAAACAGCCGGAATTAATTGACGGAAGAATACGCGTTCATCCTGTACATAAAGATATCATGCGTATCAGCGGAGAGAATGGATGGATCAGTATTCTCGCGTCTAAGGAAGTCGGAGGTATGCAGATGCCTTCTACTATTGCAACAGCAGGCAGCTTTATTTTAGCCGCTGCAAATTATTCAGGCGTGGTGTTTGCAGGCTTAACGATGGGCGCTGCGCATCTCATTGAAAGTTTCGCCGATAAAAAATATCACGATATTTATTTACAGAAAATGTTTGCCGGTGAATGGCAGGGAACAATGGCGCTCACAGAACCGGGTGCGGGAAGCTCGTTAAGCGATGTGGTTTCCACTGCGGAAAAACAGGAAGACGGCAGTTATAAAATATCCGGACAAAAAATATTTATTTCGTGCGGCGACAGCGACGTTGTAGATAATGTGGTGCATTTATTATTGGCAAGAGTGAAAGGCGCACCTGCAGGAATAAAAGGTATTTCCATGTTTATTGTGCCGCGTGAAAGGATCAGCGATGACGGCAGTTTAACAGACAACGATGTGATCAGCGCAGGAGTGTATCATAAGATGGGTTACAAGGGCGCACCTATTGCGCACCTGATCTTTGGAGAAAATGATAATTGCCTCGGTTGGCTGGTCGGCGAGGAAAATAAGGGGTTGTCGTACATGTTCCAGATGATGAACGAAGCGCGGATCTCTGTTGGATTGCATGCGGCTTCCATTTCAAGTGCTGCATATTATGCGAGCTTAAAATATGCAAATGAAAGATTGCAGGGAAGGAATATCGCTGAGAAAGCCCCGGAGAAGCCTCAGGTGCCGATCATTAACCATGCAGATGTGAAACGCATGTTGCTGTTTCAAAAAACATTTGTGGAAGGTTCGGTGTGTCTGGAATTGCAATGCAGTTATTACGCGGACATGGAGCGTGTGAGTGAGGGAGAGGAAAAAGAAAGATATAATTTGTTGCTCGAGTTGTTGACGCCTGTTGCAAAATCATATCCGGCGGAGATGAGCAATTTATCTACAAGTACGGCTATACAGATTTTTGGCGGTTATGGATTCACGAAAGATTTTATTGCGGAGCAATATTACCGGGAGACGAGAATTCATACCATCCACGAAGGAACGACTGCAATGCATGGGTTGGATCTTTTAGGCAGGAAAGTGATGATGAAGAATGGAAAAGCGGTCATGTATTTAATGCAGGAAGTGATGAAGGATATTACTTCCGCAAAGCAAAATGAAAATACAAAAGTGCATGCTTCATCTTTAGAAAAAAAGTTAATGCAATTACAGGAATTGTCGATGCATTTGATGGGAGTGGCACAAAAAGAAGGCGTTGAAGCCTATTTATCCGATGCTACTTTATATCTTGAATTATTTGGAATCTTAGTTTTAGGATGGCTCTGGCTGAAAATGGCAAACATAGCCAATAATAAATCGGCTAATGACGACTCGGCAAATAAAGAGTTTATGAAAACGAAATTGCTGTGCTGTAATTATTTCTTTGAATATGAATTGCCGAAAGCAGAAGGGTTACTGACGCGGTTAAAAAGTACAAACCGCGTAACAGTGAACATGGATAGTACGCTGATCGATTAATTCTATAATTCTACAATTTACTAATTCAATAATTGGTTATGACTTTACTTCAACAGATCAGCTTGTATTCGATGGCTTTCTTTTATATCGGCGGAGGCGTCAATCATTTTATTAAGCCAAAGTTTTATTTGAGCATCATGCCGGCATTTCTGCCATGGCATATTTTATTGAACCAAGTCAGCGGCATTGCAGAGATCGTCCTCGGTATCGGCTTATTTTTCAAGCCCACCCGCATGATCTCGGCTTATTTAATTATTGCAATGCTGATCTCTTTCTTCCTGGTCCATATCTCACATTTATTCAATCCTCCGAAAATGGCAGAAGGTAAATACTGGGTGTTGGTGCTGAGGATTCCACTGCAGTTTGTGCTGATCTACTGGGCGTGGAGTGTGAGGAACTATTAGTAGAAGGTCGATAGTCCGTAGACGATGGTCGCAGTTTTCAAATGATAACTATTGTCTTTCAATTATAATCTACGGTCCATGGTCGATAGACCATAGTAAATCTAACCATTGACTATTGACTATTGACCATTGACTTCCTCAACACATAATCATTCAGCCAAAATTTTCCGTAAGCGATATCCACTTTCTCATGTAATTCAAAACCCATTTTTTTATAAAAATAGATGGCGTTATTTTTTCTGTTGACGTTTAATTCAACATAAGGACAATTATTTTTTGCAGCTATCTTTTCAATCTCCTTTAATAATTTCTTCCCAACATTCTTACGCTGCTCCTCCGGTTTTATATAAATTTTTGGAATGAAAATAATATTGTCGTCTTTAAATTGATACGCGGCAAAGCCCAGGGTTTTATCCTCTTCCACATATATCAGGAATGTTGTTCCGTTTTGCATTTGCACTTTCAAGGCATCATAGCTATATGATCTTTCATACATAAATTCAATCTGCTCTTTTGAAATGATCGGGGCATACGTTTGTTTCCAGGTCGCATCGGCAACCTCCATGATCTTCTCAATATCTGTGATAAATGCGATCCTGATTTTTCCTTCCACGATGTAAAAATACAATGTATATTAATAATGGCTTAGAATTTTGAATTTTGATTTTATAATCTCTAATTTTATCATACTCTGGGGGTGTCCCGATAAAACGTGACTGAGAAATACCCTTTGAACCTGATACAGTTGATCCTGTCGTAGGAAACGAGTACATTTCTCACATTTCCCGGGTCTTAATTCATAACAAAAAAAACGATGCAAGTAATCATCAATAATCAGTCATATAATTTCGAGGAAAACTCTTCGCTTCAATCTGCAATTGCAGAACTACAGATGGAAGATACTTCCGGGATCGCAGTCGCTGTGAACGAACAGATCATCCCCAAAAGTGAATGGAATAAAATAAATTTGAATGACGAAGACAAGATCATTATCATCGGCGCTGTAGCGGGGGGGTAATGTTGAATGATGAATTATAAATGTTGAATTAAATTTTCGCAATACGCAATACTCACTACTTAATACTTAACATGAAACAAGATAAAATACCAACGGACAACGCGATCACAACGCATCCTTTTCCGAACTCTAAAAAAGTGTATGTAAAAGGTGAACTCAATAATATTGAAGTTGCGATGCGCGAAATTTATTTGTCGGATACAACCGTGAATGGAAAAACACTTCACAAAAATCCGCCGGTTACCGTTTATGATACCAGCGGTCCGTACACCGATAGCAATATAGAGATCGATGTAAAAAAAGGCATACCGCGTTTGCGGGAAAAGTGGATCATGGAACGCGGAGATATCGAGCGCTTGTTTGAATTCTCTTCAGAGTATGGAAGAAAAAGAATGGAAGATGAAAACCTTGATGCACTTCGCTTCGAACACATCAAAATGCCTTTAAAAGCAAAGGAAGGCAGGAATGTTTCGCAAATGCATTATGCGAGAATGGGCATTATCACTCCGGAAATGGAATATATTGCGATCCGTGAAAATCAGAAAAGAGCAGAATATAATACTTCGCTAAACGGGCAAGCGGAAATACTTTGTCATCAACATGAAGGAGAAAATTTCGGCGCAGTGAATCAGTCAGGATTAATGGCAATGGTTACTCCTGAATTCGTCCGTGATGAAGTCGCGAAAGGAAGAGCGATCATTCCGTGCAACATCAATCACCCGGAAACAGAACCAATGATCATCGGGAGAAATTTTTTGGTGAAGATCAATGCGAACATTGGCAACTCTGCAGTAACGTCAAGCATTGAAGAAGAAGTGGAGAAAGCTGTATGGGCTTGCCGCTGGGGAGCAGATACGATCATGGATCTTTCTACCGGAAAAAATATTCATGAGACAAGAGAGTGGATCATAAGAAATTCTCCGGTGCCGATTGGTACCGTGCCGATCTACCAGGCATTAGAAAAAGTAAACGGCAAAGCGGAAGACCTCACTTGGGAAATTTTCAGGGATACATTAATAGAACAGGCGGAACAGGGCGTCGATTATTTTACGATTCATGCAGGCGTGCTGCTGCGCTACATTCCGCTCACTGCGAAGCGCGTAACGGGCATCGTATCGCGGGGCGGAAGTATTATGGCGAAGTGGTGTCTCGCGCATCACAAAGAAAGTTTTTTGTATACGCACTTTGAAGAAATTTGTGAGATCATGAAAGCATACGATGTAAGTTTTTCTTTGGGTGATGGCTTGCGCCCCGGAAGTATTGCAGATGCGAATGATGCCGCACAATTTGCAGAACTCGAAACGCTCGGAGAGCTGACAAAAATTGCATGGAAGCATGATGTGCAGGTAATGATCGAAGGTCCGGGACATGTGCCGATGCATCTCATCAAAATAAATATGGAAAAGCAATTGCAGGAATGCGATGAAGCGCCATTTTATACGCTTGGTCCTTTAACCACTGATATTGCGCCGGGTTATGATCATATCACATCCGCGATCGGCGCTGCAATGATTGGCTGGTACGGCTGTGCGATGTTATGTTATGTAACTCCCAAGGAACATTTAGGTTTGCCGAATAAAGAAGATGTGAGAACCGGTGTGATCACGTATAAGCTGGCGGCGCACGCTGCTGATCTTGCAAAAGGGCATCCCGGTTCTCAGTACCGTGACAATGCGTTAAGCAAGGCACGTTTTGAATTCCGATGGGCAGACCAGTTTAATTTAAGTCTCGATCCGGAGAAGGCTTTGGAATTCCATGATGAAACACTGCCGGCTGATGGTGCGAAGATCGCGCATTTCTGCAGCATGTGCGGTCCGCATTTCTGCAGCATGAAAATTTCACAAGAAGTCCGCGATTATGCAAATGGTATCGAGGCATCGCATGCGTCGACGGAAGATGAATTGCATACATCCACAGAAATGCAAAAAGGTATGGCAGAAAAAGCAAAAGAGTTTGTAGAAAGCGGAAGCGAAATTTATTTATAGTCTACCGTCATCCTGAACTTGTTTCAGGAACTAAAAAAAAATGAACAAAAAATAATAGAGTAGGAAACTTAACTATTACAAATATTATGGCAATTTCAAAAACACATCATTATATACCAAAATTTTTTATCAAGGGTTTTACTGATGATAGTGATAATATGCTTTGGATCTATGACAAAAAACAAGATAAAATTTTGAAAAATAAACGATCACCAAAAAGCGTATTTTTTGGGGAAGATATTAATAGTTTTACAATCAATAATCAAAGTTTAGATCTACTTGAAGAAGCGTATAGCAAATATGATAATTATTTTGCCAACCACTTTATAAAAATTCGTGAAGAATTAGTAGATGATATAGAAACTACGGAAAATACTAGTATTCTAGATGTTTTTATTATGTTTTTATTTTGGAGGAGATATCCTAACAATGCTAAGGTCAATGAAGATGCTACAGGGCTGATTCAGCATCTTGAAACCCTATTAAATGTTGATGAGCGAGGATTTAATAATCAAATATCGGATAAGGATATAGATAAATTGAAAAAATCATTTTTGGCTTTTTCAATTATAAAAGATACAACTAGTGATATCAATCTCCAAGGAACAGGTCATTATAAGATTTTGGATTTTAAAGAACCCTTTTATTTTATCTCAGATAATCCTATCATATTTGATATGATACCTTTGACTGCAGAAAAGTTACTTAAGTCAATTAAGATATTCCCAATTAGTAAATATAGAGTCTACTTAGGTTTAAAAGACAAAGAGTATACTTTAACAGTTGAACAGTCGAAATTAATAAATCTATTATTAATAGAGCAAGCAGATAAATATATAGGTTCATTTAGTAAACAACATCTAGAAAGCTTTGTCAATGTTTATAGAAATTTAAAAAAAAAGGAAGGTATGTTTGATTACTTAAAAACACGATTAATAAAAGAGGTTACTAATTCTTAACTCTCACGTCTTATTCTCCATTCTATCTCCCACCCACAAACAAATCGCCAGCGACTCTGCAATACAGTTCCAGTAAAAATATCTAAAGTCCGTATCCACAGGAAAAACAAAAACCATTAATGCCTGGTAGAATAATCCTGAAAACACCAGCGCTGCAAAGGCTTGCCGCAAAGCAAGGTTGCGAATACCTGAAATAAAAAACAGCAATACAATATTTAAAAAGAACCAAAACCACGGTCGCATGTAAGGCATATGATGTTGCCAGCGGATAGGGCGAATAAATATTTTTGAAATGATGTTTTCGTGAAATCTAAATCCCCACGGATTTTTATCTATGCGCGGATACGAAACAGAATAATAATCGGTCCTGTTTTTGATCCTTAAATAATAGATAAATCCTTCCAGCCTGTTTTGTAAATAAATAAAAGGATGCGCACGTACTGCTTTCTTCCACGCTAATCCCGCAGACGGCGAAGTTGAATCCGTACCTTCCGGCACCCTGATCAGCGGATCACTTTCCCATTCATCATCAAACGTTGCAGGCGTGTAATGTTTTTTCATCATCCCGATATCAAAATCTTTATGCCTTGTAATAACTTCCGGATAAAAGTTTTCGCCGGTCTTTTTATAAATGCCGGTGATGTCTTCCATGTAAAGCTTGTATTCAGGGTATGTTGCATCGGTATTAAAAACGATATTTTGTATCCAATGTCCTGCCGCTAAAAAAACCAGCGTCACAATAGTTGCTGAAATTTTTATACTGTTCCTTTTGTTTTTTAGTAGCAGGAATATAAACCATAAGGCAAGAGGCAGTACACCCGGAAATGCATTTGTCCGGACCCAGCTTCCATACGTTAGGAGCAGGAATACAAGAATCGCTATTGCTGTTGGAATTTTTTTATTCCTGTACGAATAATTTAAAAGTATAGTAAATGCAAGCAGCCAGCTCAATGCCATTTGGGTATCCTTCACAATAAAGCCGGCAAAGTTTTGCACGAACGGCGAAAGTGCAAGCAGTGCGATCATCACCTTCCAAACATCATTATGGATCAATTTTAAGAAAAGAAAAATGCTGATCCACAAACACGCCAGCTGGTAAGCAAGCATGAGGGCGGGACCTTTGTGCATGTAGTTTAGAATACTCCACCATCCTGCCATAACCGGTGGATGCCAATCGTCATATTTTTGTGTAATCACTTGCTGATATTGTTCAAAGCTGTCGATGAACATAAACCCGGGATGATATGCGATGTAGCAAAGTATAAAACCGGCAAAGCAAAAAAGCAAAGCAAAACGATCATTAAAAAATATTTTTTTATTGGACATCACGGTATAAAAGAAATCAAAAAACCAATATCTTACATTAAAATCAAAAAACATGTACCACACGCTAAAAGAATTCACTGATGAATACAAAATGGAAAGTCAGTCGACATTGAAATTGCTGAAATTGCTCACAACGGAAAGTTTGTATAAAACCGTAGATGGAAAAGTACGCTCCATAGGAAGACTGTCATATCACATCGCGCATACCGTTTCTGAAATGATGGAAAAGACAGGCTTGTCTATTCCGTGGAATACAAAAAATCCGGCTGAAGATCAATCCGTCACTACGGAACAGATTGTGAAGGCATATGAAGATGCGGTAGCTACTTTATTTTCCGAGATAGAATCAAAATGGACGGATGCCACTTTGCAGGAAAAGCGAAATATGTACGGACAGGACTGGACAATTGCAACTACGCTTTCCATTTTACTGAAACACGAGGTCCATCATCGTGGTCAACTCACCGTACTGATGCGTTTAGCAGGATTAGTAGTTCCGGGTGTTTACGGTCCTGCAGCAGAAGAATGGGCAATGTACGGCATGGCGATGGAGGAATAAGATGAAGATCATTATTTATACGCCGGAAATTGAAATACCAGATGAAGTAGAAATTATTTCTCAGCTGTTGGATCTCGGCGCCTGTCATTTACATATTCGCAAGCCTCATCTCGATGATTTTTCTTTGGTAGATTACATGGAAAAATTTGACCCGAAGTATTATCCGAAGATGATCAGTACATCCTTAATTATCACAAAAGAGTTTGAACTGGAAGGTTATCATTTTACTAGAGAAGCCATGCAGAAAAACGAAAAGTACAATGATAAGATCCTGGAATGGCTTCATGCGAATAATAAAATTTCTTCTGTCTCTGCGCATTCTGAAGAAGAGATAAAAAGATACGCAGGAAAATTTAAACACATTATTGTAAGTCCGGTTTTTAAAAGTATTTCAAAAGCTGAACATCAAAAAAAATGGAACTATGACAATTTACGAAATACGATTTACGAAATAAGATCTCATTCAACATTCAACATCCAACATTCAACATTATTCTCAGTTGGCGGTATGGATATAGATAAAATAGAAAAAATAAAAAAAATGCATTTTGATGGATTTGGATTATTAGGTGCGCTGTGGAAGAATCCGGAAATTTCAATTGAGAAATTTAAAACAATTATCTCTTACGACTCACGACTTACGACTCACGACTCATGACA
>JAQBNI010000004.1 GCA_028288625.1 Bacteroidota bacterium | reverse complement strand
GGTAATATCGAACTCGTTACTTCTTGCAGATAATATTTTATTGCCGTTTACAAGTGCTGATTCAAGTACCAGTGAATCGAAAGTGATCTTCTCATTTTCATGTGTAACGATCGCATTCAGAATTTTTGCAGAGCCTAAAAATTCATCAATATTTCTACCGGAAAAATTCAGATCGAATAAACCCGTCAGTTCTATATGTTCATTAGCCAGGTTAATTTTCTGAAGATTGGATTTCACCAAATCACCCAGCACATTAAAACGCGGAATGTCGTGCGTAAAATCAACTTCAACCGTACTGGTGAAATCAATATTAGGATCATCCACTTTTAATTCACCCCTGAAATATTTTTTTAAAAAAGTACCGTTAACAACGAGATTTTTATAATTATAACCCTTGATCTCTATGTTTGAAATCTTTCCGTCTATCTGGCTGCTCATTGAAGGCAGCGAAAAACTACTGCCCTTTACCGTACCGTTAAAAGCTACATTTCCAAGTAAGGGTTCATGAATGAATTTTCCCAGGTTGAATTGTTCGGTTTGAACCACGCCATTATATTTTGGTTCGCCATGCCGCGGAAACTGTAACCCGATATTTGCATATACACCACCCAACTGTGTTCTCATCGTTCCTGTAGTAGTGAATGATCTTATGGTCCCGGAAAAATTACCATTGAACTGTACATCTCCCAATGCTTTAAGATCAGGATTGTGCATCTGCCTTACTTCAGGAACAATGGCTACCAGGTTTTCATAATTGGTCCGCACACTTCCGTTGCTTAAAATAATTTGCGTCTTCTCAATATCCGGGAGTCCTTTCATTCGCAGATCACCTGTAACATAATTTCCATCGTTGGAACGCATGAATAATTGCTTCGCATTAAAGTCTTCGACAGTACCGTGAAATTTTCCGGAAAGTCTGACCAGCTTTTTCCATGACCTCATTTCAGGAGCGAAAAAAGCAATGTCATCTGTAGAGACCTGCGAATTTTTAAAATACGCATCCATAATCACACGCCCGATGTAATGGTTCATGTCATCATTAAAATCTTCGAACCGCATCGCATAATAATCTCTCAGTTCGCTGCGGTTTGTTTTTAACAGCAAGTTGGAGAACTCCATTATTTGCGGTGTAAGACGGAGGCGTGCAGATAATTTCCGCACATCAAGACCCGACCGCTCTCTGGAAGACAGGTCTATATTTGCCCTGATCGTATCCTGTATAAAACTTACATTATTGATCGATCCATTGATATCTCTGAAATCGATGTGCCTTCCATCAAAACCAGCTTCCGGTCTCCCGGATTTATAATTCAGGTATTCGCCATCGGTAATCGAGATCCTCTTTACTGTTATATCAAGCCCGGCTTCATTAAAATACATACCGGGGGTTTTTACTTTTACTCTTTCAGGTCTCAGTCCCGGCAGATCGTAAGTTGCGAACAAAAAATTATCAAGGTCAATTGAATTAATAACAAACCGGTTCTTCACCAGATTAATATCTTTTGCATCCAGCAAAACACTGCCTGCTTTAAGCACCTGCTTCTCTCCAACCCATAGATCATTTTTAATGTAAGTGATATTTTTAAGATCGATCTTTTGAAACCGCAGTACAATAGGCTGCTTTTTATTTGAAGAGGAAGGCGAAGAAAAATAGTCGGCGATAAATTTAAAGTTCCATACGCTATCGCTGCGTTGTTGTTTTATCAGTGCATCTTCCAGCCCGATATATTTTAATTCGATTGTATCTTTTAAAAAGAACCAGTCCGTTATTCTTAGTTTAAGATTGCCCGCATATAATAACGTGTCTTTCTGCCTGTCGCGGATCAGCGTTTTTTCCAGGTTCATGCGATTAAACAAAGTAAAGCTCACATGCTTAACAGATACTTCAGTCTTTAATTCTTTGGATAAACGGGTAGTTATTTTACCTGCGATCCAGTTTTGAACGGGATCAGTTTGTATAAGGAACCAAACCAGCAGTATAAGGGCCAGCAGGGCAAGGATTATCTTAGCGGATATTTTAAAAACTTTTTTCAGAAGGGTGTTGAATTGAGCATGTAAATTTAAAATTACCTGCGCTGAAACAATTTTGATACGGGAAGGTATAACATAACGTTATGACTAATATTTTGTTATAAAGGTTTGCACCCCGATTCTTCTTTAACAATCAGGAGAAACTTCCCGGGAGTGCGTCGGCAAGTGCCTGCAGATCTGCCTGTGAGTGTAAGGCATTCACTACCACCCGCTTAATTTTTTTACCCTTCGGATCAGGATAAGGAAATGACGAAATGATGATATGCGCATCCAGTAAATTTTCTTCCTTCACATCATTCAATACAGATATGGGCAACTGATCGTGTTGTGCGGCTATCACATGACCCGGCGCAACCTCCCTGAAGAACGCCGTATTCTTTTTTAATTTCTCCCGTTGTTCATGATAAATTTCTGCGCCATTTAGAAAAGCATGTATCAACGCCGGGGGCATCGGTGTAGTCGCCGTATATTCAGGCAAGGCCCGTAACAATGCAGCATGTTTTTCATTTGTACAACTCACTGCCCCACCTTCTGTATGAAAAGATTTTGACAAAGAATAAGTGATGATATACTCGATGTTATCTTTTCTCGGAAGCGAAGAGGCAATGCCTTCACCATTTTTGCCGATGAGCCCTATACCATGCGAATCGTCT
>JAQBNI010000152.1 GCA_028288625.1 Bacteroidota bacterium | reverse complement strand
AAAAAGGATTCGGATAGAATACGGAATCCAGCATCACATTAAACTGCGAAGTACGGCTCAGGCAATACGGACCAGCCATCGGAGCGCTTGCAGTTAATTTAAATTCATCTGCATTTTCTTTTTCCAGTTGACGCTGAGCTGCCATCGTTGCATGTCCGCCCTGCGAATAACCATAGAGAAAAACTTGTCCATTCAACTGCGCAAGATCTCTTTGCTTTACGAGTTTACGCGCACAGCGCATGATATCACGAACAGAATTTGCTTCTTCCCATGGATTTAAATATAAATGCAGACCATCACCGGTACCTAATCCAATGTAATCGGGAACACATGCTACAACGCCATCTTCACTGGCGAATGCTATATTGAGTAAAACCTCCACTCCCATTCCAAAAGAAGGCGCATCACTTCTTTGCAAAACTGTTCCATGCTGGTAACTGACAATCGGAACGGCGAAGCTGTCTACTTTGGGAACGATAATTATTCCGCTTGCTTTTATAGTATCGCCTGTCTGGTTAACTGTTTTATATTCCACCGTAAAAATACGAATGCTGTTTTTCAGGGACACAAGACTGAGTATTTGTGCCGGCAATGCTGCCTGTATTTCGGCAACCGTCATGGAATCCTCGTGGATGAGGTGTTCAATATCACCCAAGGCGCCGGTGTATTCAAACGTCCCGTTTTTTTGAACTGTGTTTTCTTTCTTGCAGGAGAAGATGCTTATTGAGATAATAAGCAGGAGTAAAGATTTTTTCATAAAAGTACTTGGTCATAAATATACTCTTTATTTTCGGGCAGAAAAAAGCCGGTTACACTTAATTTATTGGTAATTTAAAGGGAATATATAAGCGAGTATGAAAATGTTGATCTTTTTATTTGTTCTCTTTTTTTCATTTATAATGAAGGCACAGGATCTCCATGAAGATTCCGCTTTCGTCGCAAAGTCATTTAAAGAGCTGGCAATTTTGTGTAAGAAGGTTGATTTTGCAGATCCCAAGGTGCAGAAGTATGGCGTGTTTTACAACGCTGCGCCATTTATTCTTTATATGGGGAATGATAAAAAACGAGCATGGAAAGATTTTGCAAATTATTTGCGTGAGGATGAAAAGAAAGGTGTAGATGAAGTTTGCCTCAAGATCAATCAAACAGTGAACCAGGATCCTGCATATAAGATCGTTCAGTATATAACTCAAACAGAATCGGAAGGCACATGGCATGTGCTTACGATCACCTACATTAAAAAAGGCGTAGAGAAAAAAGCTGCATTTGCTTTTTTAAAAATTGGGAATAGATTTGGGTTGGGTGATGTGGACTGAATGATGCCGTTCGCTTTGATATGTTGACAAATGCGTAACTGTTCGGGATTGTTACGTCGCTTCGCTTCTCAATGACGACTCTCATTTACGAATGTAAGCAAGCCGTTATGAGTGCCGTCATTGCGAGCAAAACAAAGTGGAGCGTGGCAATCCCGATAAGATAAACAATTACCTTCCCTGGTTATCAGTAGCATTTCCTGTTCCCTTACCACCATTTGCACTACCGGTTCCCCCTCTTCCTGTTCCAACCGGTTCCGGACCGCTGTTGTTCATGTTGTTGTTACTTTTGCCGTCGTTACCGGTTGCCGTACCATTAGCATTTGTTCCACTGTTAGTGGAGGCTGATCCGTTTGTGCCGGTACCTGCACCGCCCGAATTCATTCCGCTGTTGGTTCCTGCAGTTCCATTCGTACCGGTTCCGTTCATGCTGCCGGACATAGAGGTGTCTGAAGGTTCAGCATTCATACTCATCGAATCAGCAGTGCTGTATTCGGTTTCTTCAGTTTTGTTGCTTTTGCAGCCTACAAAGGACATACCTGCAAGGAGACATGTGGCTAAAGTGATTGATATCTTTTTCATTGGCTTGTTTTTTTTTGAAAACAGCACTCAAACAGAAAAGGTTTTCTAAATAAAAAAAATGATGGAGGATTTTTTGAAATAATTAAGACTTCTTCACTCTTTTTCTAAGGAATATGCGAATCATATAACATTCCGGAACAATCCTGTAAAGAAAGCCATTTGTTTTGCCCAATCTTTACATCAAACTTAAAGTCATGGAAAAGAATAGCACAACAGATACAACGCAAAACCCTCAGGATAATAAAGAAAACGCTTCTGAAATTAAAAGCTGGACGCAGGAAACTGATCCGGTAAAGAAGGCGTTGAAAAAACCGTTGCTCTGGTATTTTTCATCTGCATTGGCAAATACTGTTTCACCGGCATAATGCTAAATCTTATCTCGGAATTTTATTAGCTGTATCTTTTACTACCGGCATTTGTTCGGTTCTCACCACAGTATCTTTGATCATCGCAGTGTCTCCTGTCGCAAATCCATTTGTTGATGTGCCGGGCTCGGTTAATGAATCATGCATATCATGATTCTTACAGGCACCGGTAAATAATATTAAAAACATCACGACCGGTAAAATTGAACGTAATTTCATAGAATTTTTCTATAAAACAATGTGGTGCGGAGAAGGTTTGTGATTTATGTGTATTTGACTCATCCCCCGTTTATCCCCTTGATAAGGGGAAAGGTGGAGTGCTAGTAAACGGGCAGGCTTTGGTCTACTTCTTTTGCATAAGCTACGATGCCGCCTTTCAAATTAAATAAATTTGTAAATCCTTTTTCTTCCAGTGCGCGAATGGCTTTTGCGCTGCGCACGCCTGTTTTACAATGCAGGATCACCGGCTTATCTTTTGATACTTTATTTGCCTGGTCAAGAATTTTATTCACCGGGATCAATTCACCTCCGATATTTACAAAATCGTATTCATGTTTATCACGGACATCGATCAATTGGAAATCTTCTTTATCATCCAGTTTTTGTTTTAATTCCTGCACGGTAATTTCTTTGATCGCTTCTTCTTTTTGTTCGGGAAAAATTCCGCAGAACTGCTGATAATCTATCAACTCTTTTATAGTTGGGTTTTCACCTGTCAACGGATTGGTTTTATCTTTTTGAATTTTAAAAGTGCGCGTTGTAAAATTCAATGCATCAAAAGCAAATAATCTTCCGCTCAATGTTTCGCCAATACCTGTGATCACTTTGATCACTTCATTCGCCTGCAAGCTGCCAATGATTCCGGGTAGCACGCCTAATACTCCGCCTTCTGCACAGCTCGGCACTAATCCCGGCGGCGGTGGCTCAGGATATAGATCGCGATAGTTTGGTCCGTTCTTATAATTGAAAACAGAAACTTGTCCGTCAAAACGAAAAATAGATGCATATACATTTGGAATGCCGGTTATTACACAGGCATCATTCACTAAATATCTCGTGGGAAAATTATCTGTTCCATCAGCCACAACATCGTATTCCTTAAAAATTTCAAGCGCATTCACACTGGATAAATGAAGATTATACGCGATCACATTCACGTGAGGATTTAATCCTAATATTCTTTCTTTGGCTGCTTCCACTTTCGGTCTGCCCACATCGTTGACGCTGAATAAAACCTGGCGCTGCAGGTTACTGTCATCCACAACATCAAAATCCACAATACCAATAGTGCCCACTCCCGCAGCAGCGAGATATAATAACATCGGGCTGCCTAAACCGCCGGTGCCGATCACCAGTACTTTAGCAGCTTTCAATTTTTTTTGTCCCACGATGTTAAACTCCGGTATAATAATATGCCGTGAATATCTTGCGAGTTCTTCCTTACTTAATTCGTTCATTGTGGTTATAAGTTATCGGTTATAAGTTATCGGTTATAAGTTACTAGTTATTGGCTACTACTGAAATATAGCGGGATCTCTCTCCGATCCATGTCGGAATCGAGACGGAGCCCCCGGCAATTGCAGGGACAATGCTTACTACAGAATCTGCTTTTAATTCTGTCTGATCGCCATCGAGCGCACGGATATCATCTTCTCCTACAAAAATTTTTATATATCCCCTGATCTTATCATTTGCATCCATTAAATGCGGTTTGATATCCGGATACTCCGTGATCAATTCTTCAATTGCCTGTTCAATCGTAAATGCTTCGGTGTTAAATGTAGACGCTTCATTACTGTACTTTCTAAGCGGAGTTGGGATGATCAATTGTGCCATAGTATAATGTTGAATGATTAATGATAAATGATTGTTTCTTCTATAAACTCAGTGTTTTCTTCGTTGAGTTTCCAACTTTTTATATCGTCGATTTTTTTGTCCATCACGGAAAGAATTACATATGAGAAAAACGGCATCGCTTGTTTCAGATCGTGTTCCGAAGCGATCGCCGGATGCTGGGGATGCGAATGATAAACACCCAGCAAATCAATTTTATTTTTTAATGCATGTTGTTCCGCTCTCATATAATCTATTCCTGAAATTTCAAATCTTCGTTTCTTATCTCCTTCTTTTTTATTTTCTACAGGTACTGCGGTTTCTATTATTCTTGCTTCATCACTTTCCTTCCCGTATAAAAAACCGCAGCATTCATCCGGAAAATCTTTTATGGCGTGCTGCTTCATGGTTTCTTCTGCAGATGGTTGTATGATTAATTTCATTTGTTTTTTTCTTTGTTCGACGCATCCCCCTGACCCCCTTGATAAGGGGGAAAGCAGTCTACTAAATATTTAAATCAGGATAATTACTGGCATGATCCGCGAAGGTTGTAACGATCACACCTTCTTCCAATGTCTCCGCTAATTGTACAGCTCCCAATAAATTTGCCGCAGACGACGGGCTCAGCATTAATCCTTCATACTTTGCAGCGCTCTTCATCATTTCGTACGATTCATATGTATCGATAAAACGGTTGTGATCCGCAATTCCGGCGTCATAAATTTTGGGAACAATAGCGCTTTCCAAATGCTTCCATCCTTCTAATCCGTGCATTGCAGCATCGGGTTGTAAAGAAATAGTAATGATATCGCGGTTTAATTCTTTCAATCTCCTGCTGGTTCCAATAAATGTTCCGGTTGTTCCCAAGCCTGCAACGAAGTGCGTTATCTTTTCCTTTGTCTGGTTCCATATTTCTATGGCAGTTCCGTTATAATGCGCTTTCCAGTTATTTTCGTTTGCATATTGATTTGCGTAAAAATATTCTGACGCATGCTCCACGCTCAATTCTTTTGCCTTCACCTGCGCTTCATCCGTTCCACCAAATTTAGAAGTATAAATAATATTTGCCCCCAAGGCTTGCAGTGCATTCTTTTTTTGCGATGATGCATTTTCAGGTACACATAAACTAATTGGAATACCAAGATGTGCTCCTATTGTTGCATACGCTACAGCGGTATTGCCGCTTGATGCATCGATCAATCCTTTGATTGTATTGATCTCATTTTTTAATACGGCATCCTTAATGATCGCATAAGCAGCGCGTGCTTTTACCGAATTAGAAATTTGCTGCCATTCCAGTTTCGCATAGATCTTCACATTCTTCTTTGTTCCCAATCCCGTGATTGGAAATAAAGGCGTATTACCAACGAACTTCTCCAACTGGTGAAGCTTATCAATAAGATGAGGATGTATAATAGCTGCCTGCATAAGTCAATTTATAACAATTAAAAACCTCACCAGTTGTGGTGAGGCTTCGTATGATATGAATTTTATTTCTTATTTATAACATACTTTGCTCACCGGTGGGTGAAGCAACAGCAACAACAAGCTGCAAATAGTATGTGTAGTGATTTCATTTGTACAAATATACGCCAGTTTTCTGACTTTCGCTTTAAATAATTGTTTCGTTCATCAATCACCCATGAGACGGGTCTTCATAATTTGCTGTAAACTCAGCACTTCCGCCCGCGCTTTCTCCGCAAAATCTTTTTCTCCTGAAGCATAAATAATACTTCGCGTGGCATTTACAATTAAACCGCAATCCCTATTCATTCCATATGCAGATAACTTTTCAAGATCGCCGCCCTGGGCGCCTACACCCGGCACGAGAAAAAAATGTTCAGGACAAAACTGCCTGATCTCTTTAAATATTTTTTCATGGGTAGCGCCTATGACGAACATTGTATTTTCCGGGGTTCCGTATTCCATACATTTTTCAATTACGTTTTGAAATAATGGCTTTTTATCTGTATCCAGGAACTGGAAATCGCGTGACCCTTTATTGGATGTTAAGCCTAGTATGATCACCCATTTATTTTTTATTTCAAGAAAAGGAAGGATAGAATCTTCGCCCATATAAGGAGCGATGGTGAGTGCATCAAAATTCATATTCTCAAAAAAAGCTTTCGCATACATACCCGATGTATTTCCGATATCGCCGCGCTTAGCATCTGCAATTTTAAAAAGGGAAGATGGAATATGGTCTATTGTTTTTTGTAAAGTTATCCAGCCTTTTGCGCCATACAATTCATAAAAAGCTAAATTGGGTTTATACGCGATACAAAGGTCGTGAGTGGCATCAATGATCTGTTTGTTGAACTCGAGGATTGGATCTTTATATTTTAAAAGATGCTTGGGGATTTTTGTAATATCCGTATCTAAACCTACACAAAGATAACTCTTCTTTTTTTTGATCTGGCTGATGAGTTGCTTGCGGGTCAATGCTGAATGTTGAATGATGAATGATGAATGGCTAATTCACTGCCTCTACCGATTTTATTTCGGGAACGAAATTTTTTATCGTGCTCTCTACGCCTGCTTTCATTGTGGAAACGCTCATTTTGCAGCCTACACAATTGCCGGTTAATCTTACTTTTGCCACGAGTTCTGTGGTGATCTCCAGCAGTTCAATATCTCCGCCGTCGGACTGTAAAAACGGGCGGATATTATTCAACGCACTTTCCACTCTTTCGAGCAATTGTTTTTTATTTTTCTCAGTGACAGTCATCTCCATAAAGTTACGACATTACCGCGAGTTTTGCATTTTGCAATGCGATTTGTTGCGCTACGTTTTGTGCGAGTTGCGCAAATGCAATTGCACCGGCTGTTGCTGTTTGCAAGACGATAGGCTTTCCAAAATCTCCGCCTTCCCGAATATCTTGTTCCAAAGGTAATTCACCAAGGAAAGGAACATCAAACTGCTGTGCTAATAATCTTCCTCCGCCTTTTCCAAAAATATAATATTTTTTATCCTGCAATTCCGGCGGAGTAAAAAACGACATGTTCTCTACCACACCTAACACCGGTACATTAATATTTTCAAGCTGATAAAATGCAATGGCTTTTCTTGCATCTGCAAGCGCAACTTCCTGTGGGGTTGTAACCACGAGAGCGCCTGTTACAGGAACAAATTGCGCCAAGGTAAGATGTATATCTCCTGTACCCGGCGGAAGATCGATCACGAGGTAATCCAAATCATCCCATAAAACATCGGTGATGATCTGGCGAAGCGCAGATGTTGCCATGGGTCCTCGCCATGCTACAGGCTGTTTTTCCTGGATCAAAAAACCAATAGACATTACCTGCATACCGAGATAATCTACCGGAATAATTTTATTCTTGTCTTCTACTTTTTCAATTCGTGGTCGCGCGCCCTGCAAACCCAGCATGGTTGGAATGGATGGTCCATAAATATCTGCATCGATCAATCCAACTTTCGCACCGCTTCTCAACAATGCTAACGCGAGATTGACGGACACTGTTGATTTACCTACACCGCCTTTTCCCGATGCAACAGAGATAATATTTTTTACGTTTGGCAATACTTCCGACTTGATATCACGCAATGAAGTTACGCGCGATGTAAATTCGATCTCAACTCTTACATCATTAGAAACGAGCTGCGCGATTGCATTTCTGCAATCTGTTTCCAGTTTTTCTTTTAAAGGACATGCAGGTGTTGTTAGTTCAATAGTGAATTTGATCAGGTCGTCAGTAAAAGAAAGATCCTTGATCATATTGAGTGAAACCAGATCTTTTTTAAAATCGGGATCCTCTACCTGTGATAGCGCCTGCAGTATTTGCTGTTCTGTGAATTTCATTGAACTGCAAAATTAGCGAATGCGGAATGGATAAAAGATATTTTATTGTAAATAAATCATTTAGTGTGAAGGCGCAACGTTTTGGTAAAGTTATTCCTGGTAAAAATATACCGGCTTTTTCGTGATCCCCCATTCTGTAAGCATTAGCGAAGTGCTCCTGCTATCACTGAAAGTAGTAGAATAGTGCCATTCTATGATATTACAATCTTTTGGAAATACCAGTGTGTCTTCTTTTGTGTGACTGAGTGTTCGCAAATAATATTTTTCACATTTGTTTGCATGAAAAAGAGGTTTATCATTTACAAGAAATATTAAACCGATGATGACGATAAAAGATATATAGATCTTATTTTTTGCAGAAACAACAAGTAAACTCGTAAATGCAAGATAAAACAACACTATAAAAGTTACCGGCATAAAGGTATCATAGCGTATAATGAATGGGCGATAAACACGATATCCTCCAAGGGGCAGCAGCGCGATATAAATCAAACAGAAAATTATGACTAACGGCGCTGCACGCAATATTCGCTTTTCATCAGGTTGCAGTTTTATTTTTCTCAAAATAATAATATTCACGGCAAATAAAATGAGAATGTATATGTATGCCGGCGTTTTACTGAAAAATTTGGGTATGCCTTGCATCAATAATAAATATCGTTCATGCAAACCCGGAACTTGCGCCGCATTTTCAGAATTATATCTCCCTATATAAAAAGAGTAGACACATAAAATAATGATCCACATAAAATATATCCGGATGGATAAAGGAATAGATTTAAATGATCTCTTTTTCACTACCAAAAAAATCAAGATAATGGGACATATCATTAACACCAGCGGCTGAATCAGCGCACCGCTGAATGAAATATAAACTGCAAGTAATGCCCATAATATATGGCGTGCTTTGCTGAATGAAATGTGTGCCTGATCTCCGGTAACTGCATGTTTGTAAAACGGAAACATATACAACAAAAGCAGGCATAATGGAAGCCCGTAAAAAAAAGTATAGGAAACGGAATGATCTATAATTCCGATACTTTCATTCCAGCCGTTCTGATGAATTAAAGGTATCACCATCAAAACCGCTAACAAAAACTGATTGCTTTTAAATGAAAAATTTCTCGCGAGATATGCCGCCATCATTAAAACCACAAACACATAAATTAATGTATTAAACAGCGCAGATACCACATAAATCGCTGTCACCTTATCTTTAAAAAAAGAAGAAATTATTTTTTGAACCGGTCTGAACCAGATATACATGGTTTCATGACTAAAATACCGGTTGGTTCCTGCGTATTGTTTTTTATACAATAGCACGTTAATTCCAAACGGATCTTTTAAAACTTCATTATAATTCGATACAGGTAATACTACATGTATGATATCGCCATCTAATACCTTTCCATAGTTTTGCTTAAATGCGTACACGATATTCAAAACAAAACACAGGAAAATAAAATACCTGAAATACAAATTTTTATTTTTCATAAACATTTAAAGATATGAAAAACAAAAAGTTGTTGACTGTATTGTTTGCCTACTGTTAGATTTTTCTTTACGACGTATTGGAAGTTTCCGCAACATGTTATATTTTAGTGTTTAAAACTAATTACTATGGTAAAATGGATCAAACGAATCGCCGTCATTCTTGTGGTAGTCATTGCTGCCGTTCTGGCGTATGTAAAACTGATGCTTCCAAATGTAGGCAAGCCCGAAGGCATTCAAATTTCCGCAACACCGGAAATGGTTAAACGTGGGGAATATCTTGCAAACCATGTTTGTGTTTGCATCGATTGCCATTCTAAAAGAGACTGGAGCACATTTTCAGGACCGATCGTTCCGGGAACGGAAGGCAAGGGCGGAGAAACTTTTACACCCGAATTCGGATTTCCGGGAACATTCTATTCTCAGAATCTTACGCCTGCTAATTTAAAGACCTGGACTGATGGGGAAATATTAAGAGCAATTACATGCGGAGTTGACAAAAACGGTGTTGCGTTGTTTCCTGTTATGCCTTATCACTATTACAGTCATATGGATAAAGAGGACATTAAATCTATTATCGCGTATATACGAACTCTGAAACCTATTCCAAATAAAATTCCTCTTGCGGAGCCTGAATTCCCGATGAGTTTTCTCATCAATACCATACCGGAAAAAGCTTGCTTTACAACAATGCCCGCTAAAGAAAATGTAATGGACTATGGTGCTTACCTTGTAAATGCTGCAGCCTGCAACGAATGTCATACGAATGTGATCAAAGGAAAACATGTTGAAGGAATGGATTTCGCGGGGGGACGTGAATTTATTTTTCCGGGCGGTAAAAAAATAGTCTCCGCAAATATCACTCCTGATAAAGAAACAGGGATTGGTTACTGGACGGAAGAAGCCTTCGTCAATAAATTCAAATCATTTGAGGATAAAAGTAAATTACAACCCTACAAATCCAGCAAGGATTTCCAAACCATTATGCCCTGGAATATGTATGGAGGAATGGACAGCACAGATCTCAAAGCGATTTACGCATACCTGAGAACGCTGAAACCAATCAATAATAAAATTGTGACGAATACTATCGTAGAGTAATTGCATCCAGGGTTTTCCTGATGGATGCAAAATATTTCAGGTAACTGCCCAAATAAGTATTTGGAATTTGTTTGAACGTATTTAATTTTTCTTTTAACGGATCTACCTGTGCGCCATGTTTCCAGAAACGATAGCAAACGTGCGGTCCGGTCGCCAAACCCGTCATACCTACGTATCCGATCACCTGTCCTTTCTGAACACGAACACCATTACGAATGCCCTTTGCAAAACGGCACATATGCAGATATTGCGTTTCATATATCCTGTCGTGACGGATCTTTACATAGTTGCCGTTATTCTGCGTAAACTGAGCTGCTTCTATAACTCCGCTCGCAGTAGCAATAATTGGTGAACCTTTCGGCGCGGCGAAATCAGTTCCCAAATGTGCTTTCTCTACCTGCAATACAGGGTGAAACCTATGCAGGTTATATCGCGATACGATGTTGCCTCCTTTTTGCAAAGGTGATTTCAGGAACGCGCTTTTCAAATATTTACCTCCATTATCTACATATTGATAGCTGCTATCATCCTTTAAAAAATAATCGAGAGCGTAGTATTGTTTCTTTTTTGTTTTTATACAAATCGCCTGCACATGACCGTAATCTAAGAATTGACCGTTTACACTTAATTGATTATATATAAATTGAAGTGTATCTCCGGAGTGCAAACTATTCAAATTAAATTTATTGCTGAGTGAGCCTGATAATTTTTCGATCAATTTAGAATCGAGATTATTTTCGCGGAATGTTTTGGATACAGATCTTTGTATGACTGCAGCGAATTTTATTTGTATCGTATCGATATTTTTTTCGTAGTAAGCGATTTGTATAGGGTGATAATAAACTGCTTTTTGCGCATGCTTATTTCTTCTCCTTCGTCCCACATTTTCATCCGCTGTCATTTGCGTTACCATGGAAGTATCTGTGCAATTTGCGATCACATATTCATAATCGGAAATTTTGAAAACAAGATATTGCAGCTGAGAAGAAGAATCTGTTTCTTTTGTGATCGTGAAATATTTTTGTCTTGTCTTTACAGTTGTGAAATCATAATACTCCTTGCTATCCTCCAGGAACTGCGCATATTGATTTTTGTCCAGCTTGTTGGTTTTAAATATTTTCTGGACATTGTCTTTTCGCGAAAATTCTTTTTCACGAACATACAAGCCATCTACATCAATATCTAAAAAGGAGTGTGATTTTGGATCGTTGCAAGGCTTAACAGCAACAGTTTTTGTTACCACTGCGGGTGAATTGCCTGTTCTTTCAGCAAACGCATTTCTTTTCTGGCGCTGAGGGCTTTTACAGGTGATAACTATTACAGAAATAAGAAGAAAAATTAATACTTGTTTCATGCTTACTGTATTTTTTCAGCAACCCGGATCGTCTCTTTTTCACAAAAAATCTTCCAACTACAGCTTTACGGCAATAATAGTTAATAAGATAAATAAGGTTTAATACTAGTGTTGTACGACTTCCAACAGTTGCTACGCGAAGATAATAAATATTTTGCTTACTCACCAAATATGATGAGGTATCGGAGTGTTTCTTAACAATTATTATCTTATAAGAAACAGCAATACAGGGATGAAAGAAATCAGCCTTATTACTTCAAGGATTTTGGTCCAGTTTTTATTTTCGAAAAGCGTTCCGATGGTTATAGTGGATAGTACAATAAAGGCAATACCGACGATCTTCTGCATTAAATTAAAATGCTCTATACCAAATAAAAAGTAAGAAGCGAATGCTAACAATAATAGAAATTGCACGAAAATATAAATGTGCATTTTATTATCTGCGTATGCATTGTATAACTCCCGCGTAGTATCAATTTCCTGCGGCACAATCGGACCGCCAAGATATTCCGGCCGCCAGCCAGGTGGCTTGATCAATACTAAAAAAAAGTCGCGCATATTTTTTACGCGTATTGCATGCTTCGCCACCCATTCATAATAATTAAAATTTGCAACAGCGATATTCCAGCTTTTTAATTGTGAAGTTACACCATAATGCACTTCTTCTTCTTCCTCCTGAAATGTACCAAACATCCTGTCGAAAATAATTAAAGTGCCGCCGTGATTCCTATCGATATATTTCGGATTTACGCCATGATGTACACGATGATGCGACGGCGTATTGAAAACATATTCAAACCATACCGGCATTTTTTTGATCAGCTTTGTATGTATCCAGAATTGGTACAATGTTTGAATTTGTGAGATTATAATAAAAGATATCGGATCGAAACCAATAAATGCAAGCGGCAGGTAAAACCAGAACGAGCCGAATACCTGTGTTGCGGATTGGCGCAATGCAACGGATAAATTATATTCCTCACTCTGATGATGTACCACGTGTGTTCCCCACAAAACGCTTACTTCATGCGATAAACGATGAAACCAATAATAGAAAAAATCTATCCCGAGAAACAACAACACCCATGAATACCACGTAAGCGGAATGGTTGTTAAGCGGTAATGATCGTATATCCAGATATAAACGCCAACCGTAAATAATTTAACGAGTACACCTGTTACCTGTTGCGCAATTCCGCAGTTCATATTGGCGATCGTATCATTCAGACGATAGAGATTTGACTTCCTGTATCTATCAATGATCAACTCTACAGCGATCAAAATAAAAAATACCGGAATAGAATAAATAATAAGACTTTTCATGTTGCAGATTGCATATTAAAGTTAGCAAGAATATGGGATGTTTACAACGTTTCCGATTAATTATATAACAGGCTAACTACATAACATATTAGTTTTGTATTATAAAAATATTCAAGATGAAAAATATAATCCTTTTCTGCTTCATCCTGATGACACTGGTTTTTACAAAATGCAACAAAGCTTCCACTTCTGATTTTACAGACACTACAATAAAGGAAAAATTATCAAATAAAGACTGGAAATTATTGCAATCGGGTTTAGATACAAATAACAATTCTTTTATTGATGAGGGAGAATTAAGATATGCTGATACTACAAGCGTAACCGTAAATTTCCATTTGAATGATAACGGCACAGGAAACTTTTCTTTTTCTACTCCTGATACATCCGGCTCTGCCAGCTTAACGTGGACACTGGACAGCACCAATACGTATATAACCTCTAATATTTCTGCCTTACATTTGACGACGGTGAGTAAGCTCATTGATGTATCGAATATGGATTTTACCATTATTGCGGATACGAGTGTACGTCCGTATTGGTTTTTGCATTTTACAAGATTGTAAGTGGTATTAAAGCAGAGGAATTTTATTTTTCTGCCTCCACAAAGATGTACAGGTCTTCGCTGTCGCGTTTCATCCAATAGTTTTCGCGCGCATATTTTTCCATTTGGTCTACACCGGAAAATAATTCTTTCTGTTCCTGTTTTACTTTCACGATCTCCTTGGTATAATATTTTTCTTCCTTATTCAGATCATGTACCTGCATCGCGAGTTTTACCTGCGACCATAAAGTATTTTGATTGAAAAATAAGAGATAAACAAAATATCCGAGGAAGAGCAAAATAAATTTATTGCGCAATGGTGCAGGAATTTTTTCTTTTAATTTCGGATCGATGATAGACATAATTAGTCGTAAGTTATAAGTCGTAAGTCGCAAGTAAAAGTAATGAGTATTTTGTGATTAGTAATTTAGAATTTTAGAACAATTGTGGATTGGTGCTTACTTCTTTTCATATTTTTCTATCAGTGCAGTATACTCTGGTGTGTTTCTGATATTATTAAGCATATAATCTGCTTTTATCCAGTTAAAGCTTTTATATCCGGACAACAACGCTTCCTCTAAATATTTAAATGCTTTCTCTTTTTGATTTGCCACCGCATAATAACGTGCTAAACGGTAGTTTTTATCATATGGTTTTTCCCATGGCATTTTTTCCTTAAGTATGGATGCACTGATCATCTTGCCTGTATTTAAAGTATCACCCTTTAATGCATATATATAAACCGACCAGCCATTATCAGGCTTTTGTGATAGTGACGAATCAATATCATGGCGCATGTTGAACGAATCCCCTTTAACAGCGTATGCCAATGCCCTCATGTAATAATCACCTGCATGCACATGATCTTTTGTCAGGTTAATTATCTTACTAAAATCTTCTATCGCTTTATCTGCATTGCCAAATGCAAGATTTAATTCGCCGCGGAAGTAATAACTATTCAGTATTATATGACAATGCGCATGGTTCTTTTCAAAAATTCCGATAGCTTTATCATAATTCTCAAAAGCTACATGCAGGTTATCTGTATTAAAATAATAATTGCCCCTGTAAATATATGGATCCGGAATAGTGGAGTCCATTCTAAACATAGAATTGATATCCTTAAATGCCTCATCGTACCGCTCGTAGCTCATATACAATTGACAACGCGCTTCGAAAAAGTCATATTTTTCAGGGATCAATTCAATCGCAGTGCTGATATCTTTTAAAGCTAATTCCTCCTGGTTAAATTTATAGTAGAATGCGGATCTTGCACAATACACATAGGGATTGTTATTGTGATTTTTTACCAGGGATGAAATCTTTTTCTCGGTTTCTGAATAATTAATTTTATTCGCGGAATCGGTTAAGTGATAGATTTTTGCAGGATAATCTGCTGCTTTTGTAAAAGCTGCAAAAGACATAAGTGGAATTAGAAAAAATAGTTTTAAACCGTTCATCATTTTTATAATTCTACAATTGAAATATTTGAAATCAGAAAAATCTAAAATTCTTTCCGGGATAATAAGCTTCGTCGCTTAATTCTTCTTCGATGCGCAGCAGCTGGTTGTATTTTGCCATACGGTCGCTCCTGCTGGCAGAGCCTGTTTTAATTTGTCCGCAGTTTAATGCCACTGCAAGATCAGCGATCGTACTGTCTTCCGTTTCTCCGCTTCTATGGCTCATCACTGTTGTATAACTATTCCGGTGTGCAAGGTCAACAGCTTCTATTGTTTCTGAAAGCGTACCAATCTGGTTCACCTTCACCAAAATAGAATTCGCCACGTTCTTATCAATTCCTTCCTGCAAACGATTTACATTCGTTACAAAAATATCGTCGCCCACGAGCTGACATTTATTTCCAAGTGTTTCCGTCATTAATTTCCATCCCTTCCAATCATCTTCGGCTAAACCGTCTTCAATAGAAATGATCGGGTATTTCTTCACCCACTTCGCCCAATAATCTACCATTTCCTCAGATGACAAAACCCGTTTATCTGATTTCTTAAAAACATACTTTTTCTTTTTCGTATCGTAGAATTCTGATGCTGCGGGATCGAGTGCGATCATTACCTGATCGCCGGGCTTGTAACCGGAACTTTCTATCGCCTTCAATACAATTTCAATGGCTTCCTCATTTGATTTTATTTCCGGCGCAAATCCACCTTCGTCACCAACGTTCGTCGAATATCCTTTCGCCTTCAATACTTTTTTCAAATTGTGAAAGATCTCCACGCCCATTCTCAAGCCATCGGAAAAAGTAGTCGCGCCAACCGGCACGATCATGAATTCCTGGAAGTCGATCGCGTTATCGGCATGTGCGCCGCCGTTCAGGATATTCATTAACGGAATAGGAAGTGTACGCGCATTCGTTCCGCCGATATAACGATACAACGGCAATCCTGCCACCTGCGCACCTGCCTTTGAAGCAGCGAGCGACACCGCGAGTATCGCATTCGCGCCCAGTTTCTTTTTATTCTCTGTACCATCGAGTTCCAGCAAAATAGAATCGATCACGCGCTGATTCAAAACATTTTCACCCACCAGCGCTTCAGCAATAAGCGTATTTACATTATCGATCGCTTTCAACACACCCTTACCCATGTATGCCTTGCCGCCATCGCGCAATTCCACCGCTTCATGCACACCAGTAGATGCACCTGAAGGCACAGCGGCACGTCCAATCACACCACTTTCGGTGATGACATCTGCTTCAACTGTCGGATTGCCGCGGGAATCAAGAATTTGACGGGCATGAATGGAAATAATGTGACTCATATCGAATTATGAATTAAGATTTAAAAATTATTTTAACCTTCCTATAAATAAACTGGTTTCGTAGGCAAAAGTAACTATTCCGTTTTGTTTGTGTGTGTTGAAAAGATCAACGATTGCATTTTTTAACTGTGGAAAATTTGGATGGTCTTCATTCGGCATATAAGAAGATGATAACACACGACCGATCAAACCATCCAAGTCGAACTGCTGGGCATAATCGAGTACAAATTTTTTATACTTATGCGGTGCGTAAAATTCCTTAATAATCTCTTCGGAAATATTGCGGTGTGAAACTTCATTATAATCTATGGAAAAATCCTGTATGATTTTTTCGTAACCCTGGTGAAAAGGCTCCGATGCTTTCCGGTCATTAAACATCAACGCAAGATGCGCGCCGCTTGATCCGATGCGTTCAAATTCTATCTTTGTCTTTGCACGATCGAACCAGTGAAACGCTTGCGCGCAAACAATCAGATCAATGGATCCGTCTTCAAGATTTGTTTGTTCCGAACTGCCTTCCACGCTGATAAAATCATCATAATCTTTCAACAGATCTTCCGCTGCATTTCGCATAGGCTCGTTGGGCTCCACGCCGTATACTTTATTTCCGTTCTCTAAAAATATCTTTGCAGAAATGCCCGTACCGCTGCCGATGTCGGCGACAATATCACCGGACATTAAACCGATCTCGAGTTGTAATGCCGGAATAATTTCATCGGGATATCCCGGTCGGTATTTAATGTAATTTTCTACACGGTCGGAGAAGCGTTGTTTGGTGTTCATGTATTAAAATTATGAATTTTGAATTATGAAATGCAAAGTATTCACGAACACCATACTCAAAAATAATATTGAGTAATTTTGAATTAATACAGAATTCCTGCATTTCTCCTTATTTTTGAGATAAATAACCAACTATGTTTTCCAATATAAAATTAAAGCGAAGTATCTACAATACAGAAGAGCACGATATGCTTCTTAAAACCACGCAGCAATTCATTGAAAAAGAAATTGCACCGCACCATGCACAATGGGAAGAAAATGGCATGGTGAGCCGCGAAGTGTGGTTAAAGGCAGGTGAAACGGGTTTGCTTTGCATGGATGTTTCGCTTGATTATGGCGGGGCAGGCTTGGATTTTTCGTTTAACGCGCTCATCACGGAAGAAATTCCTAAAGCGGGTTACACCGGTCCGGGATTTTTCCTTCACTCAGACATTGTAGCCCCTTATATTGTTGATTACGGCACAGAAGAACAAAAGCAAAGATGGCTTCCGAAAATGTGCACCGGTGAAATCATTACTTCCATCGGCATGACAGAGCCCGGCTGCGGCAGCGATTTGCAGGCACTAAAAACTACTGCGGTAGATATGGGTGACCACTATGTAGTGAATGGACAAAAGACATTTATCACGAATGGTTATATGTGCGACCTGGTAATCATCGCTGCACGAACGATCATTAATGAAAAAGATAACGGCATCAGCTTGTTTGTTGTGGAAGCGGAACGAACAGGATTTTCAAAAGGAAAACCGTTTAAGAAAATTGGAATGAAAGCGCAGGATACGTGCGAATTATTTTTTGACAATGTTGAAATTCCGAAAAATAATTTATTGGGAGAAGTTGGAAAGGGATTTATTTATATGATGCAGAAACTGGGAAGAGAAAGATTGTCCGTGGCATTAATGGCTGTTGGCGGTGCGGAAGGCGCTCTGGAAAATACAATTGAATATAGTTTATCCAGGCAAGCATTTAAACAACCGATAGCAGGGTTTCAGAATACACAGTTTAAATTTGCCGAGCTTGCTACACAATTACAAATACACCAGACTTTTTGCGACAGGTGTGTTGAATTGTTTAATAAAGGAGAACTCACTCCGGAAGTTGCTTCGATGGCAAAATATTCATGTACGGATATTCACCAGCTCATTGTGGATGAGTGTCTGCAGCTGCATGGCGGGTATGGATACATGTGGGAGTACTACATTGCACGCGCATATGCAGATTGCCGCGTGGCACGAATATATGCAGGTACAAACGAGATCATGAAGCTGTTGATAGCGCGCGGATTACTGAAAGAATTATATGATGCGCAGAGAAAGAAAAAGCAGGAAGTAATTGCAACGGTGTAGAAGTTCACTGTAGGGATCACAGTTCACAGCAATCCTTTTCACTATCACTTTAAAGTACTTTCATGTTAACCAGCTTATCGGTTTTAATAAAGCTATAAGTATAGCCGATCACAATATTAATAGCATTTACTTTTGGCACAACAGTTTTTTGTTTTAGCCCTAATAAAAAATTTGCTGAAGTTGGTTCGGTTATATTGATAGCCTGCATGGATTTAACCGTAATGCCCCGTCCGTAATCCAGTCCGAATGTAAATTTATCAGATCTTCTATTGAGTGCTGCACCGGCAGAATAATGAATATACCCCCAATTGTCGGGGTTGTAAATTTGTTCTGCACCAGGCTCTACTCTTTCCAGTCGATAAAGCTGATCATTATTAAAATCTGTTCTTGCGCCAATAAGTATACTCCACGTATGTTCTTTCTTTTGATTTTCATTCTGAGTATTGAATTTAAACTCAATGCCAAAACCTGCATTGAGTACTCCGCTTTTTGCTTCATGTATCGTCATATAATCTGTGATATATTCAGGTTTGCCATTTTGAACCGGGCGCTTTACAGTTTGCGAATTATCCCTGATCATCGTATATTCTTTAACGCGGAAAAAATATTCCACGGTAGTACAAAAGCGTATCCTGCTATTTTCAATCTCAAAGCCCAGGGCAATAGATGCAGGGTCTTTCAGGTTGCTTTTTATTTTTTTGTTTGAATTATTCAATACCGTAGAAGAAGTAAAAAAAGAATCAACTGAAAAATTGTGTTCATCGATATTATTGAGTTCAGATATTTGAGTCACCTTGCTTGAGCTATACATTTTTAAAGAAGGCATAGTGGCACATAATCCTACACGATAATAAAAATCTTCTTTTTTTGCCGACTTCTTTTCATAAGCAATTCCTATTTTCTCGATTACATTGACACTATTTAGATTAAAATTTAAACTGTGATTATTTGAAGAGACAAAATCTGTTTTTGAGATATGATTATCCGTGGTGATTGTGTACCCTTGGTGATACTGAACGTTGATATAAGTAAAAAACTGCGTATAGCCAATGGACCAGTTATCATTCAACCTGTACGCGAGAGAGCCGCCAATCCAGTTGGCAATAACATTGTAGTCAAAGTCGACACGCGCATCGTAAAATTCATCTCCGGGTAATTTTGTAAATACATTATAATTCATCGAATTTTCCTGTTCGAAGTGTATCTGGCTCCTGTACCTTACAAGAGTTCCATATATGAATTTTAATTTTCTTTTCTTTTTAATATCGATAGAGCCGGAAGCAATCTGCGGATACAGCAATAATTTACTTGATTTAAGCTCCAACCCGTTTCCTGCGGCATTCTTCAATTTTATCAGATCCACACCATATGCATTTGCGCTTACACTTATTTTTGTTGCAGTAATAAATCCCAAGCGTGCGGGATTATAATACATGGCAGCATTGTCGCTAACTCCACCTACTACTGCACCGCCAAGCAATGTATTTTCTGCGCCGAACTGCTGCAGCCAGTAATGGTTTTGTGCGTGAAGACAAATTGTATTAATAAAGAACCCTATAAGGAAGTATATTTTTTTCATCTGTATTATTTATTAAGAATTAAAGGGTTTCAGTCGTGAGTAGAACAAAATGAAAAGTGAAAGGTTTAGAATGGCTGCATTATATATAAATAAAAAATAATCTTATATTTAGACTAGCCGGTGCACATTTATCAATTCATAAAGTCGTTAATCGTAACTGTAATTCTATTCAGCTGTTACAACATTTCATATGCATCTGTTTCTATCGATTCTGTGAAGACGACGATCAGCCGCTGTCCGAATAATGGAACTATTACTGTGTTTGCAACAACAACCCAACCGCCTGTATTGTATTCCATTCTCTCAGGACCTGAAACAAGACCATTGCAGAGTGATTCTTTGTTCCAGGGATTATTTCCCGGAACTTATGTGGTTGCTGCTACAAATATTACCGGAGAAAGGGATACACAAACGGTGATTATAAAAGGTTCCGGCTATGTAGTACCGGATTTTATACCTGTTGGAAATTTACCTACATGTTATGGGGGAAGCGATGGACAGATCATTGGTCACCCCATTTCGTCCACAGGAAGAAAGCCATATAATTGGGTTTTGACGAACACAATAACAAGTGTAGTAACAACACAAAACAGCGATACGTTTAATAATTTAAAGTCAAGTACGTATACTTTACGGATGTATGATTCCTGTCAGAATTTTGTTACACGGACAATTATTATTGAAAACACCGACACAGTTTTTTCGGGGGTTGATAATGCAAGAGTTAGTAAAATTGGCTGCGATACCATAAGGCTGAATTTTGTATTTTTTAGTTCCAACCTCCATTATACTTCTCCGCTGAAACTGGTGATGTATCATTTAAATGATACCATAACAAAATTTGTATATCCTAAACTCGATCAATCAAATTATTATCGAACAGGAGTAAATGAATATTCTATAACAGATACTTTTCCGAATGTAACCTATAATTCGAATTTCAGTTATGTTTTATTTGACGATTGTGGTAGAAAGATTTCATTTACAAAAAAAATTCCGGAATTCTTATTTACCGTTAGACTATGGTATAGTGAACATACTTGCACAGGAGATTTAGGTGCAATATTGGACATCTATCGGAATGTGTATGGAGGCTTTGGGTACTATTATTTAGATCCAAAATATCCTTTAACCATGACCGTTAAAGACGTTGATTCAAATAAAATTGTTCAGACGTCACAGATCTTTTCAGGATTACTAAACATTACCCCAAAAGTTTCCGGCAGAAACTATCTGATAACCATTACTGACAAATGTGGTACTGTATATTCATTTGATACTATTTTTCCAAGTGTTGGAAAGCCTTTTGTACGATCACTTGTATATGACGGTTGTATCGATTCAACGGCTGCCTCTGAATTACGGTTTTATGGTTTCGGACCGGGATTAAAGTTGGAAATTTTATCGGGTCCCCGATACTTGCATAGTACAACGCCTAAATACAGCTATTCAGATTCTATTATTTATCCTAAAACCTATACGCATTTTTCTGCAGACGGAATTTACACAGGTGGTATTAGCGTAATAGATTATTTCTATATAGACCTAAAAAATTTACCCGAAGGGATTTATAAATTCAAGGTAACAGATTCTTGTGGAAATATAGTTTTTGATTCGGTTACTGTTTTAGAAAGTAATTTGACTTTACTTCATCATACATCATGGTATAAAAGAGGATGTTTAGGTGAAAATATTTTATACTATAAAACAAATTGTTATGATGCTTATTTTTTGAGCGCATCTATTTATAATGACTCGGGAAGACGTATTTATGACTACCATGATTACCTTAACCTATTCGACTCCATTACTTCTATTCCATCCGGCAAGTATACTCTTCAAATTGAGTATCCTCAAAATGGAGAGCCTATCAATGAAAATATTAAAAATTGCTGGATAGCTTATGATACTGTTGAAATACCTTTGTATCGTCCTCCTCAAGTCGCCAGTTTTTCAATTATTTATTGCAACGGCAACCGTTATGCAGAATTACATCCGGATAGTACAAAAGGACTTCCACCTTACCAATATGAAGTAATCTCCGGACCGAAATTGTATCCTTTACAAACTTCCAATGTATTTGATTTTATTCCTATTGGAGATTACGTCACCCGAATTGTAGATGCCTGCGGTAACTCTAATATTTTAAACTTTGGAGTAGATACGTTGATCTTTCCACCGGTTAATATAATAGGCTCTTCATGTATCGGAGGAAACGTGATTTTGTTTTATCAGTCGTCGCCCTTTTTTACATATTACTGGACGAGACCTGATGGTACTGTATTTATTGGTGACACCATGCGCATTAATGGTGTTGTTTCTGCAGATACTGGTTTATATCACATAATTAGATTCGTCAACATCAATAACTGCAAGGATTCTTTTAGCACTACTTACCGGCTTGTCAGCAATGCCGCATATACTTTAAACAATACGATTTGTGAAGGTGAAAGCGCAACTCTTAATAATCATGTTTACACAAATAGCGGGACGTATACAGATACTATTTTATCTTCTTCATGCGATACCTTTTATACATTAAATCTTACAGTCTTAAAAAAAGGCATAAGAAATATTGATACAACTATTTGCATAGGTCATAGAATTCATATTGGTAATCATTTTTATGATCAACCTGGAATATATAGTGATACACTTATTTCCAGCAACGGATGTGACAGCATCATAAATTTAAAATTATCGATTGTCCAATCAATTGATTTATCCATCACTGCTTCAGAAACAATTGTTGCTCCCGGAGATACCATTCAACTGGATGTAATTTCTTCCCAGCCTTTATATTATAACTGGATCAGTTCAGCAATTTTAAGCAACAGTCATATACGAAACCCATTCGCCGTTATCAATCAACCAAGCTGGATTTATTTAAACTCTGAGGGAGATCTTCTGCTTCGCGGATGCAGACGATCTGATTCAATTTTTATAGATATATTCAATAACTGCGATGCAGAAAATGTTTTTATCCCAAATTCATTTACACCAAATTACGACGGCGTAAATGATATTTTTAAAGTACGTTCAAAAATTCTTCAATCGGGCAATTTAGTCGTTTATGATCGCTGGGGAAATAAAGTTTTTGAATCGGATGATCTTACAAAAGGCTGGGATGGTATTTATAAAGGAGAACCTGCACAGGAAGATGCTTATGGTTATTCTTTTGAAGGGACTTGTATCAATGGAGAGCAGATAAAGCTAAAAGGAAATGTGACGGTGCTGAGATAGAAAAAAAATGAAGAATAATCTACCGGTCAATATCTGTGATCAGCATTTCTTTTTTATCAGAGGAAAACGGGTTTTCTAACATATTCTTTAATGTTTCTTTAGTGTAGTATGTGGTATCATCTCCCCATATCTCCTCGTCAGGTTTACGTGTTATGGAAGAAAGATCACTGCTATTCTTTTCATAAATACAGGGCACTATAAAAACATCATTTCCATTAACCCCCACGACTTTCAGCATAGAATACAAGTCTTTATGAAATATAGCATTCGGGTCTTCGTACCTGACCTTGTATATGTCGCCGGGTTTTGCAGCATCAATATACTTTTTATTTTTTTTAGCCTCTATCGGCATATAGATCAACATAAAGAGTAATACTCCTCCAAAAAGTATACTGCCGCTATATGCCCATTTTGGCGTTTTTAAATCCGGTCGTATCTCTTCATATTTTGCAGTAACATATTTTGGAGCATAATGCAGCGGAATTTCCTGGTTACAGTTTGTACATTTAATTTCCACTTTTTTATCCATAGGAAACAGTGGAAAGCCCAATACAAAAATGTTCTGTGTAAACTTTATTTGTAACTCTGACATACTTCCGCACTTTGGACATTTATCCGCAACAACACTGTGCCACAATTCCCTTTTGATTACACCAATCTTTGCCATACATTAATATTTTTCAGGATTTTCATTTCCATAAAATGGCAGCAACTGCCCGCTGTTTGCAAGTAAAAAAGATGATTCAATTCCATTTTCAGGAGTATCTGTTATGGCGAGCGAAGAGTTATCAGCAATGCCGATATATATTTTCTTACCTGCATTTGCAGCATCCATTTTAAAATACTTGTGGATGATCTGAATAAAATCCGAACGCATTTCTTTTCTCAATTCTTTTATCTGTGGAAATTTTACCAGGACCAATATTTTACTGGAATCCGTATTTTCTTTCACGAGATATTTTATCTCACCTGGTTTCATTTGTTTAATTACTATACTGCTTACATATTCTTTCAAATCATTAGCAACAGGATCAGTGTTTACATACTGGCTATCGAGTAATGCGATATCTCTTTCCACCAATTGCTTTCTTATATCCTGTGGTGCTTTCTTTTCCAGGAACACAGGCTCCTTAATAAAAATGGCGATCCCGATTATAATAATTATACCGGCATATACGTGCGTTGGAATGATAAATATAGAAGGAAGAGCAAAAAAGCCTGTGTATCCTTTCGACATTTTTACTGATACAAATAAAGCGGTTATACCTGCTAAGATTACTGATACACCTGCACTTAAACCCATCCAGATCACCAGTGCCAATACAATAAATGTTGCTAAAGCAACAACTATACCTTTAGCATTAAAAATGAGCATCCTGTATTGCTTTATGTTGTTCCACTACTAATGTTCTGAATATTTTATCGTATACATTTTGTTTTCTTTTATCCCACAATAACCAGATGATGGGCAACGTGAACCACATCAACATGTTTTTGGATAATTCCCGGAGAAAACCAATCAGCGGATTTTTTATATCCTCGCCGCTCACTGCATGAATTACTTTTAAGCCAAGTATCTTATGCCCGATATTTCCACTCCAAAGATTGTAGCTGACAACAGCGGTTAAAGGAATAAATATGAATGCTAACCCATCGTATTCGCCGTATGAATTCGGAATTAATTTTGCAGCGAATGCCGTCATTATCCAGTTAAAAATAAATGCCAGGAATCTTTTTCCCCTGCCGGCGAGTATATAACCATGTGTATTGGAGATGTCATTTGAAATAAAAGGACCTGCACTATTTGGCGTGCCGGTAATTACTGTGCTGCCTGTAAAAACTTTTGGTTGGGAAGATGTCTGTGAAGGACTATTGGATTGTAAGTCTTCAAGAGTAATGCCTAATTTTTGAAAGAGATCTTCTTTATTAGTTACATTTAGCCATTCTTTAAACCCTTGTGTCCATACCAATGTGTTAGGCTCATACTTTATCTTAAGCAATTCACTTAAAGATATTGGACCCGATTGCCTGCCTCTCTGAACTATGAAATAATTTTTCTTCACTTAATAAAGATAAAAAACTTGTTCAGATATATAATAAGTGTATTTATATTTTTGATGAAGAGTAATAAAGTTAGATTGTTGGTCCGGCAGATCCTTCGCGTTACCCAGGATGATGATATTATCCAATCATATCCATAAACTGATCGAAGAGATATTTTGAATCATGCGGACCGGGAGCAGCTTCCGGGTGGTATTGAACAGAGAATGCTTTCTTTCCAACAATCTCCAATCCTTCCACAGTATTATCGTTTAAATTGATGTGCGTCATCTTTGCTTTATCAGATGCTTTTAGTTTTTCCATATCTACGGAGAAGCCATGATTTTGCGTGGTTACTTCGCATTTACCTGTTTTTAAATTCTTTACCGGATGATTGCCTCCGCGGTGCCCGTGATGCAATTTATAGGTCGGGATATCTACAGCGCGTGCAAGCAATTGATTGCCTAAACAAATACCGAACAGCGGCTGATTTTCATCCAGTATTTGCTTTACCGTATCCACTGCATAATCCATCACGCCGGGATCACCGGGACCATTGGAAATAAAGTAACCGTTCGGTTGAAAATTTTTCATCTCCGCAAAAGAAGTTTTTGCAGGAAACACTTTTACAAAACAATCCCGCTCTAAAAAATTGCGAAGGATATTTTTTTTCACTCCAAGATCTAATACTGCAATTTTATATTTTGCATTTTCATCACCGAGCGTATAAGATTCGTTGGTAGTGATCTGCGAGGAAAGCTCGAGACCTTCCATGCTCGGAACTTTTTTCAATTCCTTTTTCAGAAATTCGATGTCGATATTTTCTGAAGAAACAATTGCATTCATTGCGCCCTTTTCGCGTACATGACGAACTACGGCGCGCGTATCGATCCCGCTGATTCCTACTAAATTATTCTGGATAAAATAATCTTCTATCGTTTCATCCGCTTGCTTGCGTGAAAAATTATTGTTGTATTCACGGCAGATCAATCCTGCAATCTGTATGTGAGCGGATTCTTCCTCAACACTCTTAATGCCATAATTCCCGACGTGTACATTTGTGGTAACAAGCAGTTGTCCTGCATAACTCGGATCAGTGAAAAGCTCCTGGTAACCTGTCATTGATGTATTAAAACAAATTTCCCCGGTGGCGGTCCCGATCTTGCCGCAGGCTTGCCCGGTGTAGGATGTTCCGTCTTCTAATAATAAAATGGCTGGTGTTGGCATAATTGGTTTTTTAACCGCAAGGCGCTTAAAACGCTAAATTATTATTTGTTTCTTACTTTTTGATATTAAAGGTGAGGCAAACATTCAACATTCATCATTCAACATTCAACATTCTCTAAACCCCGACCCCTGAAGGGAGAAATTGCACACTATCATTCAAAATTCATCATTCAACATTTCCTCACCCTTTCACTTTCTTCCTGTTAAACCTTGTGCGTTCGTTGATCTGCATAGTAAATTTTAATTTATCCATTTGCTTCTTGCTGCCCGTCATCATGTTCCTGTAAATTTTAAAAATCCCGGTGCGGTTCAGTTTGATTTCCTCCACAATAATATTGTGAAAAAGGAGCAGGTCCAGCGAAGTTGATTCAATAAAATCAACTTCCATTTTATATCCCATCACACAAAGCGCTTTAGTTCTCTCCATAAAACTCTGGAGCTTGTTCTTGCTTACTTTTAAAGTGAGACAACTCCCGAAATGAATGATCACGCCTTCACATTTATCTTCCAGTACATCTGCAAGCTCATCCAGTGTAAAATGGTACGCACCAATTTTGATCTCGTATTTTTCGCCATGAAAGGCGAGATAAAGGATCGGGTATTTATTATTGAAAGATTTCATCTTCCACCTTTCCAAAGAATATAATACTTCTTCCTTTGTAGCGCAGCGATGATGTAAAAAAGGAACTTTATGGCAGCGGTTGATCAATTCCAAAATCGGCAGCACGGATGTGGGATCCCTGTGATCGCCGTACCAAAACCCTTCCAGGCAAAATATTCCTTTCATCACATATAACTTAAAACATTAATAAAACGGACCGGAAATATCCGGTAAATGTTCAATCGCCTCTTTTCTCAGTTTCCCTAAAATAAAAAAGGATAGCTATATAACGCTATCCTTCTGTATGTGTTGCAAAAAACATTTTTTTACTCTTCTGCCGCTGTTTCTGTTTGAGTTTCATCAACTTGTGGTTCCTCAACAACCGGCGTTTCCTCCGCTTTCGCGTCCTCCACTACAGCAGCATCTTCCACTTTTTTCTTCGGAGTGCCCGCACGGCGTGTTTTCTTCTTAGGTTCAGCAGTTTTCGCTTTTTTCGGCTGGTAGGTTTCGTTGAAATCCACCAATTCGATCATTGCCATTTCCGCTGCATCTCCCTGGCGTTGACCTAAACGGATGATCCGTGTGTAGCCGCCCGGACGGTCGCCAACTTTTGCAGCGATCACATCAAACAATTCCTGCGTAGCGAATTTATCCTGCAAGTAGCTGAATACATCGCGGCGTGAATGTGTGGTATTACTTTTTGCCTTTGTAATTAAAGGATCAACATAACCTCTTAATTCCTTAGCCTTGGCAATTGTCGTCTCGATCCTCTTATGCATAAATAATGCAGCAGACAAATTCTTCAGCAACGCAGCCCTGTGCCCCGTTTTTCTGCCTAAGTGATTTATTTTATTTCCGTGTCTCATTTTCTTGAGTTTTCAGCAGACTATTACTAGTCTTCTAATTTAAATTTGGAAAGGTCCATACCAAAGTGCATTCCTTTCTCGATAATTAATTCTTCAATTTCCACTAACGATTTACGTCCGAAGTTTCTGAACTTTAATAATTCGTTCGTGTCGTACTGCACCAATTCAGATAATGAATTGATCTTCGCTGCCTTTAAGCAGTTGTAAGCACGTACGGAAAGATCCAGGTCTTCCAAAGGCGTTTTGAGGATCTTACGCATGTGTAAGATGTGCTCATCCACCACTTCTTCCTGTCCTTTTTCTTCAGAATCGAAAGTGATATTTTCATCAGATACCAGCATTAAGTGCTGGATCAAAATTTTTGCTGCTTCTTTAACCGCATCTTCCGGGTGGATAGTACCATCAGTTTTTACATCGATGATCAATTTTTCAAAATCTGTACGTTGTTCAACACGCGTGTTTTCAATTTTGTAACGTACATTCTTGATCGGCGTGTAAATAGAATCTACAGGGATCAAGCCAACGATGGAGCTGTCAACATAGTGCTCTTCAGCAGCTACATAACCTCTTCCTTTTCCGATAGAAATTTCAAGTTCCAAATGAACGTTCTTTTCCATATTGCAGATCACGAGTTCAGGATTTGTTACCGCGAATACATTGGTATGCGCTTCGATATCTCCTGCAGTGAACTGCTCTTTATTTTTGAGGGAAATGTAGATCTTTTCAAAACCTGCATCTGCATCCTGCAATACTCTTTTTAAACGAACCTGCTTGATGTTGAGCACGATCTCGGTCACATCTTCGATAACGCCCTTGATCGTTGAAAATTCGTGATTGATTCCCGCAATTTTGATCGCAGTAATTGCGTATCCTTCTAAAGAAGATAATAACACCCTGCGGAGTGCGTTGCCGATTGTATTTCCAAAACCAGGTTCAAGCGGAGCGAATTCGAAAGTTCCTTCGAAGTCCGTTGCTTTCTGTAATAGAATTTTGTCCGGTTTCTGAAATGATAAAATAGCCATAATTGTTATTTATTTTTTAAAGGTGAATTCTGAATAGGTTTATTAAACCCTTCTCTTCAAAAAAATTATTTAGAATATAATTCGACGATCAGTTGTTCCTTAATGTTTTCAGGGATCTGTTCCCTGTTTGGAATTTCCAGGTATTTGCCTTCCAGCTTTTCTGAATTCAATTCCAGCCAGCCGTATTTCTTTACTCTCGCTCCTTTTAATGTATCCTGTACAACATCCAGATTCTTTGACTTCTCACGGATGCCCACAACATCACCAATCTTTACGGTGTAAGAAGGAATATTTAAAATTCTTCCGTTCACTGTAATGTGCTTGTGATTGACCAGCTGGCGAGCCGCGCTGCGTGTAGGTGCAAAACCTAAACGGTAGATCGTATTGTCTAAGCGCTGTTCCAGCAAACGCAACAAGTTTTCACCTGTTACACCGTGCTTACGTGCAGCTTCTTCAAACGTTTTGTAGAACTGTCTTTCCAAAACGCCGTACATATATTTCGCTTTTTGTTTTTCTTTTAACTGAACTGCATATTCCGATTGCTGTGAACGCTTACGTGAATTGCCATGCTGACCCGGAGCATATTTTCTTTTCTCGAATGATTTATCATATCCGAAGATCGCATCTCCGAATGTTCTTGATTTTTTAGTACGTGGTCCTGTATATCTTGCCATTTCTGTTAATGTTGAATGTTGAATGTTGAATGTTGAATTATTAAAATCTCATTCAAAATTCATTATTTATAATTTTTATACTCTACGTTTCTTTGGTGGACGACAGCCATTGTGCGGCAACGGTGTAACGTCCCGGATCACAGTAACTTCAATGCCTGCATTCCCGATCGTACGGATAGCAGATTCTCTTCCGCCGCCCGGTCCTTTTACAAATACTTCCACTCTTCTCAAACCTGCTTCGTATGCTTTTGAACCTGCATCCTGCGCTGCCATTTGTGCTGCGTACGGCGTGCTTTTCTTAGATCCTTTAAAGCCGCATTTTCCCGCGCTGCTCCAGGAGATCACTTGTCCGCCTTTATTTGTATAAGAGATGATGATGTTGTTGAAAGTCGCTTTGACATAAACATAGCCTTCAGCTTCCACTTTCACTACTCTTTTTTTCGTCGTCTTTTTTGTTGTTGTTGTTGTTGCCATTATAAGCTCTTCAAGAATTATTATTTAGTTACTTTCTTCTTTCCCGCTACTGTTTTACGTTTACCTTTTCTTGTACGCGCATTACGTTTTGTGCTTTGTCCGCGAACCGGCAAGCCTTTACGATGACGGATGCCACGGTAAGAACCGATATCCATCAATCGCTTGATGTTTAACTGAACTTCAGAACGAAGAGCGCCTTCCACTTTCACTTCCGCGTTGATCGCGTTACGAATTGCGGTTGCTTCATCATCATTCCATTCGTGCACTTTTTTTTGCGGATCAACTTGTGCAGTTTCTAAAATGTACTTTGCCGTTGATCTGCCTATTCCATAAATATAAGTTAAGGCAACGAAGCCTCTTTTATTTTTGGGAAGATCTATACCTGATACTCTAGCCATTGTATTACCCTTGTCTTTGTTTAAATTTTGGATTCTTCTTATTCACTACATAAACTCTGCCCTTCCTGCGCACGATGATGCAGTCTTCGCTTCGTTTCTTTACTGATGCTTTAACCTTCATTTCTTTTTATTTTATATGCCGATTTTTAGCCGGCTGTTTATTACTTATATCTGAATGTTATTCTTCCCCTGGAGAGATCGTACGGAGAAATTTCAACTGCGACTTTGTCGCCCGGGAGAATCCGTATGTAGTTCATACGCATCTTGCCGGATATTGTAGCTAAAATTTCGTGGCCGTTTTCCAATTTCACGCGAAACATCGCGTTAGATAAAGCTTCCGTGATCGTACCATCTAATTTTATTAAATCTGTTTTACCCATAAATTTAGGACTGCAAATATCCGAATAATTATCTGAAATCCTTAATGTAATCCGACTTTTTTATAGCCTCGAATATTAAATTATGGTCACTTAAAATGTCTGCTTTCTGGCGCTTTACGGCAATTGTATGCTCAAAATGCGCAGAAGGTTTTCCATCCTTCGTTATTACTGTCCATTTATCTGATAAATGCCTCACATCTGATGTTCCCAGGTTGATCATCGGCTCGATAGCGATCACCAATCCTTCCTGCATCATCGGTCCTTTTCCTCTTTTTCCGTAATTCGGTACATCCGGCTCTTCATGCAGGTGTTTTCCCACTCCGTGACCGATCAGGTCGCGAACAACGCCGTAATGATTATCCATCTCACAATACTTCTGGATGGCAAAGCTTACATCGCCGATCCGGTTTCCTACCACTGCTTTTTCTATGCCGAGATAGAGGGAATTGAACGTTACGCGCAGCAGTTTTCTTACTTCTGCCGGGATATCACCGATAGGAAAAGTAAATGCTGAATCGCCGTAATATTCATCCTTGCAAACACCGCAATCTATCGAGAGAATATCTCCTTCCTTCACTTCGCGATCCGACGGAATTCCGTGAACCACTTGTTCGTTCATAGAAATACAAAGTGTTGCCGGAAACCCGCGATAGCCTTTAAATGCTGGCTCTGCGTGATTGTCGCGGATAAATTCTTCCGCAATCTCATCCAGCTTCGACGTTTTTACTCCCGGCTTAATATACTCTACCAAAAGCGCGTGCGTCTGGCTGACTAACAAAGAACTCTTTCGTATTTTTTCAATTTCTTCCGGGGTTTTATAATGTATCATTCCCGGAGATTTTAATAATCTGTTGACATCACATTCCTACCTCTGATCTTCGCGCCTGACTTCGTCAAACCATCATAATGACGGCTTAATAAATGTGAATTGATCTGCTGCATCGTATCCAAAACAACCGATACAAGGATCAACAACGATGTTCCTCCAAAGAAATAGGAAAACTGGCTGTTTACGCCGAGCATTTTTGCGAACGACGGCATGATCGCTATAAATCCTAAAAATATAGAGCCCGGTAATGTGATCCTGGACAAAACCGTATCGATATATTCTGCTGTATTTAAACCAGGTTTTACGCCCGGAACAAAGCCGTTGTTTCTTTTAAGATCATCTGCCATTTGAACAGGGTTCATGATCAACGCCGTATAAAAATAGGTGAATAAAACCACCATGAGGAACATGATCACGTTATATGGTAAAGATGTAAAATCTGTAATTTGTCTGAGGAAGCCTGATGCTGCGCTGTCAGGAAACAATTGCGCGATCGTACCCGGAATGAACAGGAACGCCTGCGCGAAAATGATCGGCATCACACCCGCGATATTTACTTTTAAAGGTAAAAACCCACGGCGCTGTGAATACGCGCTGTTTCCGCCTGACATTTGTTTTGCATAGCTCAACGGCACTTTGCGAATCGCCTGGATCAGCATGATCGTACTTACGATCACTGCTCCAAGAATTGCAAGTTCTAAGACCAACATCAGAATGCCGCTTCCCGTGCCTGCTCTTGATTTTGCTTCCGCCCAGAAAGAACCGGGTAAACGCGAAATAATGTTAGACATGATGATCAGCGATGTTCCGTTACCTAATCCTCTTTCCTGGATCTGTTCGCCTAACCACATCACGAAAACTGTACCTGCAATCAGGATGATCATTGTTGATAGTGAAAATAATGCTGTAGATATGGAAGGAGAAACGATTCCCTGTGAGTATAAGAATTTCACGTAAGCAAAGCCTTGTAAAGCTGTAACGAGTACTGTTCCGTATCTCGTGTATTGTGTAATTTTTTTTCTGCCGCTTTCACCTTCTTTCTGTAATTTCTGGAAATAAGGAACTGCCAGCGTCAATAATTGCATAACGATTGACGTGGAAATATAAGGCATGATCCCTAATGCAAAAACGGATGCTTTTGTAAAAGCACCACCTGCAAATAAATCAAATAATTGCGCGAAACCGCCAGCTTTTCCACTGGAGATCCTTGATGGATCTACTCCGGGTAATACTACGAAACATCCTAAGCGGTAAATAAAAATAAGACCTAAAGTCAGAAATATTCTTTTCCTTAAGTCTTCTATACTGAAGATATTTTTTAGCGTTTCAAAAAATTGTTTCATCAGTTGTATGTTTTTTTGTTGTTGCGGAGGCCCTTTTTCGGCGCGCAGGGAACTTTAATCAGTATTCCTTTTTGTATGACAAAAACTGCAGTCGGCTTTAGCATTTATTTTATCTCTATAACTGTTGCAGTACCACTGCTTTTTTCAATCGCTTCTTTTGCTTTTGCACTGAATGCGTGAGCAGTAATATTATACGCACCTTTCAATTCTCCGTTACCCAGTATTTTTATCTTATCACTTCCTTTAATCAATTTCAATGTTCTGAATGTATCGAAGTTGAAATCTTTCAGGTTGTTTTTTTCTGCCAGTGCCTGTAATTCAGACAAGTTCAGCGTACGGAATTCTTCTCTACCCGGGTTTTTAAAACCACGCTTAGGCAAACGACGCTGTAACGGCATTTGTCCACCTTCAAAACCTCTTTTTGATTTATAACCTGAACGGGATTTTGCTCCTTTATGTCCTCTGCCGGCTGTGCCGCCTGATCCTGAACCTTCTCCGCGTGCAATTCGCTTGCGGTTTTTTACCGCGCCTTTTGCAGGTCTTAAATTATTTAAACTGATGCTCATTTTAGATATTTTCTACCGTTACCAAATGCTTTACTTTTGCCACCATTCCCAATATTTGCGGGGTAGCTTCTTTTTCAACACTCCTGTTTACCTTTTGGATACCGAGAGCCTTGATGGTGCCTTTCTGACTGTGACTTCTGTCGATCGCACTCTTAACCTGTGTAATTTTTATTCTTGCCATAATAATTAGCCGTTAAATACTTTTGAAAGTTTGATTCCCCTGTCTTTTGCAACACGATAAGGATCTCTTAATAATGTAAGTGCGCGGATGGTTGCCTTAACAACGTTGTGCGGATTTGCAGAACCTAATGATTTTGCCAACACGTCGTGAACGCCTGCACTTTCTAAAACTGCACGCATAGAACCTCCTGCAATAACACCTGTTCCGGTTGAAGCCGGTTTGATGAGCACTTTCGCGCCATCGAACTCTGCGAGCTGATCATGAGGAATTGTTCCTTTTAAGATCGGCACTTTTACCAGGTTCTTCTTGGCATCATCGATACCTTTTGAAATTGCTTCCTGTACCTCGCGAGCTTTTCCCAAGCCGTGACCTACAGTTCCGTGACCATCGCCAATAACCACTAATGCTGAAAAGCTGAATGTTCGTCCACCCTTTGTAACTTTTGCTACGCGCTGAATGCCGACAACTTTTTCTTTCAACTCCAGTTCCGTTGCAGCCCTGACCTTGGTTTCTTTTACTTTTTGAATCATTTTATTTATTTTTTATTATACGCACCGCTGTTTTAATATACGCACCGCTGTGCGTATCTACTAGAATTGTAAACCGTTTTCTCTTGCAGCGTCTGCTAATGCTTTCACCCTGCCGTGATATAAAAATCCGTTCCTGTCAAACACTACATGTGTAACATTTGCTTCCTTTGCTTTTGCGGCAATTGCTGCACCTACTGCTTTCGCGCGTTCAGTTTTGCTGCCTGTTGATTTCAGGGAAGAAACAGAAGTGATCGTTTTACTGGCTACATCGTCGATGATCTGCGCATAGATCTCGTTGTTACTTCTGAATATACATAAACGTGGACGAGCTTCCGTACCGCTGAGTTTCCTGCGTATTCTGAATTTTATTTTTTCCCTTCTGGATAATTTCGCTATTGCCATGACAATAATTTTTAGTTTTTTTATCAAGGGATACGCACGTCGGTGCGTATTTACCCCGTTTTTGTTGATACGCACGTCGGTGCGTATTTACAGTTATTTTTTACCTGCAGATTTTCCTGCCTTCCTTCTCAATATTTCTTCAGTATACTTAATACCTTTTCCTTTGTACGGCTCAGGTTTTCTTAAGCTCCTGATCTTTGCAGCTACCTGTCCGATCAATTGCTTGTCGTTACTTTCCAGAATGATCCGTGGCGGCTGACCTTTTTCAGATGCCGTTGTGATCTTTATTTCTGAAGGCAGCAATACATAGATCGGATGCGAAAAACCTATCGACAATTCTAATAATTGTCCCTGGTTGCTTGCACGGAAACCTACACCGACAACATCGAGTGTTTTCTTATAGCCTTCACTTACGCCCATCACCATGTTATGGATCAGCGAACGGTATAAGCCGTGTAACGCCTTGTGACGCTTTTGTTCAGTCGGACGTTCCAGTGTGATCTTTCCATCTTCCACTTTAACGATGATATCTCTATCAACTTTTTCCGTTAATGTTCCTTTCGGTCCTTTTACAGTGACAACGTTATTATCTGCAACGTTCACTTCTATTTTTGCCGGTATTGTTATTGGTAATTTTCCTACGCGTGACATGAGTGATAATTTATGATACTATGCAAATAATTTCTCCACCTACTTTCAGGTTCTTCGCTTGCTTATCTGTCAGGATTCCTCTTGACGTAGATAAGATCGCAAGACCTAATCCGTTTTTTACTCTTGGGATACCGGCTACGTGCGAATAACGGCGTAAGCCCGGTTTTGATACCCTGATCAATTCGCGGATGGCAGGTTCCTTGGTTTCAGGATTGTATTTTAATGCAATCTTGATTGTTCCCTGGGGACCGTCTTCCTCGAATTTGAATTTTAAGATATAACCGTTTTCATGTAGAATCTCGGTTAGTTTTTTCTTCATGTTAGAAGCAGGAATGTCAACGATCGTGTGACCGGCGAGTTGTGCATTTCTGATCCTTGTTAAGAAATCTGCTATTGGATCTGTAACCATTTTGTTTTTTTGTTTAGATCGCTTAGATGTGAGACTTAAACCGGTATCAGTTCAGTTTCCCACCTTCACTTTATTTTTGAATTATTTTATTACCAACTTGCTTTTGTTAAGCCCGGAATTTTTCCGTAGCTCGCCAAATCTCTGAATTGTATTCTCGACAACCCAAAGAAACCGATATAACCACGGGGACGTCCCGTCAATTTACATCTATTCCTGTAACGAACCGGTGACGCGTTTTTCGGAAGCTTATCCAATGCGGTCCAGTCGCCTGCTTTTTTTAATTGCTCACGTTTCGCTTTATACTTCGTAATTAATTTCTTACGCTTTGCGTCACGAGCTTTCATTGATTCTTTTGCCATGCTTTATTTTTTTCTAAATGGTAAGCCAATTTCTTTTAATAATGAATGCGCTTCATCGTCCGTCAATGCAGTGGTGACAATTGTAATGTCCATTCCGCTGATCTTGGATATTTTATCGATGTCGATTTCCGGGAAGATGATGTGCTCTGTTATACCTAATGTATAATTACCCCTGCCGTCGAATGACTTGTCGTTGATGCCTTTGAAATCGCGCACCTGCGGCAATGCAACTGCCATTAATCTTTCCAGGAACTCATACATTCTTTCTCCACGCAATGTTACACGAACTCCAATCGGCAGATCTTCTCTCAACTTAAAGTTTGAGATCGCTTTCTTGGATTTTGTAGACACTGCTTTCTGTCCTGTGATTCTTGAAATTTCATCGATAGCGTTATCAATTAATTTCTTGTCTCCAACTGCCGCGCCAACGCCCTGGTTGACTACGATCTTGCTGATCTTCGGCACTTGCATAACGGATTTGTAGCTGTACTTTGTCATCAAAGCAGGTACTACTTCACCGATATACTTTTTCTTAAGTGTAGGTACGTAACTCATTATTTTATAGCCTCCCCTGTAGTTTTAGCGATTCTAATTGATTTTCCTTCTTCCACTTTTCTTCCTACGCGTGTTGTGTTTCCACCCACCATCAACATAAGATTTGAAATATGGATCGGCGCTTCTTTTTTAATGATGCCGCCTTTTTGCTCCTGTGCGTTTGGCTTCGTATGACGTGACATGATACGGATACCCTGCACCAAGGCTTTATTGTCCTTAGGATATACTTCGAGAACCTTACCGCTTTTACCACGATACTCTCCCGTGATAACCATCACAGTATCTCCTTTTCTTATTTTTAATTTCGGCGCAAAACGCTTTTGTGTTGCTATGCTCATATTATAATACTTCTGGTGCTAATGAAATTATTTTCATAAAGTCTTTATCTCTCAATTCTCTCGCAACCGGTCCGAAGATACGTGTGCCACGCGGCTCGTCCTGGTTATTCAACAACACTACTGCGTTGTCGTCAAAACGAATGTATGTTCCATCCTTGCGCTTGATCTCTTTTTTTACGCGAACCACGACTGCTTTAGAAACCATTTTCTTTTTTACGTTTCCGCCGGGCATTGCTTCCTTCACTGATACTACGATCTTATCTCCGATCGATGCGTATCTTGCACGAGTACCTTTCAATACCCTGATACAGAGTACTTCTTTGGCGCCGCTGTTGTCAGCAACTTTTAATCTTGATTCTTGTTGTACCATTTTATTTAGCCTTTTCTACTATTTCTACTAATCTCCATCTCTTCGTTGCACTCAAAGGGCGCGTTTCCATAATCCTTACGGTATCGCCGATGCTGCATTCATTTTTTTCATCGTGTGCATGAAACTTCTTAGTCTTCTTTAAGAACTTACCATACTTTGGATGCTTCAGCTTACGAACTACAGATACGGTGATGGTTTTTTCCATTTTGTTGGATGTTACCACGCCTGTCCTGGTTTTCCTTAGTTTCCTGTCCGCTGTTTCCACTGTTGATTCTAACTCCGTTGTCATCTGCACTTGATTTATGCTTGTTTAGTTAATTGTCTTTTTTTCAATTCTGTTTTGATACGCGCAATGTGTCTTTTAGTTTCACCTAACACATTCGTGTTTTCCAATGGCGTGATGGCGTGGTTGAATCTCAATTTTGTCAGTTTCATTGAAGACGCTGATAATTCATTGCTCAATTCTTCGTCGCTCCATCCTGCTATTTCGCTATATACTGTTGTTTTCATTTTTATTTTTTAAATAGCTTCGTAATCTCTTCGGATAATAAACTTTGTCAATACAGGTAATTTTTGTGCCGCCAGTTTCAATGATTCTTCCGCGATCTGCTTGGAAACACCTTCTACTTCGAACAAAATTCTTCCCGGCTTTACCACAGCTACCCAATGATCCAATGCTCCTTTTCCTTTACCCATACGAACTTCCGCAGGTTTCTTGGAGATCGGCTTGTCTGGGAAAATATTGATCCAAACTTTTCCTTCACGTTTCATGTGGCGGGTAAGCGCAATACGTGCTGCTTCGATCTGACGATCCGTTACCCATGCCTCGTCTAATGATTTCAATCCGAATGAACCGAATGACAACTGCGAACCTTTGTACGCAATGCCCTTGGTTTTCATCTTGTGAACTCTTCTGAATTTTACTCTTTTCGGTTGTAACATGACACCTATTTTGATTGGGGATTTGAGATTTGGGATTTGAGATTCTTAAACTCTAATCTTCTTCCTTCATCTTTATTTACAATTATTTTATTTCTTTCTTGGTCCGCCTGGTCCGCCCGGGCCTCTGCCGCCGCCGCCTTCACCTCTTGGCTTTCTGTCGCCGCCACCGCCGCCACCTCTTCGGTCGCCGCCACCGCCGCCTCTGCGATCGTCTCTTCTATCACCACGTCTTTCCTGTCCGCCTTTCTTGTTCGCTTCATCCATTCCTATGTTTGGAGAAAGGTCTCTCTTCGTTAAGATCTCACCTTTACATATCCATACTTTCACACCGATCTTTCCGTAAATGGTTTCTGCTTCTTTCCATGCGTAATCGATATCTGCTCTGAATGTATGCAAAGGCGTTCTGCCTTCTTTATATTCTTCGCTTCTTGCCATTTCCGCGCCGCCTAAACGACCAGAACATTTAATTTTAATTCCTTCTACTCCTAAACGCATTGCTGATGCGATCGCCATTTTTACTGCACGACGGAAATTCACACGCGCTTCGAGTTGCTTGCAAACTGTTTCACCAACAATTGCTGCATCTACTTCAGGTCTGCGAATTTCTACGATATTGATCTGAACATCTTTCTTTGTCAGCTTCTTGATCTCTTCCTTGATACGGTCAACTTCGTTTCCACCTTTTCCGATAATGATGCCCGGACGCGATGTATTGATAGAGATGGTGATCCTGTTGAGTGTTCTTTCGATCACTATTTTAGAGATACCCCCTTTTTGAATACGTGCATTTAAGTATTTACGAATCTTTTGATCTTCAATCAATTTATCGCTAAAATCTTTTCCGCCATACCAGTTAGAATCCCATCCTCTGATGATTCCCAACCTATTTGCTATCGGATTAGCCTTTGTTCCCATTGATTATTTTTATTTTAGTTTTCGTTATTTTCAACTTCTTCTTCAACTACTGCTTCAGCATCTGCCATATTGCGGCTTGCCAACTGCAACGTGATATGGTTAGAACGCTTGCGGATCCTGTAAGCACGTCCTTGCGGAGCCGGCTGGAATCTCTTCAGCATTCTACCGCTGTCGATCGTAATTGCTTTTATAAATAATTCGCTGTCTTCTGCTTTTGTTTCAAATTTGGTTTCCCAGTTTGCAACTGCAGAGCGCAATAATTTTTCCAATGTTTTAGAGGCGTGCTTTGTAGAGAATGTCAGAATATTCAATGCATCGAATATATCTTTCTCTCTGATCACGTCAGCGAGTAATCTCATTTTTCGCGGAGATGTCGGAACACCTGTTCCTTTCACTTCGCAAACGAGTTTCTTCGCTTCCTTACGCGCTTCTGCTACCAATCTTTTTCTAGCTCCCATGATTACTTTTATTTTCTGTTTCCTGAATGTCCTTTAAATTGCCTGGTCGGAGAAAATTCACCTAATTTATGTCCTACCATATTTTCCGTGATGTACACCGGGATAAATTTATTTCCGTTGTGCACTGCGAATGTATGACCCACAAAATCAGGTGTGATCATTGATGCTCTTGACCATGTTTTGATCACTGATTTTTTGTTGCCTGCGTTCATAGCATCTACCTTACCTTGTAAATGGTATGCTATGTAAGGACCTTTTTTTAAACTTCTTGCCATTCTCTTATCCGATTATTTTGATCTTTTTGAGATAATATATTTGTTCGACGCTTTCGTCTTATTTCTTGTTTTTAATCCTTTTGAAGGGATACCTTTTCTTGAGCGCGGATGACCTCCGGATGCTCTTCCTTCTCCACCGCCCATCGGGTGATCTACCGGGTTCATCGCTACCGGACGTGTACGCGGTCTTCTGCCTTTCCAGCGGGAAACACCAGCTTTTCCGCCTACGACCAGGTTATGGTCTGAATTTGAAACTGTGCCGATTGTTGCAAGGCAAGTTCCTAAAATCATTCTTGCTTCACCGGAAGGCAATTTGATATTCGCATATTTTCCATCCTTGCCTGTCAGTTGCGCAAATGTTCCTGCGCTTCTGCAGATAGATGCTCCTTTTCCAGGCTGCAATTCGATGTTATGAATTACAGAACCTAATGGCATGTTTGCGATAGGCAATGTATTTCCAACTTCGGGTGGTACAGCTTGTCCTGAAATGATCTCCGTTCCAACTTTCAATCCTTCCGGAGAGATGATGTATTTCTTTTCGCCGTCTTTGTAAACTACAAGTGCAATAAATGCTGAACGGTTCGGATCGTATTCAATTGATTTTACTGTAGCAGGAATATCAAATTTATTTCTTTTGAAATCGATGATACGATATTGCTGCTTGTGACCTCCGCCTAAATAACGCATCGTCATTTCACCTTTCTGGTTACGTCCGCCAGATCTCCTGTTCGGAACGAGCAATGATTTCTCAGGCTCATTCGTTGTGATTTCTGCGTAAGAGTTCGTTACTCTGTATCGCATACTTGGCGTTATCGGATTGTATTTTTTAGTTGACATTGCTTAAAATTTATCTAATATGTATGTCTTTTTTAAAGGTGAGATAGAATATCCTTTTTCATCTGAACCCTTTTTTTACTTTAGACAATGGATATTTTCTACTTATTAAATCTCGTTATAGAAATCAATTGTTTCTCCTGCTGCTACTTTCACTACTGCTTTCTTGTAGCTTCCTTTTCTTCCGGTGACCACAGCTTTCTTAGTGTTACGGCTTTTCGGTTTTGACGGCATGATCATCGTGTTCACTTCTTCCACATTCACACCATACATTTTCTCTACCGCTTTTTTTATCTCTACTTTATTTGCCTTTTTATCTACCAGGAAAGTATACTTGCCTGCTTTCTCAGAGAGTGCAGAGGCTTTTTCGGTGATCAAAGGTTTTCTAAGAATTTCCATTCTATTTATTATTTATGAATTTGCAATTGCTTCTAAAGATTTTTCGCTGATCAGGATCATGCTGTTGTTCATGATGTCATAAGTATTTAAGTTGTCAGCCACCGCAACTCCTGCACCCTGAATATTTCTGCTTGACAAATAAATATTATCGATCAGTTCCGGCAATATCAATAACGATTTTTTGTTTTCGAGACCGAATGCTTTTAAGAAGTTTGTATATTCTTTTGTCTTCGGTGATTCGAAAGAAAAATCTTCGATGATCTTGATACTGTTTCCTGCAGCCTTTACAGACAATGCTGAAATTTTCGCTAATGATTTCACTTTCTTATTCAGCTTGAAATCATACGTACGCGGGCGAGGTCCGAAGATACGCGCTCCACCTTTAAATAAAGGGCTTTTGATACTTCCTTTACGGGAGCCACCTGTACCTTTTTGCTTGTGAAGTTTTCTTGTAGAACCTGACAACTCAGATTTCTCCAACGTTTTATGCGTGCCGCTTCTTCTTCCTGCGAGATATTGTTTCACAGCGAGGTAGATAACATGCTCATTCGGTTCTGCACCAAAAATTGCATCAGGCAACTCGATCGTTCTTCCTGTTGTTTGTCCGCTTATATTATATACGTCTGCTTTCATCTGATTTTATTTCTTCTTCTCAATAATTACGTAAGAACCATTAAATCCGGGGATCGATCCTTTTACGATGATCACATTTTCTTCCGGCACTATTTTCAATATTTTGATATTTAATTCTTTCACTTTGTCGGTTCCCATGCGTCCGCCCATTTTCATTCCTTTCATTACACGTGCAGGCGTAGAGCATGCTCCTAATGAACCCGGCGCACGTAAACGGTTGTGCTGTCCGTGAGTTTGTCCGCCAACACCCGCGAAACCGTGACGTCTTACTACACCCTGAAATCCTTTTCCTTTTGATATTCCGGTGACGAATACTGTTTCGCCTTCTTTTAAAATGTCAGACGTTACTACATCACCTACATTCAATTCGTCCATTCCGCGAAACTCAGCTAACTTCGATTTAGGAGAAGCGCCTGATTTTTCGAAATGTTTCATCATCGGCTTAGTGGTGTTTTTTTCTTTCTTATCACCAAAAGCTAATTGTACTGCATCGTAACCGTCTTTATCTTTCGATTTTTTCTGCGTTACCACACATGGACCAACCTGGATTACGGTGCAAGGAAGCATTGTTCCGCCTTCGCCGAAGATACTGGTCATACCTAATTTTGTTCCTATTATTCCTGCCATGACTATTACACTTTAATTTCTACATCAACACCACTTGGTAATTCTAATTTCATTAATGCATCCACAGTCTTTGGTGTCGCGCTGTAGATATCTAATAATCTTTTGTATGTACACAATTTAAATTGCTCTCTCGCCACTTTATTTACGTGTGGTGATTTCAGCACCGTAAATATTTTTTTATTTGTAGGCAATGGAATAGGACCGGTTACTACCGCACCCGCATTGCGTACTGTTTTTACGATCTTCTCAGCAGACTTATCTACGAGGTTGTGATCGTAAGATTTTAATTTTATTCTGATTTTTTGTGTCATGATATACGCTTTAGTCAGCTTTTACTTTAGATTTCACTTTTGATATCACTTGTTCGGTGATTGCATTCGGCGCCTGCGCGTAATGAGAAAATTCCATAATGGAAGTTGCTCTTCCGGATGTAATTGTTCTCAGATCCGTTACATAACCAAACATTTCTGACAATGGAACTTTCGCTTTAATTACGTTTGCGTTGTTCTTCATTTCCATGCCTTCCATCATACCACGGCGACGGTTTAGATCTCCTACCACATCTCCTGTATTTTCTTCCGGCGTAATTACTTCGAGCTTCATGATCGGTTCCAACAAGATTGGATTTGCTTTTTTACATGCTTCACGGAATGCAAATTTCCCAGCCTGCTCGAAAGAGAAAGAATCTGAATCCACCTGGTGGAATGAACCATCATGTAAACGAACTTTTAAGCTCGGCACTTCGTAACCTGCGAGAACGCCTGTTTTCATTGCCTCTTTGAAACCTTTCTCTACAGAAGGAATAAACTCACGCGGAATAGAACCTCCGAAAATATCGTTGATAAATTTCAAACCAACTTCACCTTCATCGCCGGGACCAATTTCCACTTGTATATCTGCAAACTTACCGCGACCACCTGACTGCTTCGCATATTTTTCTCTGTGGTCAATCGTTTGTGTAATCGTTTCTTTATAATTCACCTGGGGTGCGCCCTGATTACATTCTACTTTGAATTCGCGCAATAAGCGGTCAACAATAATTTCCAAGTGTAACTCTCCCATTCCGCTGATCACAGTCTGCGCGGTATCTTCGTCGTATCTTACTTTAAATGTCGGATCTTCTTCAGCCAGCTTTGATAAAGCCATGCCTAATTTGTCGGCATCTTTTTGTGTCTTAGGCTCGATTGCCAGACCGATAACCGGATCAGGGAAATTCATAGATTCCAAAACGATCGGTGAATTTTCAGCGCAAAGCGTATCACCTGTACGGATATCTTTAAATCCAACCACAGCGCCAATATCTCCTGCTCCTAAACGGTCGATAGGATTTTGCTTGTTCGCGTGCATCTGGAAAATACGGGAAATACGCTCCTTGTTGCCGGTTCTTGTATTTAATACATAAGAACCTGCTTCCAGCATTCCTGAATAAACACGGGTGAATGCAAGACGACCAACATATGGATCTGTAGCGATCTTGAATGCGAGTGCTGCAAAAGGTTCTGTATAGCTTGGTTTGCGAATAACTTCCTCGCCTGTATCAGGATGTGTTCCGATAATATTAGGACGATCCATCGGGCTTGGCATCAATTCCATTACCAGATCAAGCATGGTTTGAACACCTTTATCTTTAAATGACGATCCGCAAAGCATAGGAACGATCTTCATATCGAGACATGCTTTACGCAATGCATCGAGGATCTCTCTTTCTGTAATTGATTTAGGATCTTCAAAGAATTTTTCCATTAAATGATCGTCGTATTCAGAAACTGCTTCCAGTAATTTTTCTCTCCACTCTAAAGCTTCTTCTACCATGTCAGCAGGAACGTCGATCACTTCGTAAGTCATCCCCCTGTCTTTTTCATTCCAGATAATTCCACGGAAGTTGATCAGATCAACTACACCTTTAAAAGTATCTTCTGCACCGATCGGCAATTGTAAAGGAACTGCATTCGATCCCAACATCTTCTTCACTTGTGCAACCACCATCAGGAAATCTGCTCCTGCTCGGTCCATTTTATTTACGAAGCCTAATCGTGCAACATTATAATTGTTTGCAAGGCGCCAGTTTGTTTCAGATTGCGGCTCAACACCATCAACAGCCGAGAATAAGAATACCAATCCATCTAATACACGTAAAGAACGGTTCACTTCTACTGTAAAGTCGACGTGTCCAGGTGTATCGATAATGTTTACGTGGTAATCATTGTCGCGGTATTTCCATGATACTGTAGTAGCTGCTGAAGTGATTGTGATTCCACGCTCTGCTTCCTGCACCATCCAGTCCATTGTTGAAGCACCGTCATGCACTTCACCGATCTTGTGGTTCACACCTGCATAATAAAGAATACGCTCAGTCGTAGTTGTTTTACCTGCGTCAATGTGTGCTGCAATACCGATGTTCCTTGTATATTTTAAGTCGCGTGCCATTTTCTTTTATTTGATACGCACGTCGGTGCGTATTTACATTTACATTATACTTTAAAGTGAGAGAATGCTTTATTAGCTTCTGCCATTTTGTGTGTGTCTTCTTTTCTTTTTACTGCTGCACCTTCACCTTTTGATGCTGCCAGCAATTCCGCTGCAAGCTTATCTCCCATAGATTTGCCGTTTCTTTTACGTGCAAACTGGATCAGCCAGCGGATCGTCATAAATATTTTTCTGTCTTCACGGATAGGTGTCGGGATCTGGAATGTTGCTCCACCTATTCTTCGGCTCTTTACTTCCACTGCAGGCTGTGCATTATCCATTGCTTTTCTCCAAACATCGTATCCTTCTTCGTTCGAAGAAGTTTTGATGCGTTCCATTGCTTCATAAAAAGCTGTATAAGCAGTACTTTTTTTACCGCCGATCATTAAATTATTTACAAAACGCGTGATCAATGGATCTCCGTAAACCGGATCCGGTGCTAAGTATCTTTTTTTTGCTTTTTGCTTTCTCATCTGTTTATTTTTTTGATACGCACATCAGTGCGTATTTACATTATTTCTTTTTCCCTTTTGCCGGTGCTGCAGCTGCTGCTCCCGCTTTTGCTTTCTTTGTTCCGTATTTAGAACGGCTTTTTTGCCTGTTATTTACACCTGCAGTATCCAATGCACCGCGGACGATATGGTAACGTACGCCCGGTAGATCTTTAACACGACCTCCACGGATCATCACGATAGAGTGTTCCTGTAAATTGTGACCTTCACCAGGAATGTATGCAATCACCTCAAATTTGTTGGTCAAACGCACTTTTGCTACCTTACGCAAAGCCGAATTCGGCTTCTTAGGAGTGGTTGTATACACACGTGTACATACACCTCTGCGCTGCGGACATGCCGCTAAAGCTCTGGATTTCGAAGCATAATGAAGTTCTTGTCTTCCTTTTCTTACTAACTGTTGAATTGTAGGCATTCTTTACTCTTTATTTTTTTTTGGACTGCAAAGGTAGGAAGTTGGGGTAAGAATACCAAATAATAAACCCGTGAGGAGTGATTTTTTGTAGTCTTACCTTCCCTGCGAAGGCAGTAACTACAGAAAGAAGTTATTCAAAACACAGAATATTCCTTCTGAAGTGGGCGCAAATATAGGTATTAATTCCCAATTGTGGAAAATTATTCCATATTAATTTGGAGTTAAGAAAAGGAAAAGAGAATGATGAATGCGGAATGATGAATGTTGAATTAGTAAATATCTTATAATCAGCGATTTGAATATAGTATTAAGATAGTTCTTTTGTCATTATTTTTCCTCAAGGAATTTAAGATTCCATAATCTCTCAGCGCGACTGCCGATAAACCAGAAAATAAGCGCCAGGATCATGAAAAAAACGGATTTATGAAGCGGTTCCCAGAAATATTCAAAATATCGGGTGATCAGGTTGATAATAAAGAAACTCAGCGATATATTTCCCAAAATATGGTCATTCCTTTTCAAACCGAGGTACATGCCTGCTGCTGAAATTGCGAATAACAAGATATCATACCCGATAAATTCAACCTGCCTCGTATCATTCCAGCGCTCCAGGCTTGAGTAGTTGCCAAAAATGGTGATCAGCCACAGCGAAAAATAAAAAAGCAGTAATGAAGAGATAAAATGGATCTTAAAAAAGCGCCTTAGTCTTTCGGTCATATTTATGAGAAGTGTCAGCGATAAAATGACCATGCTGAAAGGAAGAAAACGTACGGGGTAATTCATCCCGAAAAATTTCATTTCATTATTATTATAAAACGCAGAAAACACGCCGTATGCAAATGCCAGCATTAATATACTCATCACCCATAAAGTTTGCGAGGAATAATAAAGCGATAAAACCAGATACATCACAGCAGCCAACAAAAATATAAAAGAGTAATTATGTTCGAATACATGGATTGTTTTTGCCCAATAAGAAATTGTTGCCAACGCCATAAAAGATGCAACTAATAAAAAGCTGTTGTTACTGATCGGAGTTGTACTGTGTTCACGAAATCTTTTTCTTGTATACCAAAAGAGAAATAGCGTGATCGCCGTTAAAATGCTGCTGATGCCAAGATCTGTGATCTGGGTAAACTTTTCGATGATCTGTTGGAGGGTTTGATCCGCCAGCAAAACAATGATAGATAACACACAACATATCACGGCAATAATAAATGCATAAACGGTTACCTGTTTCCAGTCAAACTTTCGAACTGTATAAGATTGCTTTAATTTTTCAGCCTGCTCTGCGGTGATCAGTTCCTGAGACCTCCACTCATCGATTATCTTATTTATAAATTCCGCTTTTTCTTCATTGAGCTGCATATTCAATATTAAGTATATTCTGTCAAAATCGTATCTTAGTTGCGCAAAATCAAAATAATTACTAATAATATCTAAACAGAAAATGTATAACAAATCTGTATCTGAAATAAACGTACTGGACCTGATCCCACAGCGCGCGCCGGTGGTCATGATCGATTCATTGCAGTATGCGGATACCGGAAAAATAATTTCAAATTTTGAAATTACAGATGGCTGCATTTTTTGCATGAATGGTTTTTTATCAGAAAGCGGGATCATTGAAAATATTGCTCAAACAGGCGCTGCAGGATTCGGCTATTTGGATAAACTGGAAAGCAAACCGGTTTCACTTGGCTTTATAGCATCTATAAAAAATCTTATTATAAACGAGTTGCCGCCTGCAGGCTCAATTCTTACAACCGAAATCACTATTCAAAAACCTGTAATGGGATTTAATATCATACAAGGAAAAGTTTTTTTGAATACATTGATAATTGCAAATTGTGAAATGAGGATTTTTGTTAAATCTTAATTATATGAAAATACGGAATTGGCTTATTTTATTGATGTTTCCGGTGGTGTGCACCGCGAATTACACAAACGCAAATGCTCAGACAAACGCGAAAGATGTTTTTGATCCACAAGTGCCGGTCACTTTCCTGGGCATCGATTTTACACATGCAAAATGTTATGGTGAAGAAAGATTTAATGCTGCAGATCTTGCCGGCAGGATCAATGATCTGGTTGATCTTGAACATGAAAAATATAATCTTACAGAAGCTTTCAAAAAACATTTTGTCGATTTAAAATTTAACCTCACAAGAAAATTAGATTCTACAATAAACGATGATAAATTTTTCACCAACAAACCTGACGAACTTAATAAATTATCAAAGAACGACGTATTAAAAATCGTTGCTGATTATGATCTTAGCGGTTATGAAAAAGGCGTGGGATTTGTTTTTATTGTCGATAATCTTAATAAGCAATATGCGGAAGAAGTGATGTGGTGTGTTTTTATTGATATGGGCACCAACAGTGTAATATTTGCTGAAAAAGCAAACGGCGTAGCTGGTGGCTTTGGCATGAGGAATTACTGGGCGAGACCATTTTACGAAGTCATAAAAGACATCAAATCAGGCACGTTTAGAGACTGGAAAAGAAAGTATGATCCGACAAAAAAATAATATGCTTACTGCAACGGCAACAATTAAAGTAAGATTTAATGAAACAGATCCGTTAGGAATTACCTGGCACGGGCATTACGTTACCTATTTTGAAGACGGTCGCGAAGCTTTCGGAACAAAGTACGGACTTCATTATTTAGATATTTTCAAGAATGGTTTTGTAGCGCCAATTGTAAACCTGAATTGTGATTTCAAAAAAATGCTCCGGTATGGCGAATCCGTTTTAATTGAAACGAGTTTTGAAGACAGTCATGCGGCAAAAATTATTTTTAAGTATACGCTCTACAACGCTGCAACTTCTGAAATACTCGCAACCGGATCCACTACACAGGTTTTTTTAGATATCGAAAAACAACAATTGCAATTGCAATCGCCGGCATTTTTTTTAAACTGGAAAAGAAGCCATAATCTCCTCTGATGCACGCTGATATTTTTATAAAAGGACATAACATCATCTCCCCGTTAGGTATTTCATCTGAAGAAAATTTTAAAGAAATACTGAAAGGAAATACCGGTGTGAAATTGCATAACAGAATTGATATTGATGATGAACCCTTCTATGCTTCTTTAATAGATGATCAAATTTTACCTGGTGCAAGTCATCTTCACCCGGGTAATAAAAAATACACGCGGTTTGAAACCTTACTCATTGCATCAATAAAGCAAGCATTGGAAACTGTTGCTGTTGATATGGAGGATAAAAAAACAATTCTCATATTTTCCTCAACAAAGGGCAACATTGCATTATTGGAAAAAAATGAACCTTTGTCAAATTCTCTGGAGGAGATCAGCTTGTTTCATTCTGCAAAATTAGTGACCGAACTATTTAAAAATCCAAACACACCCGTTGTCATTTCAAATGCATGTATTTCAGGTATTGCAGCATTAATTTATGCTAAAAGATTATTGTCTTCCGGTGCATATGAAAATGCAGTGGTTGTTGGAGGGGATAATATCAGCAAATTTATTTTTTCGGGTTTTAAATCTTTCCGCGCGTTGAGCAATGGTGTTTGCAAGCCCTTCTCTGCCGACAGGGACGGCATCAATTTAGGTGAAGCTGCGAGCACTGTCATCTTATCTACGCAATCTCAACCCGGAGCTCTTCAGCTTAAAGGCGGCGCTATCCGCAATGATGCCAACCATATCTCAGGACCTTCAAAAACAGGCGTTGAGCTAAGTTCAGCAATTGACAAAGCATTATCGGAAGCTAATATTTTATCGAAGCAAATTGATTTTATTTCCGCGCATGGTACAGCTACACCTTTTAATGATGAAATGGAAGCCAAATCATTTTATCTCTCAAAATTATACGATACACCGGTTAACAGTTTTAAGGGATATTTTGGTCACACCTTAGGCGCTGCGGGTTTAGTGGAATCTGTAATCGGAATGATGTCACTTCAACATTCAACCATCATTCCCACATTTGGCTTTACAAATCATGGCGTCAGTGTACCGGTAAATATTTGTGCTCAGCAAATCCATAAGCCGATGCATTCCTTCCTGAAAACAGCTTCCGGGTTTGGCGGATGTAATGCTGCAGTAGTATTCTCCAACTCAAATTAAGACATTCACTCATGTGCTACTCTTAATATTTTTTGCTAATCATCTATAATAATTAACTTTGCAATAAATATGAATAGTAATAAGCCGGGTATTGTACGATCCTGTTACATCACACAAAGTTCTTTATACCTGAATGGTGATCGTGAATATTATCATCCTGCTGAAAATTTTGAATCTTTTGCGGAAACGTGTTATAAGCATTTTGATATCCGTTATCCCAAATTTTACAAAATGGATAACTTATCAAAATTAGGTTTCCTGGCAGCTGAATCCTTGCTCAAAGATTTTGATCTAAGCCGGTATATCCCCGAAAATATTGCTATAAATATTATTAATAAAAATTCGAGCATTGACACGGATATCAAATACAATCAACTGGTGGAAAAAGGAACAAGTAGTCCAGCAGTATTTGTATATACACTCCCCAATATTATGCTTGGCGAAATTTGCATCAGGCACAATATTAAGGGTGATAATTTATTGTTTGTTTCAGACAGGTACGATACAGAACTTCAATATAATTATACATCAACATTGTTTGAAACGAATGAAAGTGAAATATGTATTTGCGGTTATATAGATTATATTGAAAATAATTATGAAGCATTTTTATTTATAGCAGAGAAAAATAACCAACAGGAGCTTTCATCTTTTACAAGTCAGAATATTTACCAACTTTATAAAAATTATACAAATGAATTCAGAGGAATTGGAACAAAATCTTAAGCAACAAATCGTTGCTCAATTAAATTTAAAAGACGTAGATCCTGAAACGATAGACACTAACGAACCGCTGTTCGGCAAGGGCTTCGGGCTTGATTCTATTGACGCCCTCGAATTAATTGTATTGCTGGAGGAGAAGTATGGGATCATCATTCCACAATCGGAAGATGGTCCGAAAATATTTTATTCCGTAGCCACAATTGCAAAATACATCACAGAACATAAAAAAGCGTAATTGGAAATTGTAGTAACGGGATTAGGGATTATTTCTGCGATCGGTAAAAACGTTGCGGAATGCCTGGGATCTTTTGAAAAACATAAATCCGGCGTTGCCCCTGTTCAATATTTATCAACGAGGTATGCAGGAGAATTATCTGTTGCAGAAGTAAAAGCCACAAACCGGGAACTGGCAAATATTTCAGAATTGCCGGACAACTTAAGTCGTTCCATTTTGCTCAGTTATTTAGCTGCCAAAGAAGCCATCGCATCTCTTCCTGAAAATTTTGGTGATACATACAGAGTAGGTTTTTTTTCAGGAACAACGGTAGGTGGCATGGATAAAACGGAAAACTTTTTCGAAGAATATACAACGGACGAAAATGCCGGAAATATTGAAGATGTAAAATATCACGACTGCGGAAAAACAGCAGATCATGTAACGAAACAATTAGGATTGAAGGGTACAGTAACCACGATCAGTACAGCTTGCTCTTCTTCAGCAAATACGATTTTGCTTGGCGCGCGCATGATCACGCATGATCAATTAGATATTGTGATTGCCGGCGGTGTTGATTCGCTGACAAGATTTACTTTAAACGGTTTTAAAACTTTGCAGATCTTAGATCCTGAACAATGCCGTCCACTGGATGAAACGAGAGTTGGTTTAAATATTGGTGAAGGCGCAGCTTATATTGTATTGATGAGTGAAAAGATTGCGAATGAATTACAGCAGGAGATCTTATGCAAACTTACCGGGTATCATAATGCGAACGACTCGCATCATCAAACCGCAATGTCTGATGACGGTAACGGCGCTTTTTTGGCGATGCAGGGCGCACTCAATAAAAGCAATCTGAAACCATCAGATATCAGTTACATCAACATGCATGGAACGGGCACGCGCAACAACGATAAAGCTGAAGGTCTGGCAATAAAAAAACTCTTCGATGGAAAATATCCAAAGCTGAGTTCTACCAAATCTTTTACCGGACATGCACTTGGCGCAAGCGGAAGTATAGAAGCCGTATTATCTGTTTTAGCAATTAAACATGAAATGATCTTTCCGAATTTTTCATTCAGCAATCCAATGGAAGGTTTAAATATTATTCCGGAAACAAAATTTCAAAAGGGAATAAAATTGCAGCATGTGATATCTAACTCGTTTGGCTTCGGAGGGAATTGCAGCTCATTAATTTTTTCTAAGTATTAACGAAAGTATCAGGGATCAAGTGAAAATATTTATCAAAGGGAAAGGGATCATTGCGCCAGGTATTGGAGATGAAATTGCAAATATAAGCGATGAGAAAAGGGAATGCATTGAACCGGATTACACGCAATTTTTTGATAGCAGGATGTTGCGAAGAATGAGCAGAATTGTAAAGCTGGGTTCAACCGCGGCAATAATGGCTTTACGGGATGCGAATGTTGAATCGCCTGATGCGGTTATCGTAGGAACAGGTTTCGGTTGTCTCGAAGATACTTCTCTATTTTTAAGAAAAATGGTGACCAATAAAGAAGAAATGCTGAATCCAACGCCGTTTATTTTTTCTACACATAATACCGTTGCATCGCAAATTGCTATTTTATTAAAAACGCATGGATACAACAGCACCTACTCTCACAGGAATTTCTCCTTTGAAAGCGCATTGTCAGATGCGTATTTTTTATTGAAAGAAAATGAAGTAAAAAATGCATTGGTCGGCGGCATCGATGAGCTAACGGAAGATAGCTTTACATTATTGAAAAGACTTGGGTTTTATAAAAAAAATAAAGCAGGAGAAGGTTCATCATTCTTTGTTTTAGGAAATGATAAAGATGAAAATTGTTATGCAGAATTAAAGTCGGTGCAGATGCTGTCAAATTACAACATCGATGAGATCAAAACTAAAGCATCATCTTTTTTAAATGAAGAGATTGATGCATTGATCATCGGCAGTAACAAAGAGGAGATCAGTGAAAATGACAAAGCCATCATTGATGCTTTACATGCAGAAGATAAAATTATTTTTTACAAGCATCTTTCCGGAGAATATCCAACGTCAAATGCTTATGCATTCTCGCTGGCAATTGATCTGTTTAAAAATAAAGATGTGAAAAATACTTTGATCTATAATAATTATTCAGGCACTCATCATTCTTTCATATTGCTTTCCGCATGTTAAAATATAATTCCATACGGATATTTTTTGCAATATTAATTTTGATATTGCTGGTTAGCAAATTATTTTTTTCACTATCACTTTGGTGGATGATATTGGTTGTATTCGTTTATAGTTTATTTTTAGTGTACGGCGCGATAAAGATCCAGGCAAACTTTTTTATGACTTCAATTAATGAAACAAAAACAAACAAAAAACAAATTGCACTTACTTTTGATGACGGTCCGCTAGAGAATAAAACCAATCTTATACTAGATATATTAAAAAACAATAACATCCATGCGGCTTTTTTTTGTATTGGCAGCCAAATCGAAAAACACCCGTCACTGTTATTGAGAATGCACAATGAAGGACATATCATCGGCAATCACAGCTACTCACATCATTTCTTTTTTGACCTAAAATCTGTAAAAGAAATGCAAAATGAATTAATGAAAACCGGTGACATCATTGAGCAAAATATCCATAAAAGAACCCGGTTCTTCAGACCTCCTTACGGCGTTACCAATCCCAATTTAGCCAGGGCGGTTAGATCAGGAAATTATTATTCTATAGGCTGGAGCCGCCGCTCGATGGATACTGTTGTAAAAACGGAACAAAAATTGTTGCGTAATATTACAGGCAAATTAAAAGCCGGCGATATTGTCTTATTACACGATACTGCAATAATTACGGTGCAAAACCTGCAGGGCATTATAGATGTAATAAAAAACAAGGGATTTGAAATTGTCAGGTTAGATAAATTATTGAATATAGAAGCATATGCGTAACTACTTTTTTTTGATATTTTTTTACCCCGTGGTTTTATTAGCCCAGCCTAAAGGATTTACGGGAATTAAAGACCTGGTTAGTTTTAAAAATAAATTCGCAGCAGCTTCCAAATCCGTCAATACAATTAAATCTGATTTTATACAGGAAAAAAACCTGAGTGTCTTATCCGAGAAAATAAAATCAAAGGGTGTGTTCATGTTTAAGAAACAAAATATGGCGCGCATGGAATACATTTCGCCATTCAAATATTTACTGATCATCAACGGTGATAAAGTTTTTATTAAGGACGCTCAAAAATCGAATTCATTTTCTTCCTCCAATAATAAAATGTTTGAAAACATCAATAAAATAATGATCGATTGTGTGCAGGGAACTGCGTTGGAAAATAAAAACTTTACTTGCGTGGTCTACGAAAACGACAAGCTATACCTGCTGGAATTATCACCAAAACTAAAGGCATTTAAAGATCTGTTTAAAAAGATCGATATCTATATTGATAAAAAGGATTATACGGTAAATAATTTTGATATGTCAGATGCTTCAGGTGACAATACAGTGATCACTTTTATAAACAAACAATTCAATACAAACGTAACTGATGCGGACTTTACTGTTAAGTAGCTTAATTATTTTGTATGGCTGTTCCCAAAAAATTGCGGATAGCTTTGCTCAAACTGTTGTAAATAATTCCTGCCTGGTTAATGTAAAGCCAAAATTCGAAACCGTATTATTTAATACCCAGGTTGATATTACCAGCCATCATTTAACAGGCTTGCTATTAATGAAAAAAATGCAGGACGATACGACACGAGTAGTATTTACAAATGAAATGGGCATCAAATATTTTGATTTTGAATTCACAGAAAATAATTTCAGGGTAATTTCCTGCATCAGGAAGCTGAATAAAAAAATTGCGATCAACCAGTTAAAGAAAATTTTCTCTTTAATTTTAATGAATAAAACAGAGATCAATTCCTATCAATTAATAAAAACCGGTACAACAAAATATTTTTGTTTAAATGGCGAAAAAGAACAAACCTATTACATCACCGATACCAATTGCACAAAGGTAATGCTGATTGAAACAACTGACGGGGAGAAGAAAAAAATTATCATTAGTTTCGACGGTCAAAAGAATGGAATAGCAGAAGATATTTTTATAAATTATAAAACTTTCAAATTTGATATCCATTTAAAACAAATTGAACGATAATGCTGCTCGGTGACTTTTATACCATCAATTCAAAAGAGATTATTTCCGGAACTTCTTTTTCGTCAGCAATTTCCATTAATAAAAACCACGATGTGTTTAACGGGCACTTTCCCGGAAACCCTATAGTACCCGGTGTATGCATGTTACAGATCGTAAAAGATCTGATAGAAATTCATTTTCAAAAACAGGTCCGGTTACAAAGTATCAGTAATGTAAAGTTTACCGCAGTAATTAATCCCGCTCAACATCACAACCTGGATGTCCTCGTGTCTTATGAGAACATAGAGAATAATTCATATAAAATAAACAGTACAATATCTTCAAAGGAAGTTGTATTTTTGAAGATTATTAATGCCGTTTATTTTTCACCGTAATTATGTCTGACCAGGTTATTCATCAAAAATTTATTGATAATAAGATTTGTGTAATTATTCCCACATACAATAATGAACAGACACTAAAAAATGTAATCGACAGCGTGCTGGAATATACTTCCAATGTTTTAGTGGTAAATGACGGATCAACGGATTCAACTACTCAAATTCTTTCCAATTATAAATCAATAAAAATTTCGGGTTATGAGAAAAACCGGGGAAAGGGTTTTGCTTTGCGCTACGGATTTAAGGAAGCTGTAAAACTCGGCTACAATTATGCAATAACAATTGATTCCGACGGGCAGCATTTCGCAAAAGATCTTCCTCTATTTATTAATAAATTAGAAGAGACAGGACGATGTTTGATCATTGGTGCACGCAATATGGACCAGGCATCAGTTCCGGGGAAAAGTAACTTTGGCAATAAATTTTCAAACTTCTGGTATTGGGCAGAAACCGGCATCAAAATGCCCGATACCCAATCAGGTTACAGGCTGTACCCGATCAGTATAATGAATGAAATGATATTTTTTACTCGAAGATTTGAATTCGAAATTGAATCAATCGTGCGCGTTGCATGGAAAGGAATTAAAATAGAATGGGTGCCGGTGTCAGTTTATTATTCGCCGAAAGAAACGCGTATTACGCACTTCCGCCCCTTGCAGGATTTTACAAGGATCAGCATATTAAATACTTTTTTATTTATCGCAGCTATCCTGTTTTTTCACCCGTATAGATTTTTTAAAAAGATCTTCAGCGTATCAACTTACCGGGAGTTTATTACCGAAATCAAAAACTCTGAACATTCAAGATTGATGACTGCGTTGTCGGTTTCATTAGGTGTATTTACGGGGATACTTCCCATCTGGGGTTTCCAATTAATTGTAGCACTTTTTCTTGCAATTCTATTCAGGTTAAACAAAGCATTGGTGCTTATCTTTTCCAACATCAGCATACCACCGATGATCCCGCTTATTATTTTTTTAAGTTATAAACTGGGACAAATCTGGCTGGGCGATAAAGCCATACATTTTGTTTTTAGCAGGAACATCACAATAGAAGCTATTAAGATGAACATCACTCAGTATTTGTATGGAAGTATTGCATTAGCAATAATTGCCGCCATTGTATTTGGTATTCTTTCCTACCTGTTATTAGCTTTTTACAAAAAAGAAACGGTTAATGAATAGCATTTTTATATCCATCTACCGGTTACTTAAAGGAAGACTACCGGTTACTATTTCATTATTTGCAGGATGTATCGTGGTCATGTTGCTGATAGCGAGTAAGGTTGAATTAAAAGAAGATGTAATTCAAATGCTGCCCGAAGAAAAAAGCAATAAAAATGCTTACGAATTCCTTCAGAGCTCCAAATTTACAGAAAGAATTATTGTAAGTATTTCCGCAAAAGATACAAACTCCGTTATTCCCGATTCCCTGGTTCAATTTGCTGACGCTTTTGTAGAACAAGTAAACACAAAATTACGGACAGATATAAAATCTATAGATTACACAGCAAGTGATAGTTTATTCCGGGAAGTGCTCACGGTGATTGATAATAATCTCCCGGTATTTTTAGACGACAAAGATTATGCTGCGATTGATTCTTCGTTAACGAATCAGGCTATCAGTCAAAAACTCAATTACAATTTTCAAACGCTTACAAGCCCCGCTGGGTTGGCTTTAAAAAATTTTATTATTCGCGATCCGTTAGGATTTAATAATAATATCTATAAAAAATTAAAAGGATTCCAATTAGACGATAATATTGAATTATACGATAATCATTTTGTCACTAAGGACAGAAAACACCTGCTCGTATTTTTGCATTTACGTGCCCAGTCGTCCGAAACAGCAAAAAACGCTGAATGCTTTTTGCATCTGGATGAAGCTATAAAAACCGCCACAAAAAATACAATTCTTAAAGTGTCTTACTTTGGTGAAACTGCAGTAGCTACTGCGAATGCTGCGCAAATAAGAAAAGACAGTATTCTCACATCGGTGATTACAATTGTTTTATTGATCCTGTTGTTTGCCACTTTTTTCAGAAGTATTATCTCACCGGTTCTTGTCATGTTGCCCGTCATTTTCGGCGGACTATTCGCGCTCATGGTTATTTATTTTTTGAAGGGAAGTATTTCTATCATAGCAGTAGGCGCAGGCTCCATCGTACTGGGTATTGCCGTCAATTATTCACTCCATTTTTTAACGCATTACTTATATCATCCGCAAAAAGAAACGGTGATCAAAGATCTCGCTTTCCCAATGATCGTAGGAAGCGCAACCACGATTGGCGGTTTCTTTTCTTTGCAATTTTTATCTATTCCGGTGTTACGCGACCTGGGCTTATTTGCAGCGTTCAGCCTGATCGGCGCTGCGCTGTCGACGCTTATTTTCTTGCCTCATTTTATTCCGGATAAAAATACGCATCTGAAAAGCCCGCGATTTGAAAATTTCAGTTTGAGGATAACCAAACTTGCGGGAAATAAATATGCAGTGATTATTTTTTTAATATTGACGATCGTACTGTATCATTTTGCAGGCAATGTGCAATTTGAAAATGATATGACGAAGATGAATTACATGACGCCGCAATTAAAAAATGCGGAAAAAGAATTTAATCAATTCAGCAGCCTGTATCAAAAGTCTGTCTTTATTATCTCTAAAGGAAAAACAATGGAAGAAGCATTGGCGGTCAATGAAAAAATTCTTCCTGTGTTAAACAATATGAAGACGAACGGCAGCATTTATGCTTACACAAATATTTCTTCCATTTGGGTTTCCGAAACCGAACAAAAATCCAGGATTGCAAAATGGAATCAATTCTGGACAAGCGAAAAACGCACTAAAACATTAGCAACATTAAATAATGAAGGTAAAAAGCTTCATTTCAATACATCAGCTTTTACAGGGTTTGCAGAACAAACGTCAAGGGACTATCATCCGTTGTCCCCGGCAGACATTGCCACTTTGAAATCTGCTATCCTTAATAATTTTATTAATGAAAAAACCGGCAACTATACTATCATCAATATTGTAAAGGCTCCCCGGGGAAAAACAAATATGGTGTATAAGCAACTTAGCAAATTCAAAAATATTTCTGTTGTAGACAGGCAAAGTATTATCAACAAATTAGTGAGCGCCATCAGCAATGATTTCAACTTTATCACATTACTCACGACATTAATTGTTTTTTTAGCCTTGCTGATATCGTATGGCAGAATTGAGTTAACACTGATTGCATTTATTCCAATGGTCGTTTCCTGGATCTGGATACTCGGCTTCATGGCTTTATTCGGAATCAAATTCAATATTGTAAATATCATATTGTCCACCTTTGTTTTTGCTTTGGGAGACGACTTTTGCATTTTCACTATGGATAGCATGCAGCAGGAATATGCCGAAGGAAAAAAAATGAGTGCCTCTGTGCGCATTTCTATTTTACTATCAGCAATGACAACCATTTTAGGCTTAGGCATACTGATCTTTGCCAAACACCCGGCATTAAAATCCATTGCGCTGGTATCTATCATCGGCATAATTTCGGTTTGGCTGATGTCGCAAACACTACAGCCATTCTTATTTAATTTATTAATTCAAAAGCAAACGGACAACAAGCGTTTCCCGATAACTTTTTCGGGTTTTATAAAGTCCTTATTTGCTTTCAGCTATTTTGTTTTTGGCGCTTTTGTACTAACGATCATTGGTGTGTTACTCACTAAGCTCATTCCTTTTCAGCGTAAAAAAATGAAGTATGCTTACCACTTTGTGTTGAGTAAATTCGTTGGGTCATTAGTTTACGTGATGGCGAACGTTAATAAAAAGATCGTCAATGAACACAAAGAAAACTTTGCCAAACCCGCAGTGATCATTGCTAATCACCAGTCGTTCCTCGATATTTTAGTATTGCTGATGTTGCATCCTAAAATGATCATGCTGACTAACAATTGGGTTTGGAATTCGCCGGTGTTTGGCTTTGTAGTGAGGATGGCTGACTTCCAGATAGCTGTGAATACCGATGCAAAAATCGATAAGATCGCAGACCTGGTAAAGGATGGTTATTCCATTATCGTTTACCCTGAAGGCACACGCAGCAAGGATGGCGTAATTAAAAGGTTTCATAAAGGCGCGTTCTATTTAGCAGAGAAATTAAATATAGATATTTTGCCCATCGTATTACACGGAACAGGTTATTGTATGACGAAGGGAGAATTTTTATTAAAGAATGGATTAATGACGGTAAAAATTTTGGACAGGATCAAACCTAGCGATAAAAAATACGGTGTTGGTTATTCTGAAAGAACCACTGTAATTGCAAAATATTTTAAGGAAGAATTTGCAAAGCTATCTGAAGAAACGGAAACGCCGGAGTATTACAGGGACCAGCTGATCAGTAATTATCTTTTTAAAGGTCCAATATTGGAATGGTATCTGAAAGTGAAATTAAAACTTGAAAATAATTATGCGGTCTATAACGAAATTATACCTAAAAAAAATAAAATTTTAGATATTGGTTGCGGCTATGGTTTCTTATCTTATATGCTAAGCTTTACAGGTGCTGAGCGGGAGATCCTTGGTATAGATTATGATGAAGACAAAATAAATGTGGCGAAACATGGCTTTTTAAAGAGCAGGAAATTAATTTTTAAACATTACGATATTTTAGAATATCAGTTTGAAAAATACGATACGATCATTTTAAGTGATGTTTTGCATTACCTGCAACCAAATGAGCAAAATCAGGTTCTCACAAACTGTATACAACATATTTCTGACAGCGGCATGGTCATCGTAAGAGAGGGCGATGAAGACATGAAAGGGAAACATCATGGAACGAGGTTGACTGAATTTATTTCAAGGCGCTTGATTTCATTTAATAAAACCGCCGGATCGTCGTCTTTTTTATCGTACAGGATCTTGCAGGAATTTGCTACGGCACATCATTTAAAACTGACCAGGATCGATGAAACCAAGTACACTTCTAATGTTCTTTTTATCCTGAAAAAAATATAAAGTGAAAAGAAAAGAAGAAATAGTAATTATCGGAAGCGGCATCGGCGGCTTAGTTTGCGGCGCTATTTTAGCCAGGGAAGGTTATAAAATTACTGTTCTTGAGAAAAATAAACAGATCGGCGGCTGCCTGCAGATCTTCGTCCGGAATAAGCACATCTTCAATTCGTGTGTCCATTATATTGGCGGCATCAGTAAGGGACAAAATCTTTACAAGATCTTTAAATACCTTGGAATTACTGATGATTTAGAATTGGAAAAGCTTGACGAATTCGCAGTGGAAAAAATTACATTCCACGGAATAGAAAAAGAATACAACATTGCGCAAGGCTATCCTAATTTTATAAAAATGCTGGCGGCGGATTTTCCGGAAGAAGAAAAATCTATTATTGAGTATGCAGATACGATTAAAACGATTGGTCATAAATTCTCCATTTTCAATATGGATGAAAACGGTTTTTTTGAAAAGGCAAAATACCTTGAAATTGACACGAAGGAATACATTGCATCAATAACTAAAAATGAAATGCTGCAAAAAGTGCTCGCGGGCAACAACATGTTATATGCGGGGATCAGTGATAAAACGCCGTTATTCGTTCATGCGTTGGTGGTAAACAGTTATATTGAAAGCGCCTTCGTTTTTAAAAAAGGAAGTAACCAGATTGCAAAGTTATTATCCAGAGTGATAACGTCACACGGAGGTACCGTCAAAAAAAATAAAACCGTTACTCGCTTGACAGAAGAAGATAAACTGATAAAATTTGCAGAAACGGAAAACGGCGAAATTTATTCTGCAGACCATTTTATTTCTAATATTCATCCTGTAAAAACCCTGGAAATAACCGACTCCAACGTTTTCCGGAGTGCTTATAAAAACCGGATAACATCTCTCGAAAATTCAACTTCCATTTTTAATTTAAATATCATTTTTAAAGCGGGAACTTTTAAATACATCAACTCAAATTATTACTGCTTTACCGGCGATAAAGTTTGGGATTGCATGTTTGATAAAGAGGAAGAGTGGCCGACTTACTACACTGTGTTTTTTACAAGATCGCAAAAGAATCCGCAGTATGCCGAATCAGCGACAGTAATGGTTTATATGAAATACGACGAGGTAAAAAAATGGGAGGATACACATAATGTAGTTAATTCCCCTGAGGACCGGGGTGAAGAATATGAGGTATTTAAAAAGAATAAAGCTGAAGTAATATTAGATACAATAGAGGTAAAATTTCCAGGCATTAGAAATACTATCCATACATACTATACTGCTACTCCATTAACTTACAGAGATTATATCGGCACCGATGATGGCGCAATTTATGGTATTGTAAAAGATTGCAAGGCGCCATTCCAAAACATGGTTTCCACTCGAACTAAAATTAAAAATTTATTGCTTGTGGGTCAGAATACAACGCTACATGGCGTGCACGGCGTTGTAATGAGTTCTGTAATATCTTGCGGGACATTTGTAGATTTGCACTCACTATTAAAAAAAATTGAAGATGCGCAGGATTAAAAAAATACTTAAATATGCTCTTGGTGCATTTTTGCTGATCATCTTTGCGTTGGTCATTTATGTGAGTACGCTTCACATATCGCCGCCAACACCCGAAAACACTACATGTTTAAACTTACAACCCAAACAGATTGATACCAATTGCTATACGATTGGAAATAACTGGATCAGGAAAAGCAACAGCGGATTATGGGAAATGTACGTTGAAGGAAAACCTTTTGAAAGAGGCGTCATTAACGGGAAGCTTGCACAACAGTTAGTGCAGAAACAGGAAGAAGCTTTTACGGATCAGATCAGTAAAATGATCCCGTCTTCTTTTTATAGAAAATTTTTGAAATATTCTATCGCTGTTTTTAACCGGAATTTAGCACATAGTTTAACCGAAGAAGAAAAGCTGGAAATTTATGGCGTGTCCAAAGCTGCATCCTCTGAATTTAATTATATAGGCTCGCCTTATGAACGCATTCTGAATTACCACGCTGCACACGACATTGGTCACGCGCTTCAAAATCTGGCATTGGTAGGCTGCTCCTCTTTCGCAACATGGAACAGCAAATCAAAAGACAGTACCTTACTATCAGGACGGAATTTTGATTTTTATGTGGGCGATAAATTTGCCGAAGACAAACTTATACTTTTCTGCAATCCTGAAAAAGGCTACAAATTTATGTACATCACATGGGGCGGATTTACGGGTGTAGTTTCCGGGATGAATATGCAGGGGTTATCCATCACCTTAAATGCGTCAAAATCATCCATACCTACAGGAGCGGCGACGCCGGTTTCTTTAATAGGAAGAGAAATTTTGCAGTATGCGAAAAATATTGATGAAGCCATAAAAATTGCAAAAACAAGGAAATCATTTGTAGCCGAAACTTTTATGATCTCTTCGGCAGCAGACAATAAAACCGTCATTATAGAAAAAACTCCGGAGACTACCGGGGTGGCTTATCCCTCATCAGATTACATGATCTGCACCAATCATAACCAAAGCAAGGAACTGGTCAATACAGCAATAAATAAAGAGCAAATGGCGACCAGCGCATCCGTTTACAGGTACAAAAGAATTGAAGAATTATTGAGTAAGGTGGATAAAAACACACCGCAAATTACAGCCGATATACTGAGAGACCAGGCAGGGTTACACGGTGCATTTATTGGCATGGGAAATGAAAAAGCAGTGAACCAGCTGATATGTCACCACTCCGTAATTTTCGACCCTAAACACAGGATAGTCTGGATCTCCACTTCGCCATGGCAACTCGGCAAGTATGTTGCCTATGATTTAAATAAGATTTTTGCAATGCATGGTTTAACCAACAATCACGAGATCAACGACAGCTCATTAACCATTGCACCTGATAAATTTTTATTGACACCCGATTATCTCCGCTTCTTACAATTCCTTCAGCAAAAACAAAATGCACTGGATGGGAAAGAAGTAGATATTCAAAAACTCATCACTTCAGATCCTGAATTTTACGATGCATACGTGATCGCAGGAAATTATTTAATGAAAAAAAAGCGCTACAGTGACGCAAAAATATATTTTGAAAAAGCTTTGACGAAAGTAATCGCTACAAAAAACGAAGAAGAAAGTATCAGGAAGCATATTGCAAAATGTGATGAAGAAATAAAGAGTGCCGGGTGATGGAAAACTTAGATAGAAGACCTATAAGTGAAATTGAGCAATACCAGGAATCGGAGCTGCAAAAATTATTATTATACTTATCAGATCACTCCCCGTTTTATCGCGAACTTTTTTTAAAAAATAATATTGATCCTGCAAAGATCACATTGGCTGGTTTATCATCTATTCCGCCCACAAGCAAGGATAACTTACAAGCGCATAACATGGATTTTCTTTGTGTAGAAAAAAATAAGATCGCAGAATATTGTTCTACTTCAGGCACTTTAGGCGCTCCCGTTACGATTGCATTAACATCAAATGACCTCGAGCGTTTAGCCTATAATGAATACTGCTCGTTCCTGCAAGCAGGGTGCACTTCTGAAGACATTTTTCAATTGATGCTGACTATGGATAAGCAGTTTATGGCAGGCATCGCATATTATGCGGGCATACAAAAATTAGGCGCTTCAGCGATTCGAATCGGTTCAGGGAATATGCCATTGCAAATAGATTCTATTTTAAACAACAAGCCAACTGTCCTGATCGCCGTACCTTCTTTTATTTTAAAACTGATTGAATACGCGAAAGAAAATAATATCGATCTTAATAAAACATCGATAAAAAAAATTATTTGCATTGGCGAAGCTATCCGCAATGCAGATTTCTCTCCAAACGAATTAGCGTTAAGAATACAAAATAACTGGAATGTAAAAATGTATTCCACTTATGCATCTACAGAAAAACAAACCGCATTTACAGAATGCGAATCCGGTAATGGCGCGCATGCACATGCGGATCTGTTGATCTTTGAGATCTTGGATGAAAACAATCAGCCGTTGCCTGCAGGTGAATATGGTGAATTAACCGTTACAACATTAGGCGTGGAAGGCATGCCCTTATTAAGATATAAAACCGGAGATATTTGTACTTACTACAATTCCCCGTGTACTTGCGGCAGGCATTCCCTCCGCATAAGCCCGATAATCGGTCGCAAACAACAACTCATCAAATTCAAAGGCACTACTTTATATCCTTCAACAATATACAATACACTTAGCGGCATAGAAGAAATAAAAAATTATTTTGTGGAAGTGAGCCTGAACGAAATTAATACTGATGACTTACATCTTTATATTTCTGTAAAAGATGAGAAAGCAGATACACAACAAAAAATAACCGAGATGATCAGGTCATCATTAAGGGTTTTACCAAAAATAAGTTTTATATCAAATGACAATATTTTAAGTTTGCAGCAAAATGTAAGCAACAGGAAACTCAATAAATTTTACGATAAAAGAAAAACAGAAAAATTGTAGTATGCAAAAAGAATCAGTAGATGTATTAGTAATCGGTGCAGGACCTGCGGGATCAGTCGCGGCAGCCATTGTAAATCAATCCGGCTTAAAAGTAAAGATGGTGGAAAAATTAAAATTCCCGCGTTTTGTTATTGGGGAAAGCTTACTGCCAAGAAGCATGGAAGCTTTTGACGAAGCTGGATTTATTCCCGCATTGACAGCAAAAGGATTCCAGCAAAAATTCGGAGCCAAATTTGTGCAAGGCGACAAGATCTGCGACTTCAATTTTACAGACCAGTTTACAAAGGGATGGAGCTGGACATGGCAGGTGCCGCGTGAAGATTTCGATTTATTATTAGCACAGGAAAATCAAAGAATGGGCATTCCGCTCGATTTCGAAACTGGTGTAACTGATATAGAATTTAATGGCACAGATTCCGTAACAACAGTCGTTGATAAAGACGGAAACAGCAAACAAATTGCAGCACGTTTTATTATTGATGCCAGTGGTTATGGCAGGGTGATCCCGAAATTATTAAACTTAGACAGACCTTCAAATCTGCCCCCGCGCAAGACGTTATTCACGCACATACTCGATACAAAACGCGAAGAGTACGATGAACCGAACAGGATCATTATCATCGATCATGCGCCGGGTGTATGGATATGGGTAATTCCTTTTTCCAATGGATTTACTTCCGTTGGATTTGTGGGAGATCCTGCGTTCTTCGAAAAAGGAACCGGAACAAATGACGAGCAATTGCGCCAATTAATTTCTACCGAAAAACATATCGCGAAACGTTTTGAAGATGCGAAGTTTCGTTTCGAGCCAAGAACGATAGAAGGCTGGTCAGTTACTACAGATAGATTTTTCGGAGATGGTTTTGTACTCACCGGTAACGTAACGGAATTCTTAGACCCGATATTTTCATCCGGCGTTACACTCGCGGTATCTTCCAGCCAGTTAGCCGCACATGCAGTTGTAAAACAGCTAAGCGGGCATACCGTAGATTGGCAAACCGAGTTTAGTGATATTGTGCAAAAAGGCGTTGATACATTCAGAACTTATGTAATGAGTTGGTATGACGGCACACTGCAGGACATACTTTTTGCCGAACATCCGAATGAAGCTATCAAAAAACAGATCTGTTCCGTGCTTGCCGGCTATGTTTGGGATGAGAATAATCATTATGTAAAAAACCACCGGTCTGCCATAAAAACCTTATCGACCGTGGTTCGTCAATACAAAACGACATAATTTTAAAGTCGCATGTTTTACATATAAACCCGGGAATATATGAGAACTAATCGGCAGCTATTATATATATTTTTGTATTTAGTCATAAACAACTACCTTTGCAGGTACCAAAAACTACTACAAAGTATATAAGAATGATTACTGTTGGTGAAAATGAATTGTCTCTTGATGATATTTATTCTATTCTCTTCGAGCATAAGGAAATAAATCTTTCAAAAAATGCTTTAGTAAAAGTTGATAAAAGCTTCCATTTCTTAACAGATTTCTCAAAAGGCAAGATAATATATGGCGTAAATACGGGCTTCGGTCCCATGGCGCAATATAAAATTGCAGATAAAAACCTTCAGCAATTACAATATAATCTGATCAGGAGCCACTGTTCAGGCACCGGTAATTTAATAGAACCTGTGTATGTGAAAGCTTCCATGATCGCCCGCCTTTCTTCTTTAATGAAAGGATATTCCGGCGTTGATAAAGAATTGGTTTTGTTATTGCAAAAAATAATTAATAAGAATATTTATCCGTGCATGTATGAGCATGGCGGTGTTGGTGCAAGCGGCGACCTTGTGC